>JAKAIL010000002.1 GCA_021825235.1 Bacteroidota bacterium | reverse complement strand
ACAACCCTTGTAACCAAGACCCCCTTACAACAGCAGTCTGCAAAATTAGTACGAGCAGCGGCTCTTGCAGGAGTCGCCTTTTGTCTCCTGGTTATTGGCCTATATGGAATTACGCGTGGAGATTGGATGCAGGCGAGTCTGGCGGGAATTGCGCTCGCGATGTCGCTTCTGCCGGAAGAAATACCCGTAATACTTTCGGTCTTTCTGGCTTTAGGAGCGCGCCGCCTGGCGGGCAAAGGAATGCTCGTTCACTACATGCCCGCCGTCGAAGGACTGGGAACGCTTACCGTTCTTTGCACGGACAAAACGGGTACTTTGACACGAAATTCCATGACGTTACAGGCAGTGGTGACGGATGGAACGCCAGCATTTCTGACATCTGCGACTCCATCCATTTCAGCGAACGATCTGCATTTGCTCAGCATTGCACAATGCGCAACAAAATTCCCGGCCTGGGATCCCATGGACCGTGCCGTGCAAGAGGCTGCCGCACGGTATGGAATTCTGCATACAGATGGAACGCTTGTGCAAGAGATTGGTCTATCGCCAGAACGTCCCGCAATGTTTAACGCGTATCGTACTGGCACTGATGGTTTCATTGCCGTAAAAGGGATGCCCGAGACCATCATGAGTCTCTCTGGGCTGGACGCTACGCGCGCTCAGAACATTTCCAAGCAAATCGAGGCCTTCGCGGAGCGAGGTATGCGCGTTCTTGCCGTCGCGGAAAGCAGGACTTTCGAGCGATCCCTTCCAATCGAAGATCACCAATTTTCATTCCTTGGACTGCTCGCCTTTCAGGATCCGTTACGTGAAGGAGTCCCGGCTGCGGTGCAGGAGTGTTACGAGGCAGGAATTCGGGTCGTCATGATTACGGGGGACTATCCCACAACGGCTGCTTCCATTGCACGGGAAGCCGGCATCCGCGATGCAGAAAATGTCCTGACCGGCAAAGAATTGGTGAGCTTATCACCGGAAGAGGCGCGCCAAAAGATTGCCACGACTAATGTATTTGCACGGATAAAACCAATCGAAAAGCTTCAGATCGTCGAGGCCCTTAAACAGTCCGGTGAAATAGTTGGTATGACCGGCGACGGAATCAATGATGCTCCAGCCCTCAAGGCGGCGCACATTGGGATTGCCATGGGAGCTCGAGGAACCGATGTGGCACGCGAAGCGGCCTCTGTGGTTTTGACACAAGACGATTTTCCATCCCTTGTTCGCGCAATCCGTCAGGGGCGCCGCACGTTCGATAACATCAAAAAGGCAATGTATTACGTGCTGGCAATGCATGTCCCAATCGCAGGACTTTCTATTTTACCATTACTGCTCGGTCTTCCGGTGATCTTTTATCCGATTCACATCGTAATGCTCGAGCTTGTCATCGATCCGATGTCTTCCATTGTCTTTGAAGCGGAAGCAGAAGAGCCAAACATAATGCGCCGCCCTCCACGCGATCCCAAACAGCCGCTATTCCAGGGATCCAGCACCGTTATTGCTCTTTTGCAGGGAGTCAGTATGCTGGTCGTCGTAGCGACCGTTTACCTCGTTTCCTATGGGCAAACCCATTCGGAGTTTGAATCGCGCACGCTTTCATTTTCCACGTTGGTGCTCGCGAACCTTATGCTTGCATTGGTGGACCGCTCCTGGGCACGAACCTTTTTTGGGATGCTCCTAAAACCGCGCGGAGCACAACAGAACAAGAGTTTGTGGTGGTCGACCGCTGGCGCGCTCTTGCTCCTGGGTGCCACGACTGCCATACCAGCATTACGCGGCATATTTCATTTCGGCCCATTCCATTTGCACGATTGGATTCTTACTCTGTTTGCGGCCGCCTTCAGTCTTACCTGGTTCGAACTCTTAAAGCTCTGGATGCCGCGAGTCCTTCGAATCTGAGCATCCGGGATCCGTCGTACGAGGTCTGTAGCCTGTAGTTCGATTCGCAGGTTTCGGATTTCGGACAAGGATTACGGTCACCGAATACCGGATTTCGAAGCGTGAACTTTCTTCCCGCTCCAAACGCTTTCTGAACTCCTTATGAAACAACGAGTCTTTAGCGGCATTCAACCATCGAACGTTATCCACATCGGCAATTATATCGGCGCGGTCCGGCGATGGGTTGCGTCCCAAAACGATCCTGATAAGGAAAATATCTTTTGTATTGTTGACCTGCACGCACTCACCGTACCACAAGACCCGACGGAATTGCGTGAGCGCACGCTCGACCTTCTAGCGCTATTCCTTGCCGTGGGCCTCGATCCCGACAAAAGCATCCTCTTCGTGCAAAGCCATGTTCCTGTTCATGCGGAAGGCGCATGGCTCTTGAACTGCATTACACCAATCGGCTGGTTGAATAAAATGACACAGTTCAAGGATAAGTCTTCGAAGCAGGAAACGATCCTTGCCGGCTTGCTGGATTACCCCGTCCTGATGGCCGCAGATATTCTCTTTTACGATACGCATGAAGTTCCCGTCGGGGAGGACCAGAAACAGCATGTGGAACTAACCCGCAATATTGCGGAACGATTCAATCACCATTACGGTGAAACATTTATTGTTCCGGAACCGATGATTGCTGCTTCCGGAGCACGAATCATGGGTTTGGACGATCCTTCGGCAAAAATGTCCAAGAGTTCCGGAGCGGTGAAAGGTCATGCCGTAAACTTGCTCGATGATCCCAAAGTTATCGAGCGATCGATTATGCGGGCAAAAACAGATTCGGGCTCTGATATTCGCTTTTCCAAAGACCCGGTCAAAGCAGGAGTGAATAATCTTCTTACCATTTATCAGGCCCTTACGGGTAAAACGCAGGAGGCGGTGGAAACCGATTTTGCAAATGCTCGTGGCTACGGCGATCTAAAGAAAGCTGTAGCGGAGGTTGTGATTTCTGTTACCGAACCCATTCGCGTTCAGCACCGCGCGATTATTGCGGATCGTGGTGAACTCGAACGGCTGATGCAGCTTGGCGCAGAAAAAGCCCGATCCATTTCAGAGCCGCGGCTTCAGGATGTGAAGCAAAAGATGGGACTCCTCCTGCCACAGTGAGAAATGACCCATCTCATTACAAACGTCGGTTTCTGGCAGCAACAGTTGCCGGGACTGCAGTGCTCCTTGCGCTGGACCTTTTTTTCCCTCTGAATTGGGACAATGAAATCTTTCAGTCCATGGCGACCGATCTTCTTCGCTTTGGACGGCTCCCATATTTGGGTTCATGGGCCCATGATTTTCCGGGAACCGTCTATATGCACTGGCTCTCCATCGTGCTTTTTGGTAATTCAGCGATTGGGTTTCGATTATTCGACTTTGTACTTCATCTGGGGATCGCCTGGCTTTTCTTTAATATACTTTCACGTTGGCTTCTGCCTCGAACCGCGTTCATCTCGGTTTTATTCTACATGCTTCATTATATAGGCAACGGAATCTTGATGGCGGGCCAACGCGACGAATTTGCCATTTTCTTCCTCCTGGTCGGCACCTTGTTACTGATTGTAGCCAAGGAACACCATGGAGCATTGAGCTATGTCAATGCGCTGGGTGCAGGGATTGCACTCACACTTATGTTTACCTTCCGTGCAACCTATGGAACCTTTGCAGTGGTCGGACTTATATTTTGTTTTCTTCTGAAAGAAGAACGGGTCCTAAAAATCAGTTTCTATTGTACCGGTGTCGCACTAGTACTAATCGCACTTTTCCTTCCCTATTTTATGCATCCGGGTGGAATTGAACAAGTCTATTGGATTACCGTTCGATATAATCTTGATATATATGGTCCAATTCGGCTATCGCTGGGGAAGGCTCTTCATGAGTTCCGAGTACAAAAGTTCTTTCTGCTCCTAAGCACCGCCGGTTTCCTTCTTGCATTGCTTCCGCGATTACGACCTTTGCACAGCCGGAACTCCTTATGGCAAAATGTCCGGTTGCTGGACTTGGCCGATGTGGTGCTCTACAGCGGATTTGGTGTAGCAGGACTTCTCTCGCTGTTTGTGATGGGAAAATTTATTCCATACCATTTTGAGCCGGTCATTCTGGTTGGATCTCCATTCAGTGCTCTTGCACTTGAATCGTTCCTTGACGCCATACACGGAAGGACATGGAAGGTTGTCGCAGTAGTCTCATTATCCCTGTATATCGTGCTTCGCATCTATCCGTTCAATCTCCTTGCAACGTTTGGCCAAGCCTGTTTTGGTACCACATCACTGGATGAAGTGCGGAACGCATTTATTCATGAGCCAGGGTATCGAAGGAGCGTTGATGCGGCTGTTGCCTCCTATATCGATCGGACCGCACCACCGCACACAGGTATAGAATGTGCGACTCTTACGGCAGGCATTCGCTGGCGCTTACAGCACCGAGCTATTGGCAGATTTACTACCTTTTATCCCCTTTCGATGAGTGAACCAGATGGTTCCCATCCGAGTTATCAAATGGCCTGGCGCAGGGAATTTATCGCTTCTATCCTCACCGAGAAACCGTATTATATTGTAATGGCGAATGGCCCACAGGACATAATCGACTGGGTCCATTACGCTCCGGCTATGAGCATTCACCAAATTGAAGGCTTTGATAGCATCGTGGAACCCCATTACCAATACGATACGACCATTGGCGGATATACACTTTGGAAACTCAAGGGTTAATGCCCATCCAAATGCTTCTCTAAAAATCCTTCCATAGCCTCATACATTTCGAAGCGGTTTTCTTCGTTATGGAACCCATGCCCTTCATTTTCCTTCACCAGATAGGGTACATCGATGCCACGCTTTTTCAGCGCTTCCACGATTTGGTTCGATTCTTCGATATTCACTCGAGGGTCCTTCGCACCCTGCACAACCATAAGCGGAGCGCGAATACGATCGACATGAAATACCGGGCTCGCGGCACGCAGCAGCTCCTCATCGCTCTCCGGGTTCCCAACCAATTCATACATGGATTCCAGGAACGGTTTCCAATACGGCGGAATCGTATTCATAAATGTGAACAGATTGGATACGCCGACATAATCGATCCCGCACGCATAAAGCTCCGGTGTAAAGGTTACGCCCGCTAATGTGCAATAACCACCGTAACTTCCGCCATAGATAGCAACGCGTTTCGGATCGGCAATTCCCTCGTTAACGAGCCATAGCACTCCATCGCTCACATCGTCCTGCATTGTTCTACCCCATTGCTTGAACGAAGCTTCCCAGAATTTACGCCCATAGCCTGTGGAGCCTCGATAGTTAACCTGCAATACCGCATAGCCGCGATTGGCAAGAAATTGCACTTCTGGATTGTACGTCCATCGGTCGCGAACCCAGGGACCTCCGTGCGGATTAACAACAACGGGCAGGTTTTTCGCCGGCTTTCCGATTGGTAAGGTCAAATAGCCATGGATCGTCAGTCCGTCACGGGATTGATACGTAATCGGCTTCATCGGGGCCAAATCTGCTTCGTTCAGCCACGGGCTGACATCGGCAAGCTTTTGGAGGTCATTTTTAGCAAAATCGTACAGATAAAAGGCACCGAGTGAACGATCGCTGTAAGTACGGACGATGAATGTCCCCTCGTCTTTGGTGTGATCGGAAATATTTATTTCATAATTTGGAAGCTTTTGAGAAAGCTGGTCAAACAATTTTCGAGTCTCTTCGTCCAAAATTTCCCGCTGCTGCTTCCAGGTCGTGTACGTAATCTGCGTGAGTACTTTGCGCTTACGAGAGAAGGATAGTCCATCGAGATCCACTTCCGGATGCTCATAGAACACTTCGAGCTCCTGGGCATTCGCCATGTCGTACCTTACTGCGGTCAATCGATCGCGCCCAAGATTACTAAGCGCATACACGGCTTTATTATCGAAGGTAAAGAACATCGGTTCGAGCGCTTCTTTGAAATGGATTGTCAGCACGTCACGAAACGGCTCATCGTCACGATCACGATAAAGATACGTGGAATTTACACCATCGGTCATGATGCCGATGCGTACTGTTCCCGCGTGGTCGGTTACCCAGCGAGTAACCGTTCCGGGGTTCTCGGCAACCATGCGCATCTCGCCAGTATCGATTTTAAGCCGATAGACATCGAAGCATTCCGGATTCCGCTGGTTCATCCCAACAAGCACTTCGCCTTCGATCTCTTCCAAATCATCGACAATATCCGCTCTCACGCCGGGAAATGGCGTGAGGTCACGCTGTTCCGAACCATCCCGTTTAGCAGCAAAAAGATGGAAATTCTCGTCACCATCAAAATCCCGCATATAGATAATGGTATCATTGTTTTTCCACCAGTAAGCCATCAGGTCTCTAGAAGTCTCGGAGGTTATTCGAATCGCTTTGCCTTTTCCAATCTCTCCTATGGGCTCAACAAAAACATTCATTCGTCGCTCGAACGGCTCGGTATGGGAAACAAATCGTCCATCCGGCGAGATTCTATAATTTGTTTTTTCAGGATTGCGGAAAAAATCGCGAAGCGGTATTTTATGAGCCATAGTTAATGTAGAAGAGATCCTCGGCAACAGCGTTGGCGGTGTAAAATGCCTCTTAGAATACGATAGTTCTCGAATGGGACAAAGAATTTCACCGAAATTCCGAATCTAATTGCCAGCTTAAACGATTAAAGGGTTGAGAAAGATGGAAAACCCTATTGCACACCAACCCCTGGACCTTCCAACAGCCATACCCGAGGCGTCGGCACAGCCACCGCTCTATAAAGTCCGGCTATCTAAAGGTGACCGTTCGTCCGTCTTCGAGGGTCCGCTTGATTTGCTCCTCTTTTTTATCAAGCGCGATGAACTCGATATTTATGATATTCCCATCACTCGAATAACCCAAGAATTCCTTGATTATTTGCGGATGATGACCGCGCTGGATCTGGATATTGCCGGGGAGTTCATCGTTGTGGCTGCGGAGCTCTGCCAAATTAAGGCAAAGATGCTCCTGCCACGGCAAGAAACGGCAGAAGGAGTGGAGGAGGAAGATCCTCGCACCGACCTCGTCCGCCGACTACTGGAATACCGGCGCTTTAAGGAAATGGCCGAAGAGCTTTCCGTTATGGGCGAGGAGCAGCGCAAGATTTATTATCGCCAATATTTTGGGCAGGATGAACGCACGGAAGCACCGCAGGAAGAAGAAAATTTGCTGAAGAACGTTACCATTTTTCATTTGATGAATGCATTCCGACGCGCTATTGAGCGTGCGCCGAAAATTAAACGGACTCATGACGTGGAAATGATTCCTGTGACCATCGAAGAGCAGTCGGAGATGATCCTATCTTCCATTTCGCAGCGAGGCGAAGTAAATTTCGGTGAGCTGTTTGCAGAATTTCCGCAGGTGCGGGATGTCGAGGAGCTCTCTCCGGCATTTCGGGTTTACATCGCCGTCACCTTTATTGCAATCCTGGATCTGGTCCGAAACCATTTTATCGCGCTTCGACAACATGGTGTATTTGACGAAATTATCTTGTTCCGTCCGTAACAGCTCGTACAATAATTAGAAAGCATATTTTATAACGATGCGAAATCAATCTGCCGAACATATCGCCCCAACCATCGAAGCTCTGCTCTTCGCCAGCGATGAGCCACTCAGTGCGCAGGAATTGCGCGCTCTTATTTTAGGGGAAGAGCTTGCCGAAGAAAAGCCCTCCTCTCACGAAGAGCATCCGGCCGAAGAGCATCCGGCCGAAGAGCATCCGTTCGCACTTACGCCGGAGATCGAAGTTGCGGCCGGGCCTGCCGAGCCGCCCATTGAAGCACCCGATGAACCGCAGGCAAAAAAGCGGCGCAAAAAGCCACTTCTGGAACTCTCTATTATTCATGAGGCGGTACAACTGCTCAACGATCAGTATGAAGGGAGCGGTCGTGCATTTCGCTTAATCGAAATTGCGGGTGGCTACCAATTCGCAACACGTGCAGAATATGGCGAATATGTTGCACGGCTCTTCAGGGAAAAATCCCGACGAAGGCTTTCCGGTGCAGCACTCGAAACATTGGCTATTGTCGCCTATAAGCAGCCCGTCTCCAAAAACGATATTGAAAATATTCGCGGAGTTAATTGTGATGAAGTATTGAAATCACTGCTCGAAAAAAATCTTGTTACGATTACGGGACGCTCTGAAACGGTGGGTCGGCCACTCCTCTATGGAACAACCGTGGATTTCCTCCGTCATTTTGGCTTGCCACGCATTCAGGACCTGCCACGGCCACGCGAGATTGATGAACTCATGAAGGAGGAGTCCGTCCGAGCCACGACCCTCGAAGAAGCGGCGAGCACTTTCGTAAGTCCGGAATTTCTCGGCACCGAAGGCGATGTCACCGTGGATGAAGCAATCGCCGTTGCCAAGGAGTTGGCCGAGCGAGAGGAGGACGATATGCCCGAAAGTGCAGAAGAGGCCCTTGAAGATGAAATTGGTATCGAACTCGACCTAACTGCGGCAGAACGCAGTGCTCACAACGGAACCGACATTTCGAATTAAATATACTCTTACCACCTCTCATCTTTATGCCAACACAACGTAAAAGCCCACGGCGTATAAAACCAAAGTCTTCGAGACGCCCTCCGCATCCCGGAACGAAGGCACGGACGGTCGGGGATCGTCCTCGCGTACGCCATACCAAGCCGGTACTGAAAAAGGAATCGGAAACTGCACATTCGGAAACCCAAAGCATTCCGAAGCGACCGCTGACCCACCTTCGAAAAAGGAATGGTGTTCCAGCGAATCGACCGAAGTTCGGCCGATCAACCTTTATTGGAAAAAAGAAATTTCCGGCTCATAAATCAGGCAAGTCCAACCTACCCCTAAAATTAGTTAAGAAATCTGCAGTAGCTGCGAACCCAGAACTTAAGCGAGAGGAATCCTCCCTCAACGGCACCATTCGTTTAAATAAATATATCTCTAATGCTGGCCTTACTTCTCGCAGGAAAGCGGATGAATTGATAACACAGGGAGTGGTAATGGTTAATGGCAAAGTGATTAAAGAATTGGGAGTTCAGGTCAAACCGTTCGAAGATATCATTACGGTTAATGGCGAAATGGTCTCGATTAAATCGCGGCATATCTACCTCCTTCTTAATAAACCCAAAGATACTATTACGACGACAAGCGATGAAAAGGACCGTTCGACCGTTCTCGATTATATCAATTTCCACGAACGCGTCTATCCTATCGGACGTCTTGACCGCAATACCACGGGTGTGCTCCTGCTCACGAATGACGGGGAACTTACAAACCGATTAACGCATCCCAGTTCTGAAATTGAACGAGAGTATCACGTTACCCTGGACCGGCGATTGGAATTTACCGATGTCAGAAAACTTTCCGACGGAGGCCTCGATATTGGCGAAGGTGAAGTAACCGGCCCCATAGAAGTCTCGGCCATGGAAAATCCAAATGAAGTTATGCTCCGGCTTCGCGAAGGTAAAAACCGGGAAGTCCGAAGAATCTTCGAAACGCTCGGATATGAGGTCGAAAAGCTTGACCGGACCAGCTTTGCCGGTATTACTCATCGCGGGATGGGGCGTGGGGACTCACGCCCATTAACAAATCAGGAAGTTCATCACATAAAGTCACTGGCTGGAATCGAGCAGTAATCCACTCACGATTCAATTATTCGTTCCAGCTAAATCCACTCCGAAATAGCTGAGGACCGGTCCAATCGGATTCGCAAACGCGCCAGACGATCCTCCGGCGAAACATAGCCCCACCGGATGATTCCCATTCTGGGTGACGAGCAGCGAACCGCTGTCACCAGGTTGAAGAAAATTGGAATCTGGCACGAAAATCTGGTTCACAAACGTAGCCGTCATACCATTATCATAATCAACCTTTAGCGTCACATCCGTCGCCGCTATCGTACCGGTTGTCAAGCCCGTGGTACGCCCTACCTTTTGTACGGCCATTCCGACCTGGGCATTCTCCCAGGTATGACTGGGTGAAAACTGATCTGCCTCATCATACGAATTTTCCGTGGTAAGCCGTGCCACAGCAGCATCGAAAAGATTATCACTCGTGAAGCTTACCTTTTTATACGCACTTAATACCCCGATTTGCCCTGTTGGCAGGCCATAATTATCTGCTCGGCCCGGCTGCACAATAGGTTCACCCACATACGCATCGTTCGAACGTGCCAAAACGTGGTTATTACTGAGAATATATCGAATGCCATGCTTCACCACAATACAAGCAATCGTACCAGAGGAATTTTCACGTGAGTTCCCAACGCTAACACCACAGGGTACAATGGGGCGGTATGCACTGGTATAAACATCGAATGCCCGCACCCGGCCAATAACTCGCACCTCCGTGGGAATCCCATTAATTGTTGCCGGCACAGCGGCGGCATCGCCCTTCGTAGCTGCGAACACCATTATGTGACGCGAGCCATCGGAAGCGACCGCCGTCCCAGTTCCCACAATCCCGGGCCGCGGCATCAGCGTAGCGGTCGCACGTTCAACGGCGAATGCCACTGCATCACGTTTCCCCGTCGGCGGAACGGTATAGTGGAAGGAAGCAAGATACGTTGATGTAGTATCCCACGTATCGGATAGGCCGTCCCCGGGAGCACCATAGGAGATAACCGGTTCCGTATAATATGGCGAACTCGCGGGATTCGTCGCAATTTCCGCGTAGGCCGGAGCATTCGGGTTATAGCTCGTATCAGTACTGATCGGTGCAGACGGAGCGGAAGTCTGCACGCATCCGGCCAGAATCCCTACCAGCGTAGCCGCCGAAAGAAGCGTAACGGTTCGAAAAGGTCGCATGTGTACGGTGATTCTAATTGGAATTCCTTTCCACTTTTTACAGTGGAGCGCAATACCCTTAAATCAACGCAGCCGTTCATGCACTGTTGCTGAATTAATGCTTCATGGAAGAAATCTAATCCGTATCGCAATTTTGATTCCCGTCCTCCGCAGCGATGGCATCCCGTTCGATCATTTTCTCGCACAGCATGGCCAAACGGTGAAGGTCTTCTTCGTTTATTTCTCCCACTATTCGTTGTTCGAATACTTCGAGTTTCGGGGTTATGCTATTAAGCAGACCCAGACCTTTCTCGGTAATATGGACTCGCACCACACGCTTGTCCCCTGTTGAACGCTCGCGCTCCACGAAGCCCTGGCGAGCCAGCGTGTCGATACGCCGCGTAACATCCGGGGACCGGTCAATCATCCGGCAGCCGATTTCCCCGGAAGGATGTCCCTCGGAGCCGGCCCCGCGAAGAATTCGCAGAATATTGTATTGCTCGCCTGTCAGACCGAATTCGGCAAGCAAGCGGTCCATATTCGCTCGCAACTCACTGGCCGTGACCATCAGAGCCAGCGTCGCTTCCTGCGCAGGACTCTCAAATTTCGACATACGCAACCGCTTTTTCAGAATTTCACCCATGGATTCATAACCATTCCGTTGCAATAACCATTGCGGCTTGTTTTAATAGAGTCAAGTTTTTTCCTAAAAATAGACCCAACGACACGATACACTGCAGGTGTAGTAACCGCTTTGGGGGGTTCGCATTTTGAACACTCTGCTAAGTCAGCGATTTATCAGAGCGTCCACGTAATCCACTAAACCCAGTGATCGTCCATCACACACAGGGAACGTATTTTTGGAAATCGAGAGTGTGCCTCTTTAAACGCATATAGCCCGGGGCATCCCGCTCCGGGCTACACGCGCTTCTTTCACCTTCACCACATTAGGCCGAGGGTATCGTTTCCAATACACGCTCGACCCTTCGCTTATTAGAATGTGGAGCGTAACTCCAATGATTCCCTCATCGCATGATTTCCGTTCAACTTTTTTAAAAAATTTAGCTTTCGTGGAGCGCGAAAGAATGAGAACAACTTCATCGTACTTGTTGGCTGTTCACGCTCTTGTTCACATTCGCTCCCGATCGCTTCTCTCGCGGCGGCCCACGGCGCTTTTGGCGATAGTTCCGTTGCGGTTTGTTCGGGCGCCCTTCGCGGTGCTGCAACGCCAGTTCTTCGATGCGGTCTTCGTTCTGCCGCTCTTCATCGAGCCGCGCGCTGGGCCGCCGGTCTTCGGATTCCTCTTCCGCATGCTCGTGACTGGCCTCGAGTGCAAGATCGCTCACCACCGCCGGTGTTACTTCCGTGGGTGAGAATTCGGCAGTTATCTCCTTCTTTTGCTTCGGACTGAAGAACTTGAACTCATCGCCCAGGAGCGTTTCGTCCATCTCCAGCCGGATGCGAATGAAATGCTTTAGTTCCATCTTGCGGATTGGCGAGATGAGCCCTTTGTTCAGGATTTCACCCAGCGTCGGATGGACTTTCAGAATGAGCGCGCGCTCCTTCGAAGCGGCATGGAAGCGTTCGAGCCACCGCTCAATCTGATGGATGATTGTGGTTTTGCTTACAAGGAGCCCTGTGCCGCCGCAGACCGGGCACGTCTCGGAAAGCGTACGAGCAATGCTTTGTCGAATGCGTTGTCGCGTGATCTGCATTAAACCAAATTCCGTCAGCGGCAATACGGATGACTTCGCACGGTCATTGCGAAGTTCCTTCCGCATCTCATCATAGACTTTCTTGCGATTGCGCTCTTCACCCATATCGATAAAGTCGATGACGATGATGCCACCAATATCACGCAGGCGAAGCTGGCGCGCAATGACGCGGGCTGCTTCGAGATTTGTCTTGAGCGAGTTCAACTCCTGCTCGCGGCGCGCAGCATAACGCCCCGAATTCACATCGATGACCACCATCGCCTCGGTGTGCTCGATAAAGAGATAGCCTCCGCTGGGCAGTGGAATTTTTCGAGTCAGCGTTTGCTCGATCTGCGGCTCGATATTGAAGGCATCGAAAATGGGACGCGTACCACGATAAAGTTCGACCGTGCCGGTCAAATTGGGCGCAGCCCATTCGACATAGTCCATGACTTCGCGATACATTTTTCGCGAGTCAATAACAATGCGCGTTATATCTGGCGTGAAGAGGTCGCGCATGACGCTGGAGGTCAGGCTCGGATCGCTATACATGAGCGCCGGCTGGACGATGGTCGAGGTTTGCTGAAGTTCGCGCGTTTTCTTCTCGATTTCCCGCCATTGTTCCAGAAGCTTCTCCAAATCCTCACGAAGCGCGGATTCTTCCTTATTCTCGGCAACGGTGCGAATGATGACGCCCAGTTCTCGCGGTTTGAGCGATCGAACAATTCGGCGGAGCCGGGTGCGCTCCCGCACGGAATACACTTTTCGGCTAATGCCAATGCCCGGCTCGAAGGGCACAAGCACCAGGAATCTACCCGGAAGCGAAATGCGGCTTGTTACGCGGACGCCTTTATTGGCGAATGCCTCACGCGTGACTTGGACGAGAATAGGTTTATCCGGTTCGAGGGAAACGTTTGCGCCGAGTAAGGATGGTACCGGCTTGAGTCCACGTGGAGCGGAGCGATCGCCGGCCAGGCGAAGCTCCATTCTGCTTCCATTCTCGGCGCTGGTAATGCCGATGGGTTGCGGAGTCGCTGCGCGCGCAAGGCCACGGTCGTTCGAGCGAGTGCCGCCGCCACCGCGCCCGCCGCGCGGGCGATAGACTTTCTGCTCGGCGGCGGTTGCGCCTTCTTCCACTAAATAATCTTCTTCCTCATCATCGTCGTCGCTCAGTTCGGCATCTTCTCCGGCCAAAAACGCCGAAGACGTTTCATAAGAATCGCCGACATCCGAGAAATGGAGAAATGCGTCCTGTTCGAGACCGACATCGATAAAGGCGGCATTCATGCCGGGAATTACTTTCGCAATGCGCCCCAAAAATATGTCGCCGACATGGCGCTCGGTTTCGGGAGTCTCAACGAAGAGCTCGACTAAGTTGCGGTCTTCGGTAATAGCTATGCGGACCTCATCTTCGCGCTCGGCATTGATGACGATCTCTTTTCGTAATCGTTGTGGATAGTTCACGGATCTACTGTGATAGGACTTCGGATCCGGATGTGTGATAGAGCGTTCCCGGAGCTCGGCAACACTACGCCGGCTCCTAAGGGAATTCAAGGCTGAGTTCTTTGCTTACCGTCGCCGGTACACACTGCGAAGGAGCGCTCCGCAGCGGCCGGAATCAAACTGCAACACGCCGCGCCGAAGTTGCGATGGAACCCGGCGAGGCCGATGCTCTTCTTCTATGGCAGACGAATGCCCGCGTTCGACCGCGAAACAAGGTGAACTCTCCGGCAACGAGCCGAATGCACACTCGATCATGCACTGCGATAATCGAAGCGCGAAATCCCGGCAAGCCATAAAGGTTGGCCGCACGCGCTCGAATCGCATGACGATCCACTGAAGAAGATAGAAAATGAACTTCACAGACCCTGAGAATATGGACATTCGCCTGAACTTCACTTCGCGAATTGTAATGTGGAACTCGTAAGTCCACGCTTCATATTGCATAAGTGAACAACCCCACGAGGGGTCAGACGAAATGATCCTCCCAAATTGCGCCGGCTTTCACGTGCCTGGGGCACAAGGTCCAATGAATGCCAGCAAAAATGCTCTAAAAACATCACCCGATGCGCAAGCAAACCACGAAGTTTGCCCGGAGCATCCGAAGTGAAATTAAATTGACAAAATGAAGGAAGCAAGTTTGTTCGCGTTATCAGCACTGATATGCGGGAGGGCTACTACCCCTCTCTTACGGTAGCTTCCATTTGAAAGGCTGAATTTTGGCTAAAAAATCTAATTATTGACCAAAAGTCAGTGCCACAGACCTCTTTGGCCAAAAGTGCCTTTCACGAGCGAACACTAAAAGCGGAAGAAAAACTTCCGGCTTTTCCATAATAATATCGAGATAAGGGACTCCATTTCCTCAACCTTGAACAAGATTTTGGCCAAATTAGCGAGTAGCTGAATCAAAGTGAAGAATGCGGGCGTTTTCCCCAGCCGTAAAAACTCGCATGAAAATTACCTTCGTAGGGCCACTCATCTCCACCTTTGTGAAGAATGACATCACGATCCTTCGCCAGGAACACGAGCTGGATATTATCGACTCGGCGATTGGAAGGGGATGGCGGGCAGGAGTGAACCTCGTGGTGCTGCAGCTTCGAATTGCTGCTTCCATGTTGAGCCGCGATGCTCTTTACTTTTGGTTTGCAGATTATCATACGCTGTGTACGAGTATCATTGCTCGCATGCTCGGAAAAAAAGTATTTGTGGTGGTTGGAGGTTTTGAGATAGAAAATCTACCGGACTTGGGCGTTGGCGCACGCACTCGGCGCTGGAGATGGTTCGCCGTAAAACATACGCTACAATTCGCTACACACTTATTTCCTGTTTCCAACGACACGCAGCACGAGGTGGACATTCAAATTCCACATCATTCAAAGTCCACGGTTATTTACAACGCCGTCGATACAGCCCGGTTTAAATACGATGGTCGAGAAAAGAAGCAGATTGCTTTAACGGTATCGCAGGCCGATGCAGTAGCCGATTACGAACTTAAGCAAATGGGGCTTTTTCTCGAACTCGCAAGAGAAATGCCGGAATGCGAATTTCGCATTGTTGGTCTTCGTGGAGCCGCGCAGGAAAAAGCACTTGCTGATGCCTCAGAAATTCCAAATGCGGTTGCTATCGAAGGGCCTTTGCCTCCGATGGGTCTGGTGGAGGAATTCCAAAATGCTGCTGCGTATTGCCAATTTTCGCTTGTGGAAAGTTTCGGCCTCGCTGTAGCCGAAGCAATGAATTCCGGATGCGTTCCCATCGTCGCACCGGTTCCTGCTCTCCAAGAGGTCGTTGGTAACCTGGGCTATACTAAAGAGCGAGCGGACAAACAGGGGCTTTTGGATGCGCTTCGATCTTCAATGAGCGCACCGTTGGAAGAACGGCTGAAGATCATGCGTTTAGGTGCCCGATTCGATATTTCGGTACGAGCGCACAAACTCCTCGAGTCAATTCAAACGGCTCTATAGCCCCCTAAATGAAAAATCTTGGAAACCCGGAACTACATTACCTCGCATCATGCTTTAAGAGGGTGAATTTTCGGTCATCGGAGCATGATCGCAGGCTCCGAGCTTTTCTTAGAAGGGTCAACCATGTTCCGGAACGTGCTCTTCTCATTACGGTTGTTGAAGGCGTTTTTACTAAGCGCTTATATTTTATTGCCTCTTTCTGCGCTGGCGCAAGGATGGACAAAAATCGGCGTTTTCGACGGTGCCATTTCGCTGGTAAAATTCGTTGACGAGAATAACGGGTTTGTCGGCCTTGGAATGAGTCCTGGAAGGCCGAATTATCCTCAGCCGCCGATCGAGCTGTATCGCACCAGCGATGCCGGCAAGACTTGGCGAAAATGCGTAACCCCGCCAGGCTACAGCGGCGAGATTGCCGATGTGCTCATGACCGATTCCCTTCATGGCTGGTTAGCTATGACGTGCTACGGCGGCAGTGGAACAAGCGCGCTGTGGCATACCACCGATGGTGGATGGTCCTGGAACGAGACTCCGCTCCAAGGCTCGGGAACTTCCGTGCGAATTTCGCCACATGCCATGATCGTAACCGACCTGTTCAATCAGGGGCATATTTCGACCGATGGGGGACAATCGTTTCACGACGGCTTCCTGGCGAGTACGAACTGTTGCGATTTCGTGGACGATCTTCATGGTGTTATCAGCGATTATCGTGGGCAAAATTGGCTTACGTCGAACGACGGTGGCATTACATGGAACAACTCCACGATGAATGTGGAAGCCTGGACCGTCTATGGCGTGATGGGAACGTCTGACTTTTACTCGGCCCCGGAAGGATGGACGAATGGAACGCCATACAATAACGGGATCATCTACAAGTCCACCGATTATGGCAGCACCTTCTCCCAAATAGCGAGCTTTCCCTTCCGATTCGACGGGCATCTCGCGGGCATTGGCGACAAACTCCTCGTTTTCCAGGTCCAGGACTTCGACAGTGACAAGGATCTCGTCAACCACGGCGGATTCTATTACTCGACGGACCAGGGGACGATTTGGACCGGGATCAAAGGTCCCTCCGGCCTGAATGATGTCCGATTTTGCCTCGTCAATGGATGTTCCGGCCTGATACTGTATGGCTTTGACGATAAGCCTGCGTGTTCACTGTGGCGGTATGACTTCACATCCGGCACGGGCGCATTTTCGCCGGTAGAGCAAGCTGCAATGATGCATCAGGATGGTTGCCAGCAGGTGGACACCTTTGTCCATTTCAAGACGTGTGGGCAAGTGACCCTTGATTCGGTCTGGCTCGAAGGATCCTCCTCCTTCGCAATTACGCAAGGAATTTCAACACCTTACGCTCTCGATACGCTCGATAGTATTGGTATTAGTTACCTCGGCACGCAGGGCCCCGATACCGCGGAGTTACACCTTCGCTATGCCGCTGGTGCTGGGACACTCGATACCACCATACTCCTCATCGGGACTCTTCCCTCGCCACTCCTCGCACAGCCACAGCGCTTGCACCGCGAATCCGCAAGCGCATTCTTTGGCAGTGCGGACACACTTCCGCTTGCTGTCGATATTAGCTCTACCATCAATCTCGATTCGCTCTGGCCGTATCTTTCTGCCATCACGGCTACATATTCGTGGGATTCCTCTATCGCAAGTTTTATTACTTATCTACCTCCTACCGGCTGGATCCTCAACTCGCTTGCAAACCATGGCAATGCGGTCAATATAAGCATACAAAATGGAAGTGCTTCTGCTTCGCAACCGCTGGACCTGGGCACGGCTCTCTTTCGGCCCAAAACGACGCGGATTGCAACGAGCTGGGTCCGTCTGCCCACACTTATACTACAAGTTGGGGACCAGCAACTTTCCTTATGTACTACCGATAACGAGGATAGCCATTGGGCAATAAAAACGCTGGGCGTGCAAAGCGGAGTGAGTCCTTTGCTCATAAACGCTGGAACGCTTAATATTAACTGGATCCGAGTCTCCGGTGATCAATTGCGAATAGGCTACACGGTAAGTGGCATTGAGTACGCAGATGTTCAGTTCCAATTATTTGATTTACTTGGAAGAGAAGTCTGCAACACTAGCGCGCAGGCTTTGCAATCCTCGGTGGTGCTTAACGTTCAGGGTGACGCTTCTGGTGTGTACTTTCTTCGATTAAGTGCTGGCAATCGCACAACAACACAGAAAATAGTTTTAGGCCTCCAATAAAAAATTCCACTCCTATGAATTCCTTGTTATTCCCTCGAAAAATGCTGCCGATGCTTTTCGCACCGAGCATTTGCTTATCCATGGCTTTTCTTTTTTCCACGAATTCATTCGGCCAAACTCTTCTCTATCAAAGCGATTTCAATAAGGGTATCGATGGCCGATCGGATGCTTCCGGCGTTTCCATTTCGTGGAGCACCAATGTTACGGTCCCACCGGATGGTGCGCCACTTGCCACTTGTTTCGCTCCAGGCCTTGGGAAGTATTTCTTTGGCCGTTTTGGAAAACAAACAGTCACACTAAATCTTTCAAACCTTCCCGCCCATGATTCACTTATCATCAGCTTCGCATTCTATGCGAACGGCTCATGGGATGGGAACTCACCAATCGATGGCCCGGACCGATGGGGCTTTGCAATTGATGACAGCGATACCTTGAGCTATAGCACCTTCGCAAATATGTATAATGCATGGGGGCAATCCTATCCCCAGCGGTACGATCCGAACCATATCATAAATAATCCGATGAAGACTGGCGCGGAGCTTTCGAATGTGCTGGGCATTTCCTACTTTGGCGATGCCGTATATCATTTTTCCTTTGAAATACCAAATAATGAAAGTTCCGTAAATCTTAACTTTATTTCCAACAATGTCTGGACAACCGGTGAGGATATAACCACGGACGAGACCTGGGGCATCGATAGTATTATAGTCTCCATTCCGAGTTGTTCTATTCCACTTGCAGAACAATCCGCCACTGTCAGGCAGGAAGGATGTCAACCGGTCAACACTTTCGTTCGACTGGAACCCTGCGGTACGGTAATATTGGATTCCCTATGGCTCACCGGTTCCCAAGCCTTTTCAATTGACGACAGCCGCTCTGCCCCGAGGGCGCTGCTGCCGCAGGACAGTATCGCACTTAGTTATCGGAGCCTTTCGGGGCCAGACACCGCTGAGCTTAACCTTCGTTATAATAATGGCATGGGAATGCGGGATACTTCCATCCAAGTCATAGGAAGTCTTGCTTCGCCACTCCTGGCGCAGCCCGAGCGGTTGCATCGCGAATCCGGCAGCGCGTTTGTTGGAGCGGTGGATACCCTGCCGCTGGCGGTGGATATGGGTACCAATATCAATCTGGATTCGCTGTGGCCCTATCTTACCGAGGTTTCGGCTACCTACAATTGGGATTCTTCCATCGTTGGCTACGAAGGATACCTTCCGCCTTCGGGCTGGATTGCTAACTCGCTTATGAACCACGGCAATTCGGTCGATATCGACCTTCAGAAACAATCGGCGAGCGCTTCAAATCCCTTATCACTCGGTATCGCTCTCTTTTGGCCGAAGACTACACAGTTAGCGACTACCTGGGTTCGTCTGCCTATTTTTACGCTACACATCGACTCCGAATTCCTTCCCCTTTGCACTACGGACAACGAGGATAGCCATTGGTCGGTAAAAACGCTGGGAGCACCGAGCGGCGTTAGCGCTGCTAACACAGGCCAACATGGAATTGCAATTTATCCGAACCCGGTTGGGAATGAACTTTTCCTCCATAATCCTGCGGCAGAGACGGGAACCGTAGCGATCTACGATGCCATGGGCCGCAGGGTCGCGCGGGCGACGGTTCAGGCCGGGAGCCTCGATGTTCACACGCTCATCCCCGGCGTTTATTTTGTACGCATCGTTTCCCAAGGCACGACGCAGGAGTGGAGCATCGTGAAACGGTAATCGCGTTACCGTGTTTTGAAATGCCTTAGCCCGGCACGAAAGAAATTGTTCGGGCTATATAATCGACATGAGAATCTTATTCGTGGAAGACAACGTAAACACCGCGCGCGCGGTGAAAGTTATGCTGGAACTTCGCGGATACACGGTCGAAACTGCACACGATATTGCCGGCGCGAAAGCATGCCTTACCGCGAACTCCTATGATATGCTCATCAGCGATCTTCGCTTGCCGGATGGTACGGGTTACGATCTGTTGAATATGTTTCCCACGTCTCGCAAGTGTATAGCGTTAAGCGGCTTCACGGCGGAGGCCGACCAAAAGGAGGCGCTCGACAAAGGATTCGCTGCGTTCATCAATAAGCCGTTCAGGACGGAGGAACTAATATCGGCGATAGAGTCACTCGCGAACAGCTAAGGCATCGGATACCCCCTCTATTCATGACTAAAAATAGCGTTCACCCATCGGAAACGAAAAGGCGGCTCTTGTAATTATGGCACGGGCCTTATGCAAGGCACTCCAGCCCTGGCCGAAACCATCTTCGCCAGTTAGGGCTTAGCACACAGCATTTAGGACTTAGCACGCACCAAGACCTTGTTTCAGTACATCATCCGGCGCATCCTCCTTTTTTTGCCGACCCTGTTTCTCATCACGGTCATTTCCTTCGGCATTTCTCGTATGGCGCCCGGCGATCCGGCGGAGCTCAAAGCGGGTATCGGAGCCGAAGGCGGCCAGCGCGGCAACCAGCAGCTCAATGAGGAAATCATTAAGCAAATTCGCGCTCAGTGGCATTTGGACGAGCCCATCTGGTATTGGACGATCTTTACCAATGCGAAGGACTCGACCGGCCAGCTAAAGCCACTCATGCAACGGCTTACCTTCAGATGGAATGGTACCCACAATCAGTACCATCTTTGGATGGCGGACATGCTCCATGGCAATTTCGGCGTTTCGTTCCAGGACCAGCGACCGGTGCTCGATAAAATCCTCGAACGGGTACCCATTACGGCATTTCTTTCCATTATTTCCATTGTCCTTTCTTTTCTGATTGCAATTCCTATCGGAATCTATTCGGCAGGTAAGTCGCGCGAGAATAGTACGATCGATAAGGGCGTTTCCACCACGCTTTTCATCCTCTACTCGCTACCGACGTTCTGGATCGCGACCATGCTCATTATTTTCTTCGGCGGCGGCGATTTTCTTTCCTGGTTTCCGAATAATGGCCTGCACGGGAATGATTATCCCTATGCTTCCTGGCTGGCGAATACCGGTGATTTGCTATGGCACCTCGTGCTGCCAGTCATTTGCTATACGTATCCTACCCTTGCCTATCTCTCCCGCATGATGCGTGGTTCCATGCTCGACGTGATCCGGCAGGACTACATTCGCACGGCACGGGCAAAAGGCTTGGCCGAGAAAATCGTAGTTTATAAACATGCCCTGCGCAATTCGCTTATTCCGATCGTTACGATCGTGGGCGGGATTTTACCCAGTTTAGTCAGCGGTTCGCTTATCATCGAGTCCATCTTTACGATCCCGGGTTTGGGCTTGTTGGAGTGGAATGCACTGACCGCACGCGATTACCCGGTAATTCTCGCGGTGTTCACCATCGGTGCAGTGCTCACGCTCATCGGTATTTTGATTAGTGATATTTTATATTCCGTCGTGGATCCGAGAATTGCTTATTCGTCGAATTCCGGCTAATTAACGCGATTTCCGCAACACATTCTTAGCGTTCAGGTAATTCCAGAAATAGTATAATGGACCCAGATAACGAATTGCGAAATCGCGGCACCATCGAAGCCGAAAAGCCTTCAACGGTCACCTTCGTGGACCCCAAGCCCGTCCACGATGAGTACTTGCTCGGTCAGCAAACTCCGCAGGTAGCTCCAATGCCGGAAGCCATTCCTTCGGTCTTCGAGCGGAACGAGGAACGGAAGCGGAAAGAAGCTCGCCGCGCAGTAACCCAAAGCTTCTGGTCGCTGGTTCGGCATCAATATAAGAAGAATCGCATTGCCGTCTGGGCCCTGTATGTCGTGTACTTGCTCTTCGCGGTCGCCATCCTGGCCGACGTCTTAGCGAACGACAAGCCTCTGTTTGCCGAGTATCATAACACCGTCTATTTCCCGATCTTCAAGCAATACCTGGTGGATTTGGGCATCCAACGCTGGTCACCGGATTTAGTGCTCGCGGATTGGAAAGCATTGGCTTCGGATGGGAAGCTGAAAGACGCCGTGTGGCCACCCATTCGTTATTCCGAATCGGACGAAGACCTTGCCAATACGCTTTCGGCACCTTCCGGAACACATCTGCTCGGAACGGACGGTATCGGGCGCGATGTACTTTCGGGAATGATTCATGCCGCCCGCATCGACCTCTCGATTGGGTTTGTCTCGGTTGCGTTCGCAATTGTGATTGGCGTGATTTTGGGGGCCCTTGCAGGATTCTATGGTGGCTGGATAGACAGTGTAATCTCACGGTTAATAGAAGTGGTGCTTACCTTGCCAGTATTTTTTCTCATCATCACCATCGTTGCAATGATGCAGCAGGGCTCCGTATGGCTTATCATGGTTCTGATCGGACTGACGAGCTGGCCAATCATCGCACGGTTTACGCGCGGCGAATTCCTCCGAATCCGGAATATGGAATTCGTTTCAGCGGCCACCGCACTCGGATTTAAGAATTGGCGTATCATTCTCCGGCATGTCTTGCCGAATTCGCTGGCGCCGGTGCTGGTTACGGCGGCATTTGGTATTGCGAGCGCGATCCTCACGGAAGGCGGGCTTTCCTTCCTTGGGTTCGGCGTTCCGCCGACAACCGTAACCTGGGGCAGCGTGCTCAACGATGCCCGCAACGATATCCATGCCTGGTGGCTGGCCGTGTTTCCGGGATTTGCCATCTTCCTGGCCGTGGCGGCCTATAACCTGGTCGGCGATGGCCTCAGGGATGCGCTGGACCCACGGCTTCGGGATTAAATCGGGGCTGCGCCCCATTTGGATGATCGTTCGGAAAAGCGAAAAGACGCAAAAAAGTAAAAAAATCGAAAAAAATACATTCGAACGGAACCAAACGGGGGCAAAATTGAATGACATGCCCAATACGGCCCACCGCCGAAGCGGGTTGCACCGCTCTAAGAACAGGAACGACTCACACGATGAATTAAGAATCCCATCGAATTTTTTATACGACGAACGTAGAATATGCTTTGGACCTCAGAATTAGCGCAGTATCTCGAAGATGCTCCATGGCCCGCCAATAAGGCCGAACTGATTGATTATTGCGAACGGATCGGCGCTCCACCGGCGGTCGTCCGTAATTTGGAAGAACTCGAAGATGAAGACGAGCAATTCGAGTCAATCGGCGAAGTCTGGCCCGATTACTCGCCGGAAGATGACGAGTTCTATTACGACGACGAATTGAACGAGTACTGACGCCGAACCGGCGAGTATCGAATCGGGGCTATGGTTAGTTTCCCGTCCCCGGCGGGAAGGAGGATGCGGCGCAGGTTTGGATTTGCGGCACATCACTCGCGGCTCCTTTGCACTGACACGCGATCACATTGAAGGGACCTCACTCACCTGCCGAACGGCTGCCGAACCGAGTTCAGCGTTATCGATGTGCCGGTCTTCTGTGTATGCTGCTGTTCCTCCCGGCGTTCACACCGGCCATCGCACAACTTACCGGACAATCTGGCGAAGAAGTTCCGGGCCAAGTAACCGTCGTCCGCTTCGAGGGGAACCATCATATTTCGAGCGATGAGTTGGCAACGGTCACGACTACTAAAGTCACCAGTTTCTTCCAGCGGGCTCTGCATGGGATCGCCTTTTTGAAATTGGGCGCCAACTATCAATCGCTCGATAATTCCAAACTCGAACGCGATACCGCAGCACTCAATGCCTATTATAAGGACAAAGGCTTCTTGGATGCACGCAGTTCCTTTCGCGTTACGCAGGATACCGCCGATATTCATGCCTATTATGAATATATCCGGCAGGAGCGATTGATGCAAAATGTCGGGAAAATCTCTCCGCCGGAAGTTCACGATACCGTTACGTTTGTCATCCAGGAAGGCCACCCTTATACGATTTCCTACGTGGCCATCGAAGGGCTGGAATCGCTCCCCAATGAATTCCAGCCGGAGTTGACCGAAAAAGTAACGATCAAAAGCGGAGAGCAATGGTCCCGAAAAGCAGCGGCCAGTGAAGTGGACCGGCTCATCGGAATTCTGATCGAAAATGGATATCCCAACGCTCACGAGGATTCCATCGTGGTACGAATTCAGCCCTCCAATCATACGGTCAACATCCTGATTTATTTCCGTCCCGGCCACCGCTATCGGTATGGCCCTGTCCACATTATTTACGATACCACGTCACAGGAAAAGCATCGCGTTGCTGAGAACGTCATCCGTGCTCAACTCCTGATCGACAGCGGCCATTGGTACAAACTTTCCGAAATTCAGCGAAGTGAAGCAAACCTCAATTCGCTCGGTACCTTCGATCTGTTTCGCATCGCGTTAGATACGGACTACATTAATCGGATTCCCGACTCGCTCCGCGATTCCGCAGCGGTTCCCGTGGACGTCTATCTCCGGATGAGGATAACAGGTGAAGTCAATGCTAATGTCTTTGGCGGCGTTGGGGCACAAGGGCTTGTGTTTGGTCTGGGCGCCGGCGTTATATATGGAAATGCGCTTGGTGCAGCAGACAAAGTAGATGTGGAAGGCAGTTGGCAGCCGTTTCCAACAACCCAGCGACGATATGGCGTGAACATCGACTACTTCCGCCCATATATTGGTCTCGGTCGAGTTCCCCTCACCGTTGGAATCGGAGCAAGCAGGCAGGACCAATTCAGCACTGGTGATACGAGTATTATCCCCTACGACGATACGTCCTATACGGTACACGTCGGCTCTCGATTCATTCTTAGCAAGACGGATAATAAAACAACCTTAACTCCGGATGTATTGCTTGCGTACATTGCCGCAAAGGCGACGACCACGAATACGACAATACTCAATTTGCTCCCCAATTTACTACCGCACAAGCAGATCAACCTCTTGCCCTCGCTTTCCTACCAGGATGACCGGACCAACGATCCTTTGGATCCGAGCGGAGGCGACTTGCTTTCTTCTTCGGTGGAATGGGGCGCAACGCACCGTCTTTTGGGTCAAGCGAGTTCCAATTATATCAAGCTTATTTTCCAAACCAAGCAGTATTATGATTTTAATACGCATGGAAACTTCATTCTTGCAACACGGCTTCAGGTTGGCTATACCCGGCTCTTCGATACCTCGTCCGCTGATTTTTTCCCCGCTTTAGACCACCGGTTCTATGGCGGTGGCTCCACGAACCGAGGGTGGATACAGCAAACGTTGGTGGTCTCGGGTAATCCAGGGTATAGCGCAATCCTTGGGGGCTATAACGATTTCGAATTCAATCTCGAACTCCGATATGCCCCCTTCCAGTATGCACAGCAATTCACCTCGTGGCAGGACATTTCTTCGGCTTTTCGAATCGTACTCTTTTACGATGCCGGGAACGTTTGGGACCAGATGGCCCAGGTCGATCCCCACGCACTCAACCTCGATCAGATCGCGCAGTCCATCGGTCTTGGATTGCACTACAATACCTTTTTTGGCACGTTGCGCTTCGATGTGGGATTCAAACTGTACGACCCGTCCGGAACCTTTAGCAGCGGCTACTCCCCGACTACGCCCGCATCGCACGGAGCCTGGTTGTTCTCTTCCGGACATCCTTCCTCCAATATCTATAACATCAACTTTGGGATTGGGCAGGCATTCTAATGCGGGCGCATTGTATGCGCCGGGATAGACCCATGGCGGTGCCGATGAGTATGGTTTCGCTTTCTCCTAAACATTCCCGTAAGCATTGCCACCGCAATGGATGCTGCAGCAAAGACGAGTTCTTTGCCTGTCATTCGGGTAGTAAGCGAAAGAACGGCAAGCACGAACGAGGCCGTCAGCAAAACAATGCGGGCAAAGAAGTTGAACGGAATTCCTCTCATATTCCCGTAAGTATTACCAAGCAATGTTCCACTTGGAGCCCTTACGTCTGATTTGGGCATGTGGTTTGCGGGCTATTCCACTGAATTTTTTCTCAGCAGAAAAGAAAACCAATGCAAGAATACGATCCACAATTCGAAAGCGAATATCGGCATAATGGCGAAAGAAGTCAATGGGATACATTTAATGGCGATGGCCCTTCTGACCGCGGGAGCCGGCACGAAGCTGCCCAGGATTGGTACGACCGGAACGAGCGTCGCCACGAAGCTCATCTACAGCACCGGCCCAGCCATGCGCATTTTGAAGACACGTATTATCAGCGGCCTTATGGTGAGCGGGAAGTGTTCGATCCGGATATTAACCGCACTGCTGGAAGGCACTATCCCAATAGCTGGCGCGAAGGCTCACGATTCTCGGATCGCGAGCAGGATTACCGTGGTGGCCATTGGGACCGCACCACGCACTCCTATCACGATGGCGATGGCCGGGAGCGAGAGTACCGCAGAGGATGGCAGGAATATGAGAATCCCGAGAGCAGTGAATATGCCAATTTTTCTGGCGGCTCGACCGAGCATGATTATTCGCAGTCGAATCCGGATGTGGGATATGCCGCGCCATACGATAACCGCTTTGGCCGCGGAGCATTCGCAGGGATTGCTCCTAAGAATTACCAGCGGTCCGATGCCCGCATCGAAGAAGATATTTGCGAGCGGTTGACCGCGCATTCCCAAATCGATCCATCCGGATTAGAAGTGAAGGTAGTGCAGGGCGAAGTCATTCTCACCGGTGAAGTTCCCACGCGGCGTATGAAACGAATAGCGGAAGATCTTTCAGACGAAATTCCCGGCGTGCGCGACGTAAATAACCAGCTTCACGTCCGCGAGCAGCACTCGAACGAGACTGGAATGCCTCAATCGCATTACGTGGCGTTACACAGTCAGACGCGCCCATCTTAAGCGCCATTTTTTGAAAACAATTCGGCGAGTAATTCCCAATAAAAGGTGATCCACCCCTGCTTAATACCCTCATTGCGTCCCTCGGGAATGCCCGATTGCGTAAACGTAAGCTTCGTGTTGCCATGGCCCGCTGGGGTGAGTGCAAACGTCGCCCGCGAAAAATCTTCTTCCGGCCAATTGGACGATCTCCAGGACTGAACGATTTTCTTGTTCGGCGTGTGCGCAAGGTTTGTCCCTTCGAGATCCCCGCTGAATGCGGTAAATTTACCGCCAACCTTCGAACTGATCTTCGCTGGTGCCCCAGTGAATTTGGCGTGTTTCCGCGAGTCCATGAGTGCGTTGTATAGCTCTTGCGGCGTAGCATGAAAGGTCCGGACTTGCCGGAGAATTTTTTGTGCCATGCTGTTAATGGGTTTGGAAGCCTGCTATTCTTTGAAGTAATTCGAACCGCCCGGCAATACTAACCGTTCATGGATAGATTACCGCTTCCTGTGCATGGCTGAAGTTCAACTCCGTAATCTCGAAAAGCGCTATGAGAACGAAACGCACGCTGTAAAAGGCGTTACGCTGACCGCCCGCGATGGCGAGTTCGTCGTGCTCGTGGGACCTTCCGGTTGCGGCAAAACGACGACGCTCCGCATGGTCGCGGGGCTGGAGGAGATTACAGGCGGCGATCTCCTCATTGATGGTCAGCGTATGAATGACCGCGAACCGAAAGACCGCGATGTCGCGATGGTCTTTCAGAACTACGCGCTCTACCCCCACATGACAGTCTTCGAGAATATGGCATTTCCTCTCAAAATGCGGAAAGTTCCGAAGGCGCAAATCAAGACGGAAGTGGAAGCAGCGGCAACGCTGCTCAGCATCGACCGGTATCTGAAGAAAAAACCAAAGGAACTTTCCGGTGGCGAACGCCAGCGCGTGGCCGTGGGTCGAGCCATTGTACGCCGGCCCAAAGTATTTTTATTTGACGAGCCGCTTTCGAACCTGGATGCCGCGCTGCGCGCGCAAATGCGCGCGGAACTTAAGCGGCTGCAGCGACGGCTTGGCGCTACCATGCTCTACGTAACACACGATCAGGTGGAAGCAATGACGATGGGCGACCGCATTGCAGTGATGAATAAAGGCGAATTAGAGCAGTTTGGAACTCCGGCGGAAATTTATGACCAGCCGGCTACCGTATTCGTTGCGCGGTTCCTGGGGTCTCCGCCCATGAATATCCTTCCCGGCGGTATTGTGGAAGAGCATGGACAAGCTTCTTTTATCTCAAACGATCTTCACCTTCGGATACCAGGAGTGGCAAAACCGATTAATGTGTATCTAGGATTTCGTCCGGAGACCATTCGCCTCGAACGCAAGACCGCTTCCGATGGCACGGATAGCATCTCGGGAAAGTTAATACTGGTCGAACCCCTCGGCGGGGTTACGCATTATTATATTGAACGCGAGGACGCGTTCGGCGGATCGCTCATTGCGAGCGTGCCTCATACCGAAGGTGCTACGGCGGCTATGCCAGCGCTTGGCGAAACGGTAACGTTTCGGATTCCGGCGGACGCCATGCATTTTTTCGATCGCGAAACGGGAAAACGAATTAATGGAACCGGACGCGCGACCGCTTGAGAATGGTAACTAAATGAGTGGCCGATGGTCACGATTTATTGATAATCTTACAACGAATTATTATGCAAACTCAAAATCCTCTCCTGAGTAATCGGGAATCCACGCGGGTTTCTCTCTTCGTCGATGGTGAGAATGCCTATTATGCTCAGCGCTCGCTCGGCTGGTTTTTCGATCCCCGAAAGCTCCTGGATTATTTCACTCAAGGCTGCATTATCGGCGATGCCTTTTGGTATGCCTCTCAAAAAATGCCGCCGGACCCGCGAGAAACCAGTTTCTATGGCTACCTGAACCATTCCGGCTATACTGTCCGAGTAAAGACGATTAAGTCGTTCCGGGACGAGGCTTCGGGTGAACTGACACGGAAGGCGAATCTCGATCTGGAACTTGCGATCGATCTCTTCACCACCATCGCACAATACGACACGGCCGTGCTCGTTACCGGCGATGGCGATTTCGAGCGGGCCGTGGAATTATTACGCAGCTATGGAAAGCGCGTTATTGTGGCTTCTACGCAGGATACCGTGGCGCGCGAGCTCCGCAACGCCGTAGGCAAACATTTTATCGATCTCGCCACGGTACGTCCTTATATCGAGCGATTCACTTCGCAGCCGATCGAGCTGAACCATGAAGCAACGATGCCGGAGCAGGCCATGGCCGTGGGATAATTCCCACTACCGTTCACGCCGTTCATGGGCAAAACGGTGCTCGTGTTCTTCCTCCTCCTCGTGCTCATGCCGCTCGTACCGATACTGCGGGGTATAAGTGTATGGGTAATAATATTGCTGATAGGGCTGGTACACGCGATATCCGAACGGGAAGGAAAAGTTAATGGAAGGCCGCCGGTAGTAGTAGGTTCGCACCGGAGCACGATAATACTGGACTCGTGGTCTCGGCCGATAAATTCTCACTCCAGGCGCCCGGTGCTCAATTCGTTCCTCGTGCTTATAGCGGCCATACGCATGGCCACGCCCCTGCGCCCGAGGCGTTACATAGCTCAGCGCAAGTGCCATTATTACTAACATTAGTGTTTTCATATCTTTAAAATAAAAAGTGACACCCTGCATTTTTGCAAGCAGGGTGCCACGATTGATGTATGGGTATTCACCGTAAGAACTCAACCACCATCAATATGAGCGGTTGCTCATCTCAAAGGGCCGATGGCCATCGCTGGTCGATGCTTCAATCCGGCTCCTGAGTACAACCCAGGCAGACCTCGGTTAGAAAATGGTAGTGTGACCCTATGGCGAATGTGAAAGAAGTTACTTTAGAATTACCATATTGCATGAACAAGAGTTCATGCTAATTTGAACCAAAATAGCTTTCTTAAAGATTAGGACAATATTTTGAGAAAAGGTTTACAAATTCCCCCGCAATTCCTGCTCGCGCTCGATAGATTCGAAGAGTGCCTTGAAATTGCCTTTGCCAAAACTGCGCGCGCCACGGCGCTGGATAATTTCGAAAAAGAGCGTGGGACGGTCTTCTACCGGCTTGGTAAAAATTTGCAGCATATAGCCATCGTCATCGCAATCCACCAGGATGCCGAGCCGTTCTAATTCTTCGATGGGCTCATTGATCTTCCCGACTCGGTCCTGAAGCTCGCGATAGTATTCGCTCGGTACGCGCAGGAACTCCACACCCTGAGCGGAAAGCTTGGTCACCGCTTCGATAATGTTGCCGGTCGCCAGCGCTACATGCTGCACACCGGGGCCATTGTACCACTCGATATACTCTTCGATCTGCGATTTTTTTCGGCCCGTCGCCGGCTCGTTAATCGGAAACTTGATTTTCTCCGTTCCAGACGCCATCACTTTGGACATCAGCGCCGAATATTCGGTCGAAATATCTTTGTCGTCGAAGGAAATGAAGACATGAAATCCCATTACTTCTTCATACCACTTGACCCACTCGTTCATTTGGTTCCAGCCGACATTGCCGACGATATGGTCCACCGCCGCGAGCCCGGTCGGTCGCGCAACGATGTCCTCTTTCGTGATGGCTTTGTATCCCGGCGCGAAACCGCGATACTCTTTTCGGTCCACAAAGCTGTGCAGGGTATCGCCATAGGTGCGGATCGCAGCGGTGCGATACGTACCATTCTCGTCGGTCACCTCACGTGGTTCCTGTACGCCAATAGCTCCGCGCTTGGTCGTCTCGCGGTAGGCGCTTTCGACGTCGTTCACTTCGAGTGAAATGTCATGCCCGCCATCGCCATGCTGCCGAAGTAACTCCTGGTACGGATGGTCCGGCACGAGCGGGGTCGTAAGGATGAGGCGGATCTTTCCCTGCTCGAGCACATAGCTTGCGCGGTCGCGAACACCTGTTTCGAGGCCGGCATAGCCCGTCAGCTTAAAGCCGAAGGCCGAGCGGTAATAATGCGCCGATTGCTTCGCATTACCGACGACAAATTCCAAATGATCGATGGCGCGGATCGGTAGAAAATCTTTTTCTGTGGCGCGCCGTGTGGGTTCGGGGGCTGTTAGAATGTCTGACATAGTAAAAAGCGTTGTAATTTTGCAACAATGAGATTTTTAATTCAGTGCGCGGCGCTAATAGCGATAACATTCGCCTTCCGTTTCAATGTCCAGGCACAAAATATCGAGTATCTTCAGCACTCTCTCGACAGCCTTTTCCAAAATCCCGAATTTTCAAATGCCACGTTTGGCGTGGCCATTCAATCGCTCCGGACAGGAGAATACCTTTATCAACGAAACGATGCCAAAAGCCTTACCCCCGCTTCGAACCTGAAGCTTTTTACCAGTTCGGAGGCGCTCCACTACCTGGGGCCGCACTATTGCTTCATCACGCGGCTTCAAACGGATGGCAAAATTCGCGGACATACGCTGTTCGGAAATCTTATCCTTCATGGCGCGGGCGATCCTTCCTTTGGAGCCACATCACTTTATTTAGCGGGCGCGAATTCCGAGGTGTTTCAACAATGGACAAAGCAATTGCGGCGAAAAGGAATCCGCTCGATTGCGGGGAGAATCCTTGTGGATAATTCCTATTTCTCTCCGGAACGATATCCTGATGGGTGGCAGATAGATGATGCTCCCTATTATTACGCGACACCCATTACGGCACTTACGTATGATGAGAATCAAGTCTCGGTGATCATTTCACCCTCACGGCCTGGGAAACGGCCCTGGGTACACTATGCCCCGCAACAAGTTCATTTTGGGATCCTAAAGAATCTTGCGGTGACGGGAGATGCCACGGCCGCTTCCACGATCGATGCCATTCGGCTGTTCGGTTCCGATACGATCGAGATTATTGGAACGATTCCAAGTTCCAGCGCGCCTCAGGAGGAGCAAACGTCCATCCAGTTTCCGGAACGCTATGCGGCGCGGGCACTCCGCGATGCGCTCCGCAGAGCGAGAATTCGGATGGCATGGAAGGAACTTCCGAGCCGGCACGGGCGAGCAATTCTGGCCTCCTGGACGAGCCCCCCGCTCGATTCGTTAGTCCGTGCCATGAATAAAGTCTCAGACAACGTGTATGCGGAAATTCTTTTTCGTGATGTCGCGAAAGCTATTGGGGGCGAGGGGAGCTGGACGCGCGGCGCACCGGTCATGAGAAACTATCTTGCCTCGCTTGCCATCGACACTGAGCAGGTCCAGTTTACGGACGGCTCCGGGCTTTCGAGAATGGATTTGGTTACCGCGGGGGATATTGTTAAAGTGCTTCAGGTATGGTACCCAAGTGACTTAAAGGGCTCAATTAACCGAGAGGACAGTAGTCCGTCAAGTCCTTTGAGTCATTTCGGTCCCTTGAAAGAGAGTACCCGCCAAGCTTTTTACAATTCCCTTCCCATTATGGGAGTCGATGGCACGCTCGATCATCGCCTTAAAGGAACGCCAGCAGAAGGTAATGTTCATGCAAAAACCGGCTCGATGACAGGCGTTCGCTCCATTTCGGGGTATCTCACGACGCGCGATGGCGAGCCATTGGCCTTTTCCATTCTCGCGAATAATTATACCTGCTCCGGAAGCATGATCGGAGCCTTGGAGGACCAGGTAATCCTTCGGCTGGTGAACTTTTCCAGAAAGTAGCTGGCTTTGAAATTGCCGGCCTATATCGAACGCTCAGCACTTCATTCCAGACGGAACAAAGCCGCCGCAGTGCCGTAGGCAGGTTTACTCAATTCGGAAAAACCGCATGCACGCACACACGAGAAGGCACCGCGCAATCGCTGCACTCCTGCCATTGCTCTTCCTTTCACTCATCCCGCTTAAGGTTTTTGCTCAACTTCCTCCATGGACGCGGTTCACGCTTTCCAATGGCCTCCAGGTATTGGTCGTCGAAAATCATCTTACGCCCATCGTGACCATTGAAATCGCGGTGAAGAACGGCTCTTTTACCGAAGACCACGCCTATAACGGGCTTTCTCATCTGTACGAGCACATGTTTTTCACCGCCAACGCGCGCGATACAACCGAAGATGATTTTCTGGACCGTGTCGATGATCTGGGCATCGTTTACAACGGGGAAACCCATGAAGAGCAGGTCGAATATTATTTCACTTTGCCGAAGCAAAATCTCGATTCGGGGCTGGACTTCATGGCCTGGGCCATTACTTCACCCCTCTTTAAGCCCGAAGAACTTCACAAACAGAAGGAAGTCGTTTTGGGAGAATTCGACCGGGATGAAGCCCAGCCCTACTTCAAATTCCAGCATAAAATGGATTCGGCGCTGTGGGGTGCCTGGCTTTCGCGCAAAGAGCCGCTCGGCGAGCGCCCAGCGATCTATGCCGCTACGCATGACATGATGCTGCACATTAAGGACAAGTATTACATTCCTAACAATGCCTTGCTCATCGTGACTGGCGATGTTAGTGCCGATAGCATCAAACTGCTCGCTCCGAAATACTTCCTCCGTTGGAAGCCGGGTCCCGATCCATTCGCCGTCAATCCGCCACAGCGGTGCCCGCCGCTCGAGCATCCCATCCTGGTCCTCGACACGGTCAACGATCCGCGTGCCGTTGTAAAAGTGCAATGGCATGGTCCCTCGATCGGCCTGGACGACAAGGGAACCTATGTTGCCGATGTCTTCAGCTATATCATCACCCAACCCGAATCGGAATTCTGGAAAACCCTTTCCGAAAGCGGGTTGGTACAGGGCCTGAACTTCTGGTATTACACGCAACGCTACGTCGGACCTATCACGGCGGACATTGTCACAACGCCAGATAAACTCGATACAGTAATGAAGGTCTTTTGGCAGCAGGTAGCGAAGTTTGACGACCCGAATTATATTTCTGACGAAGAACTCGAAACGGCCAAGAGCGTGCTCCGCACCCAAACCTTGTACCGCAGCGAGAAGCTCAGCGATTTCTCGCACGACCTGGCGTTCTGGTGGGCCGCCGCCGGGCTCGACTATTATGGCCACTATTTGCAGGACCTGAGCAAAGTTACACGGCAGGACATCGCAAACTATATTCATCGGTATATCCAGCATAAGCCGTACGTGCTCGGTGTTTCCATGAGTGAGCAGGCCCAACAACTCATTCACCCGACGCTCTCCACCATTGGAAACCCGAATATGTCTCCCGCTGCTGCCGAACCACCTACTCTGGAGGAACATCCATGACCCGGCCTTTTCGCTCGGTTTATCGTTCGATCGGTTTTTGGAGCACCGCCCTGCTCCTCTCCCTAACACTCATTTCCTGCGCCGCTTCCCATGCGACCTCTGGGAGTGCTTCCGGCTCCGGTTCGAGCTATGCGCCGAATCCCAGTGTCGTAAGCAATGTGCAGGAGTTCGATGTGGACGGCATTCATGTGATCATGCGCCAATCGACCGCCGCACCCGTGGTTAGTGCCGTATTATTTATCAAGGGCGGTGAAGTTGCCGCGCCTCCGGAAGACCCGATTTCGACTGAGTATTTTACGCTTAATATCGTGGTCGCCAGCGGTAACCAGGACCTGAGCAAAGATTACTTCCAGCGCAAGATGGTCCGTATGGGAACGAGTATTCGCGGCGACGCCGGGAATGATTACTCGGCCATCAGCATGGAATGCACACGGGAGAATTTCGATACGTCCTGGGCCTACTTCACCGGGCTCATGCTCCATCCGGCGTTCGACCAAGTCGAATTCAATAATTTCAAAAGGAGTGTTCTGATTGGCATTGCGGGCCGCGATAATGATCCGGACGTTTATTCCACGTTCGAAGCCGATTCAATTTATTATGCGGGGCATCCCTATGGCAGGGTGCTGAGCGCCGAAGACGTGAATCGAGAATCAATCCCATTGCTCCAGCGGCGCTTTTCACAATTAATGGTAAAGTCGCGCTTCCTGCTGTCGGTTGTAGGAAATATTTCGCGCGAATCGCTTACGAAAAAAATCGAAGAAACGATCGCTAAGCTTCCGGAAGGAAGTTACACCCCGGTAACCGTTGGGCCTCCTGCAAAGGCGTTTTCGCCCGGATGTTATTTGATTCCCTTCGGCCGTCCGCTGCCGACCCACTATATCGTTGGCTACTATCTCGTGCCATCCAAGGGCGATTCGGATTACTATGCCTATCTCCGGCTTCGCAATTTCTTCGGCGGGTTTGTATTCAATCATATTCGCGTCGAGCATAATCTCGCCTACGCGCCAAATGTGGACGACCGGAATGGCGAAACGTCTGTAGGAATCATCACGCTCCAAACACCATACGTGGACAGCGCAATTAAATTGATTTATCGTGACGTGGACTTTTTCCAGCAAAATCAAATACGGCCCTCCGCGATCCGGGAAGGGGTCGCGGGGTGGGCCACGCGGAACTATATGAACGTGGAGACGACGCAATCGCAGGCGGTGTACCTTGGGCAGGCCGAGCTAACGACCGGCGATTGGCACAATGCCTTCTTTGACTATGATAAGTTGGCGAGCGTGACACCGGAACAGCTACAGGCGGCGGCCGTGAAGTATCTCCGAAACTTTAACTGGTTCGTCATCGGAGATACTTCGGGCATCGATCGGGCGTTGCTTAGCTCGAGGTAACTATTGGAGTAAAAGCATCCTCACTAAAGAAGGAAGAGTGAAATGAACTCCTATTTCTTCGCTATCACTATTTCCTTCTTTTTGGCTGCCGATTGATAGATAGCGTCCACAATGGTCATCCGGCGCGCCGCTTCCTCGCCTGTGGAAACGAGCGGGACCAGCCCTTTCACCGCATTTACAAAATAGCGTAATTCGTTTTCATACGACTTTTTGTAGAGCGCGACCGGCGTTTGCTGTTTTACCGGTGTCAGGTTCACAAGGCTGCCATGAATACGCTTCATCACTTTGAGTGGATTGATAAATGCGCTGCCATCATTACCATAGATATTGCAGTAGAAAAAGTCCGTCTCGCGGTGGAAGGTCCAGCTTACTTCGATGGAGAAGGTAATATCGCCGGCGATGCGGGCGAACACAGCCGCAGAATCCTCCACCGTTTTCGTCTGCTGATGATACGTGCTGGCGCTCACAGTCTGCACTTCGGGATAGTTCAGCAGCCAGAGTCCTAAATCCAGCATGGCGATGCCAAGATCGAGAATCACTCCGCCCCCGGCTTTCTCCTTTTGCTGGTGCCATGGTGAGGAACTCGACTGCTGCTTCAGCCAGCCAGATTTTATATAATATATTTTTCCCAGTTCTTTCTTTTCGATGAAGCTCTTAAGCAGCATCGTATCCGGCCGAAACCGGTTATTCATTCCGACCATGAGCTTTCGCCCGGTCTTTTCTGCGCAGGCAGCCATTTCGCGTGCCTCGCGCGCAGTACGGGCTATTGGTTTCTCGACGAGAACATCGAGCCCGGCTTCCATCGCCTGTATGGCAATCGTACGATGCGTATCCGTCGGCGTGCAAATATCGATCGCGTTTAGTTCCTTTGCAATCGGTGAGGCGAGCAACGCATCGAGCGAGGTAAACGACGCAGGAATGTTCCCGCGGCTGGCCACCGCCTGTGCTTTCCGTTTATCGGGATCGACGACGGCGGCAATTTCTACGTCCGACATTTTTTCCAGCACCGGCAAATGAACGACCTGTGCCACGTTTCCACATCCAATGATCGCGAGTTTTACTTTATCCATGCTACAAAAATACGGATATTCAAAGAGTGGTAAATGAAGTTGGTAAAGTGGGGCAATTACCCAATGATTGTTACGAACCTATTACCATAGCACTGACTTTTTATTAACCCGAATGGCAGACCATGAATTGCCACCAATTGCCGAGATATTAATACATACGATGAAGATTACGCGCGTTATTTTCTGCACCGTTGTTTCGATGCTTGTTGCTCAAAGTGCTCTGGCACAATCCAGCGCCACAGCAACAGCCCGGGCCGGTGTGGTAATAACATCCGCAGAACGTTTCGTTGCTCCGGTTGGCCTGCCGCGGCCACTTCCAGGTGCGCCCACCGTGCTCCACGGTCAGAATTTTAAAGTTACCGGACCGGATTCCGCCTGGCGGGACGTAAGCGACATAAGTAGTATCCATCCTGTCGTCGATACGGTGTGGAACTTGACAAATGATTCACAGTCCATTTACTTCAGCCGCTCGCAACACCTCGGCTCTTCGCTGAGCTCGAGTGTGTGTTGGGGAGGGCTCTGTTACCCGAAGAAGGATAGCGTTGAGGTATGGACGATACCTCCGCTCGGAAGCGCACTACTCACCCTGGACTTGTCCGCAACCTTGAATGATGTTCCCGATAGTGGAGCTGTGTGGCTTCGCGTTGGCGTGGTTGGTTCGCCCGCAGATACGGTGCAGTTATATTACACAGCTTCCTATACCCCTCCGGATCCGCCATTGGTATTTCTATGGAGCCAGCCCACTCAATTCGAAGAGACGTTCAATGGTCCGGGAGTCGATACGCTTTCGAACATGCTCGAAAATTACGCGGCCCGTGGAATCGATTATGTGCTCTCGTATCAGGCACTGCTCCCGGCTGGATGGAGCATCACGAAATTTGACGATACCCGCCAGCCGTATAATCCTTCAAACTACCAGGACACCTTCACCACCGGAAATACGCTGGTAACCAATTTCTCGGCCCTTCCGGATACGACGTATCAGCAACGACTCACATTCACGCTAAATGTACCCACCGTAACCACCGAAGATTCTGCGGTGATCTATCTCAGCGTGCATCCGCAGACAAGCAATCCGGCGGATTCCGCCAACTATCGCTTTGTGATGTATGTGATGCCGCCAGCAAGCGTGGCTACCGCTCCGGAGGAGCGCGCCGGCATCGCCGTGACGAACGCCTGGCCGAATCCCCTTGTCGGTAATGGGACGCTGCATCTCGAAATCCAGACGGATGCCGGTGGTGCCTCACACGCAACGATCTACGATTTGACCGGCTCCGAAAAAGGCACACTGGATTTGGGATCTCTGCATCCCGGTACCAACGAAATTCAGGTTTCTGCGCCCAACCTGCCCAGCGGCGATTATATTCTTCGTGTTACGCAAGGCGGCCTTTCTTCGGAAGTGGTTCGATTCAACTATGTCAAATAGGCAGGGAGAGACAACACGCCAATTCCTGCAAAATTTGGGCAGAAAATTACCAAAAAATTACCCGATGGGAACTGAGTTGTCCACGCATTATCCATCCTAAGGGCACCCCCTAACAGAAATACCCCCGCCACGGGTATGTGAACTATTCTCTTATGCAATCCCGCTAATTCGCTTGGATTGAATGATTTCCAGCGTTATCAACTTGTTCCCATTTTGTTATACACAGGGCTGTGAATAATTTTTGAGTTATGCACCTACTTATCGACACCCGATGGCATAAAATACCGGAAGCGTTTTGACCCCTATTATTATCGCGCTTAACATTGTGGAAATGTACGGCCCAGCTATAAGCATCAAGGCACCGAATGAATTAAGACTCATCTTCCAGCGACAGTTCAGCTTTTTCGTGGTTCCCTGTCATAACATGCTTTATGAAGCTCTGAATGGCTGAGTTTACTGGCTCCGGACGTGCCTGCCCGACCAGGTGTTTCGTCTTCGGAATAATCACCACGTGCTCGCCGGGCTTCGGGCACTGGATGATCTGATCGTATTGGCCATGTATGCGCACGTAGGGCACGTGTACGGGACAGCCGGGCCACTCGACGAGCGCCCGGTAGGCTTCGCGGAATAAACCGCGAGCAAGTTCATGGTACATGACACCGGCCAGCCGAATTTCGCGCTCGGAAATGCCCGAAACAATCCGCATGACGGGCGCGACAAATACCTCCGCCGCCCGGTACACCCACAGCGGAAGCCACCAGCATACATACTCGCCAAAGAGACGCGGGATAAGCTTAATTTCGCGAGCCTGCATTGGGCCACCGATGAGGATCAGTCCCTTGACCGAAAGGTACTTCGCCAGTTCCATTCCCACCGCCGAACCGAGCGAATAGCCCACAATAAAGAACGGACGGTTCAGGTCCACCGTATGGACATTAAGGATATGCGCGAAAAAACGGTAGGAATAGTCCACCAGCGACTCATTTTTTTCGAATGCGATATAATCGGGCGTGATACACTCGTATGGCAGCGAAAGCTGCGAGTGCGCCATGCGGTGATCGCCGCCTAAGCCCGGGAGGATCAGGAGCTGAATGGATTTTGGATCGAAGTCCACACAAGTCAAACACCAGTGTATACTGCGGAATTGCATTCCGCAAGGTTATCGGTCCACAATAAATTTCCGCGACGCCACGAACCCTTCCGGCGATTCCGCCTCCAGCAAATAAATCCCATTTGGAAGCGCGGAGACATCGAGGGTAAAGGGCAGAGGGTAATGGGTAAGGGGAATTACAATTCGGCCCAGCGCGTCAACGACCTGCGCCGCTACCCTCTGCCCCCTACCCTCTACCCTCAGCGAACCGCTCGCTGGATTGGGAATGATACGATCAATCGCAAGCGCAACCGTTCCCGTCCGCATAAATTTCAGCAGCGTCGAATCCCCGCAGCCGGTGATGGCGATATTCACGCCGCTTAGCTCGGTAGATAGCGCAACGCAGCCGCCGGTGCCGGCATTGATGCTCGCGCCGGCCAGCGAAACGCTCGTCGAAAGCGTATCGGCAAGATAGACGACACATCGCAGGGTACCGACAAGCGTCCTTCCAATCACAGGAATGTTGCCGGACGACAAAAGATAAATTCCCAGCGTATTGTCACTTAGCATGCTATCCGTCTCAGAAAGTCCCATGATGTCCGATACAAAGCCAACAGAACGAAGAACGCTGGTATCGATCGCAAAAGGCAGGCTGATCTGCACCGGACCAGCCAGCGTAATCGTCGAATCGCTCGTGAGATAAACCGGAATCTCTATCGTGTCCCCCGCGCGGGCGGTAATCGTTCCCGCGCCGAGCGTGAGGCTCATCGGCACCGCCGCTCCACCGGACTTAATATCCAGCACCACCGGCAGCGTCGTGTCGATTTGGTTGAATTCATCGTCCGTGTAATGGAAATGCACGGTGACATTATGAATGCCTGGCTGCTTCGGCTCAAGCGTAATGAAAGAACTATCCGGCACATGCGTGCAGCCGCAATAGTGTGTGGAGGTGACGGAATATTCGCTGGACCCAAGTCCCTCAATCGTTACGCTATCGAACGTCGCCCACGAGCAGCCAATGTTGAAATTGGTTACCACCATTTGGGACGCTTCGCAGCTCGAAATGTGCAGCGTATCGTTCCCGCTGGGAAATGGCACATGCGCCAGCGCCAGCTTTGGCGCCAGCGCGGCGGCGGAGAGGGTGCCATCTCCGCCGTCGGTGGTTTTCCAAAGTTGGTACGGAGCGCCATTAACATTGGAGCTATTACCGGCGTACACAACAGCGCCATATCCGACTACAGAAAGATTTTGCCAATCCCCATCATCAATTTCTATTTCATTCGGCCCTCCCAGAGGAGCGGGGAGAATACTTCTCCACGATAGGCCTTGATTTGTTGAACGATATATTGGCGTGTCAATAGCGCCGCTGCTGGGATTCGCGTCGGACAAGTAATATGCACATTCATTTCCTGCTATCCAGGCACCGGTTTCAATATGGTCGAAAATGGAGTTCCAATTCGTATAAGAAGGAGAAGCAAGAAAGAAGCTATAGGTATCGTCCAGGTAGTTGGTCAGTTGACGTATAATATTGCAAGAATGCGGTGAAACGTGAAGCCCAATCGTTCCATACTGATAAATCTGATCAATCAAACTTGATTGCCAGCTTCTTCCAAGATCAGTTGAATAAACCAAGAAAACCTTGTAGCCGGAATCGGTTAAGCCGGTAAGATAAATTGTGGCAACTAAGCTATCCCGATTCCCGTAAATTCCCATGAAAGAAGACTCAGAATCAAGTGTAATGCCGCTTACTTTGGTAATTGAATCCCATGACCTGCCGTCATTACTAGAAAAAAGAATATTGCCTAGCAGGCTGTTGAAAAAGTCGTTTTGGGTGTGATTTTTGCTAAGGGAACTTGCATATCGCTCCATTGTAGATTCCAGTACTCATCACTCTAACTCTTTTACTCGCTATGCGCGGACAACCTTCGAAGCACTCCCAGTTATTTCACTACGTTTCCACTTCAGTGGAATCATTCGTTCCGGCGGACCATCCGTTGCGGGAGGTTCGTCGCTTGGCCGATCAGGCACTGCAGGCGATGTCGCGTCACTTAAGCTCGTTGTATTCGAAGGTGGGTCGTCCGTCGATTCCCCCGGAGCACTTGCTTCGGGCGTTGCTGTTGCAGGCGCTCTACAGCATTCGCAGCGAGCGGCAATTGGTGGAGCAATTGCACTACAACTTATTATACCGCTGGTTTGTGGGTCTGGAGTTAGAGTCGGAGGTGTGGGACTTTTCGACGTTTTCGCAGAATCGGGAACGGTTCCTGAGCCAGGACACGGCGGTACGGTTCCAGCAGGAGATTGTGGCGATCGCGGATGCGCACCATCTGCTGAGCCGCGATCATTTTACCGTTGACGGCACGCTGATCGAAGCGGCCGCGAGCATGAAGAGCTTTGTGAAGTCGGCCACAACGCAACGGGAGACGATGCCGTCGGAGCCGGTCGCAACGGCATCGCAGCCGTCCTCGCAGGATGATGATCCGGGCAATCCGAGCGTGGACTTTCACCGCGAGCGCCGCACGAATGCCACGCACCGTTCGACGACCGATCCGGAAGCACGGTTGTATCGTAAAGGCCGTGGCAAGGAAGCGCATCTGGCGTTTCTGGGGCATGTCCTGATGGAGAATCGCCACGGGTTGATCGTCGATGCCTGCGTGACGCCAGCCACGGGAACCGCCGAGCGTGACGCGGCCAAGCAGATGCTGCGGCGTCTCAAGCGGCACTCGCGTCGTCACATCACCGTCGGAGCCGACAAGGGCTATGACACCGCAGCGTTTGTGGCCACCATGCGCGCGCACCGCATCACGCCTCATATTGCGGCCAAGGGAACGACCACGCTGGATGGGCGAACCTTCCGCCATGCCGGATATGCGATCAGTCAGCGGAAGCGCAAGTTAGTCGAGGAGATCTTCGGATGGTGCAAGACGATTGCGCGCGTCGGCAAAGCCCGCTTCCGTGGCGTCGCACGGATTGGATGGGCCTTCGGACTCACCGCGTGCGCGTATAACCTACTGCGAATCGCAAAACTCGTGGTTCCCACATGAGTCCGCGCCGCGATCGAGATGGCTCGCGCGTCAACGCACGCGGCGGGAACGCAAAAACTCAATCGAAAGTCGAACCCCATCAGCCATAAAAACCAGCCGAACCAAGAACGGAAAGAAAAGTTACCTCATTTTTCAACAGCCTGCTAGGTGAATTCGAACTGCTCGCATCGAAGCCAGGCTATTCCGCGTTTCTTTTGGACCTACATAGAGGTAGTTATCGCGACAGCGTCGCAGGCGGCAAACTTGCCCTTCCAATGCAACATGCATTGATTCTGGACAGCATTGCCTTTGACACACTCAATGGTTACAGTTTCATTGCGGTATTTGGGCGTGATCCGGCTCCTCATCCAGGTTCCCTTCTGATATGTCTCGATACAACGCGGAGTATCCCTGCAAGCGGCGAACATCTCATAACCGATTTGCCGGAAGTTATTGGCGCTCCTGAAAGTGGGGACCGTGGGGCCTTCGCAGGATCTCTATATCCTACCAGTACTCCCCACTTCGATTCACTATACATTGTAGCGTATGCCATCAATCCAGTCGAGGGGCAGGAAGGTGCTACCGGCGGTCGGCCAGCAGATGGCAATTGGCCACCAGAGTACCGAGGCTACCGCACGGCGGGGCCACCATCGAATACCATTGCTGTGGCAGTCCATTAAGAAATTTCTCTGTTTCCGGCACGAACTAATCTTCGGCTTCCGGCATTTGTCATAATGAATTCATGCTACCTTTCGGGTTGTGTGTTTCGTGGATAAGAAACGTTTTTGCACTGGTTCGGTCGATGAGCGATCATCCGCAGCACGGCGATCACACGCCGGGCCATCGGGTGTATGCGCGTCCCTGAATCGCTCTGCTCTAACACGCGGTATGGAACCTTGTGTAGTCTTGCTCGCAAGCCCTCGCTGCCTCTTTCGCCTTCCGCAGCCGCCTCTCGAAGCGTAACGTTTTGTTTCATTCTTTTTAGCTATCATACATGAGGATTTACGTGGGCGGACTGCCGTACCAGACGGACGACAGCCAACTGGCCCAAATTTTTTCTTCCTACGGAGAAGTGGCGAGCGCGAAAGTAATCACCGATCGTGATTCCGGACGCAGCAAAGGCTTTGGTTTTGTTGAAATGAACGACAACGAAGCCGCGAAAAAAGCCATCGAGGAACTTAACCAGGCCGAGCTCGGCGGACGTACCATTACGGTCAACGAAGCCAAGCCGATGGAACAGCGCAGCAATCGCGGCGGGGGCGGCGGCTACCGCGGCGGCGGTGACCGGCGTGGCGGCGGTGACCGCGGTGGCGATCGTGACCGCGGGGACCGCGGCGGCCGGCGCTGGTAAACCAGTAACGAGTGGATGAGTAACGAGTAACGAGCGGGAGACTCGTTACTCGTTCGCGTTTTTGAACTAATCTATTTTGAATTGATGAAGGACTCGAGCATACTGATCCGTCTTGCAGTGCAGAATGATCTAGTACGCCTTTGCGCATTGGATCACATTGCTCGCACGTCTCAAGAACGGTGCCACTTTATTGGGCGCACCATTAAGGAACAAACCTGCTATGTCTCGCTGGCCAACAAAGAAATTGCAGCATACGGCGTACTCGACCAGTTTCTATGGCAATGGCTTTATTGCAATGCTCGTGGTTGAGGTGTCATTTCGGCTACAAGGCCATGGAACTGCTCTCATCCGGCATTTCGAAGAGATGAATGCAACACCGAAGCTATTCACTTCCACGAATCGCTCCAACATTCCGATGCAGAATCTTCTCGCAAAGCTCGGCTTCAGTCCCAGTGGTATTATCGAAAATTTGGATGAAGACGATGACGAATTGGTGTATTTTAAGTGGCTGCGCGCCGATTCGAGGTAGGTCGGGCTGGAAACACCGACCTACGCGACGCTCGGAATGACAAATAACAGAGTGTTGTTTACTCGGCCTCTCAGCACTCAGCACTCAGCACTCAGCACTCAGCACTCAGCACTCAGCACTTTAGCACTCAGCACTTTAGCACTCAGCACTTTAGCACTCAGCACTTTAGCACTCAGCACTTTAG
>JAKAIL010000146.1 GCA_021825235.1 Bacteroidota bacterium | reverse complement strand
CTCGGGACGCAGATTTCCGGTGTTCGCTTTTGGAACTTTACCGCATCACAACCGGCCCGGACAGCCCCATCGATCAGTTCCTTGGCAAGGTCCAACGAGCCATTATGATTTATTCCGATCTCGGCAATGATGAACACGGATTCCCAATCACCCACCCATTTGCCTCCGATACGAACTGTAGGCCGCCGCATGTTGAAATTCTCCTCTCGCAAAAGCATTTCGTAAAGAGCTACCGATGCTTCAAAATCCATTCCGCAAAATCAGGAAATCCACCATTTCCACCGGGAGCTTTAGCAATGTAATGAGCAACTTTTCGGGCATGTGGCATTGCATCTCGTGGACAACCGGTAAGCCCAAGTGTGGCAACCTCTTCCATAATGCCAACATCGTTCACATCGTCACCGATATAAATTTCTTCCATTTCCCTTCCTGTCTGTTTTAGGATTTCAGAAAGCGATGCTTTTTTGTCCATTATTCCGGCAAAATAGTATGGCCGGCCAAGCTTTTTCGAACGTGCTGCAACCCGTGGCGAATCCTCGCGAGTCACCATTGCGGTTTCGATACCAGCTTCACGAAGCAAATCCATACCCATACCGTCGCGGATACTAAATCGCTTCAGTTCTTCGCCGCTTGCGGAATAGTAAACTCCCGTATCCGTTAATACGCCGTCCACTCCCGTTAGTACCAGTGTGATGTTCTTTGCGCGCTTCCGAATTCCTGATTCAGTTAACTTTCTCACAATCGATAATTTACCAGGCTGTCCATCCAGCATCTACTACCAGATTGGCGCCCGTCATATAGCTCGAAGCATCGCTGGCAAGGAACATTAGAGCACCACGATAGTCGGCTGGCTGCGCCATTCTTCCGAGCATCGTGCGGTTCGCATAATTCTCTATAAAATAGTTCTCCTGTCCATTTTCGACACCGCCGGGTGAAAGTGAATTTACTCGTACGCCTCGATTTCCCCAATATGCTGCAAGATATTTCGTGAAAGCAAGAATCGCTCCCTTTGTTGTTGAATAGGCTGGGGATTTGAGGAATGCCTGGATTCCATCCGGCCGTTGGTACAAACGCTGGTCTGGTGCAACCATGGCGTAGGTGGAAGCCACATTGATAATACTCCCATTTCCAACGCGTGCCATTTCGGCTCCAAAAATCTGCGAAGTGAGGAATGTACCGGTGAGATTAACCTGAATTGATCGTTCCCACGCGTCTAAAGGATATTGCTCGAATCCTGACAGTTCCATAGCCATTAGCGGGTTCTCGAATTTATCGTTTACTGCTGCATTATTTACGAGTACATCGATCCGCCCAAATTCTGCAAGCACATATTCGCACGCCGCGCGGAGTGATGTTCGGCTGGTAATATCTGTACCAACGCCGAACGTAGTACGCTCGAAACGGTCGGATAACTCGCTCGCAAAAACTCCGCAGCCATCGTCATCTAAATCCAGCACAATCACGTTTGCACCGGCACTTGCAAGGGCAAGGCAATGCTCATGCCCGAGCAACCCCAGCGCACCTGTTACGATGGCGGTCCTCCCTTCCAACGAAAACAGTTCTGCGGCTTCAGCAGCTACCCTGGATTTCTCCGCTGGTTTTTTGATTACTGACATTGCAGTTTCCCTTTAGTGAATTGCTTGCAGTTCCTGCTTCGCTCTCATGATCGGTTTCGTATTAAAGTTACTCGTCTTCCGGAAGACCGGCTCGACAGGCTCTCCGCGCAATTGCTGACGAACGGTTCCAGTTGAGACTGCATCGCGAAGTATTGGCAGAACCTCTCGATAGGCATCGCGTGTGTATGCAATATCATTGTCCGAATGGGAGAAGGACACGACGTGCATCCCACTCCAGAGAATACCGCGCTGAATGAGTTCCTGCTGCATGAGCGATTTCATTTCCAGAGGGTTCCCGGCACTGGAATCGAAAGATATTAGTGAACGACAGTCCATTCCAGATGCCCGCGTGTAGGGCATTCCCAGTTCTACCGCAATCTCATTATATCCCATCAGTAGCTTCCGTCCCTGACGAGCCAGATATTCCGGGACATTCTTATCCCGCATTTCTTCGATGGTCGCTTTAGCGGCAGCAAGCGATAGTGCCTCACCACCAAATGTAGTAAAGAAGAATACGTCCTTATCGCACAAGGACATGATTTCCGAGCGACCAGAGAGAATGGATAGTGGCATCCCATTCGCGACCGCTTTGGAAAAACATTGCAGGTCGGATTTTACGCCAAAATATTCCTGAGCACCGCCTAATGCGAGTCGGAATCCAGTCCACATTTCGTCGAAAATCAGAACCACACCGTAATTCTCGCACAGATCTTTTACCTGCTGCAAAAAATTATCGCGTGGCGCTTCGAATATCACAGGTTCCAGTATAACACATGCTATGTTTTCGTCAATGGAGTCTGCCAGAGATTGAATGTCATTGTATTGGAAGGTGTAGGTCAAATCGCGGGTGAATTCCGGAATGCCTTGGTCTCGGTCTGTAACGGAGATATACCAGTCGTGCCAGCCGTGGTAGCCGCAGCACAGCACCGTATCACGTCCGGTGTATGCGCGGGCAAGGCGCACCGCCGCAGTCGTCACATCACCACCGGTTTTGCTATACCGCACCATTTCGGCATTTGGTACGATTTCTCGGATGAGTTCTGCTACTTCTACTTCAAGAGGATGCGGCTGGGAAAAGACGATGCCTTTCTCCAATTGGTTACGGATTGCTTCATCGACCATAGAATAGCAATAACCGAGACTTACTGGTCCTATGCCCATATTATAATCGATGTACTCGTTCCCATCGACGTCCCATACGTGTGAACCTTTTCCGCGCTTCAAATATTTTGGGGCAATGCCTTTCACATATTGGGATGGGCTTTTTGCAAGCGTTTGCGAATAGGCAGGGATGAGACCGGTTGCTCGTTTATAGAGAGCGTCGCTTCCGGCAATTACAGGATAGTGTTCGTTCGTTCGAATGGAGTTCGCCATATTATACAGACGTAGTCTTTAAGCCACGAATAGTTGAAGCCTTCGGAATAGTTATTGGCTGACCGAGCAATCGTTCTTTAATCTTTTTCGCGATCTGCTTACCGGTAAAGCCTTCGTATTCGAGAACATCCGGTAGCAGGGCCGGCTTAAACCAGCGCTCTTCCAGCGCAATAGGAAGCACGGTAGCCATTTCTTCTCTTTTGACAAGCTCTTCCGATAAAATGGAAAAAAGTCCCCCGCTTAGGAAATGGTCTTCCAATGTGACCGTAAGCGCTGCAGCGTGGACTGCCTCAAGCACTGTTTCAGAATCAAACGGCCTAAGCCAGCGCACATCCATAATTCCGACGGAGACCCCTTCCTTCGCCAGAATTTCTCGTGCAAGTATTGCTTCGCGGACTAAAACGCCATACGTGAGGATCTCCACATCGGAACCCGTTGCAATCGGCTCCCCATTGCCGATGCCAAGCCGTGTTCGCTCGATGTTTGTTGGAGCTGCTGCTGGATAGCGAATATAGCATGGCTCTTGCGAGGCAACTATTTGCGGAAGCGAGGCGGTAAGATCATTCATATCCGCCGGAGCAAATATCTGCATATTGGGAATTCCCCGCATCAGGGCGATATCCTCGATCGCCTGATGCGTAGGTCCGTTACCGTCCGACAGAAATCCGGGAACTCCACCGACGAGCTTAACTGGAAGATGCGCGATACCTACATCGTCTCGGATAAATTCAAATGCCCGCATCGTAAGAAATGCAGCCAGTGCATGGACAATCGGAATTCGGCCTCGAAGCGCAAGCCCGGCAGCTATGCCGATCATGGTCTGCTCCGCAATGCCAACGTCGATAAATCGCTCACCGAGGATGGGAGGAAGCTTGCGAATGGCAACCCTGTTTTCTGCCGTCATTACAATAATACGCTCATCGGTAAGCGCACATTCTATGAGTGCTTCTTCGTAAGTCTTCATCGCACCAACAATGTTTCTGAAGTGAGTGCTGCTTTCGCCACGCCGTGAAGCTCAAGCAAAAGCATTGCCACTTCCTCATGGGTGAAATTTACGAACCAACGGTCAGCACGTTGTTCGATACTTGGCAGGCCCTTGCCGCGAACTGTATTGGCAACGATAACACCTGGCTTGCGCTGATTGCTTTGCATGCTCAGCAGTTGGTTAAATGTCTCTTGCATAGCCTCAAAGTCATGGCCGTTCGTCCGAATGGCGTTCCAGCCCATTGCTTCGAACTTTGAAATTAATGGTTCGAGCGGAATAAGCTCTTCCGTTCTAACATTTGCCTGGAATTCATTCCGATCAACGATGGCAATGAGGTTGTTGAGCTTATATGCCGACGCGGTAAGCATTGCCTCCCACACCGATCCTTCGTTCAATTCACCATCTCCCATGATGACAAAAACACGATTGCTTCCCTTTCGCAATCTAATATCCATCGCGATTCCGATAGCGACCGACAGCAAATGCCCAAGAGAACCCGCATGGAACTCCACGCCGGGAATTGCGCGATTCGGATGCCAATAGATATCATCGTTCGTCCGAAGGTGGTTATCGAGGCGCTCCTTAGAGAAATACCCAAGCTCTGCGAGGGTACCGTAGAGTGCCGGTACGTCGTGCCCCTTCGACAGCAGCAAATAATCCCGCGTAGAATCCTGCGTGCGACCAGGTGCCATATCCAGAGCCTCGGAATACAGATAAACCAATAAATCCGTACACGAAAGCGAAGCACCGATAAAACAGCCACCATCCGTTGCCATGCGGATAATGTGTTCCCGCACGCGTAGCGCTAACGACTGTAGTTCTATGTTTCGACTTTCCGATAACGTTTGCATTGTTAAACGAGCTCAGCTTCTGATATTCTGGTTTGCTCTGCCGCAATAATCCGAAGCGATTCGAGATGGTTTCGATACCAATTTACACCACGATATTTTTCATTTATTTTAGCAAGTTCGGGATGTGTATCCACTAAATCAAGAATATCCTGCAAGAAAAAAACTGGCCTATCCTTTTTCCATAAATAATCATAGACGGTGCGTATAAACTCATAGTCTTCAGGATAATCAATTGTCCAGCGGTGAGTCATGGAATAATCGGTACCGGTTTCCCACCTCACATTCGCAATCCGGAACCGTTCCGGATGCTCCCAAAGGAATGGCGTAGTGTGTTCACGTTCGAAATCGCGAATGGCTTCCTTCCAAGTTTGCCTTAGCGCGGAGAATGTGAAAACCTCCACATCATTTCCATCTGGATACGACGCTGGATGCAGATTGCTCACATAGTCGAATGGACCCGAATAAAGTCTCTGAAACACCTTTCGGATAATTTTGGGGTCGATTAACGGGCAATCACTCGGAATCTTCGCTATCACAGAAGCGCCAAATTTGCATGCGGCTTTGTAGTGCCGATCCAGCAAATCCGTTAGGTGTCCCCGAAAACAATGGATGCCGATACCCTGACACATTCGTTGGATCCGGTCATCATTCGCCTCCGCCGAAGTTATGACTACAATCTCCGCAGGAATTTCTGCGGCGCGAACGCGCTCAATCATTCGCTCCAAAAGTGGAGCACCAGCAAGCGGCAACATCACTTTGCCCGGCAGCCGGGAAGATGACATTCGAGCTTGGATACAAATTATCGTACTCATTCGGAAACCGCGCGAACTCGCGCCCGATAGTATGCCCGCGCCCACTCGACCGGGTGGCGCGCAGAGGAATAGGTTAACGTAGAAGCTACTCCATCCTCTTGGTTCCTTAGAACATCAAGGCACACGTTCGCAATATTTTGCGCTGCGGAGCGATTCTGCACCGGTAGCAGTGCTTTTAAATCCTCGATATTAAGATCGCAATGTACCTCCTTCCCAAGAGCTAAGGCCACGAAAACCGTTGAGGAGTAGTGCGTAAGAAACCCTGAGCAGTTTGCAATCATGTCGTCGGTATTCTCCGACGTAAACACTTTCGATCCCGGAGCATATCGTTCGATCTCACGTTTTGCGCGAGGCCAATTCTCATTCGGGTGCAATTTGAAAAGGATCGGGCGTCCCGCTGCTAATTCCACAGCCCGATGAATAAACTTCTTTCGATTCTCCGGAATAAAGGTCTCCCTCAAATCGGAAGTGCAGACAAGAAAATAGTCTCGGTACATAAACTCATTGTAAAGGTGCTTGGCGCAATCATCAAAATTCGGAATGCCCGTTACCATGAGCTTGCGAGCCGGTGCTCCTTTGCGAATAAAGAGTTCCTTGTAGGCCTCGCTCGCTACACAAAATCTTGTATAGCGCCCGCTCAGCCCCATCATCGCCGTGCTCGCAATCCAACGAGGCAAGAGCGGCATCCAGCGCACAAGATGATATGCCCATCCTTCCGGGTCGGTCATCCCTTCCTGTACGAGTATAATCGGTGAGTGACGAATATTATGCGGCATGATCAAATCAGCGCACGTTAGGACAAGGTCATAAGGACCTTGCCGGCCGTGATCATCAAGAATCAGGCCGTTGGCTCGGCAGTATTCCATTACTCGATTGGAACTGAGGGCTCCCAAGATGGTGAAATCGAGAAGCCCCCACTTGCGTAACATCTCGAGCAATCCAGTCGCATAATAGGGAGTAAAAGCAATTTCTACGTCAGTTAGCATACCCTCCAAGGCTATTGAAATTTTATGCATTTGCGCAGTCTGATTCATGGAGCCGCAAATGAAGAGAATTCGCTGGTTCCGGTGAGTTGCAATTTCGACTCTACGCATTCGCGACTTTAGAAGTGTTTTCAATTGATCAGCTAAGATCTTGAACTTAATTGGAGCATAAAAGCTCAACTATTATCGTTCCAAACATGCGCGGATGTCACGCTATTCCTCAATCACCGTCATCGTTTCGTCACCATTCTGTTACCCAATCATAATTTTAGTAGCCGAACATTGTTTAAGTAGGCAACTGCCTGGAGAGGTCTTCCGGTGTTAAAACGTGCTCTCCTGAGATGCTGCTCAGTATCGCTAATACACCGGCCATCAGCGGCGCTGCCAGCAATAAGCCAAGGAACCCGAAAAGTAATCCAAACGTAAGTTGCGCGGAAATGCCAAGCACCGGTGGCATCCGGATCGTCTGGCGCTGGATTAGCGGTGTAATGAGATCTGCCTCCAGAAACTGAATGATGATGTAAAGTACAATGACTCCCAACGCCTTTTCCGGACTTTCCATAAGTCCGATAAGGACCGGTGGAATCGCGCTCAGTACCGCGCCAAAATTGGGAACGAATGTGATGAGCCCCGTCAGAAGCGCCAGGGTTAGGGCCATAGGTATCCCCAATATTTTGAGACCAATGAAAGCTAATATCGTAAGCGAAATCATGGATCCCGCGACACTCACCAGCCACCACCACATGCGCATGTGAACTGCGCGAAGAATTGCCTCAACATGCCCACTGTCCTGCCGCGTAAAGAGACGAAGGAATCCCAATCGGTACATCGCCGGTTCTGCTGCTGAATAAATTCCCAATACGACCACTAACACAATCCGAACTACGATTCCCACCGTAAGAGACAACACTCCAGTAACTTTTGATACCAACCCTGGAGAGTAGCCGCCATAGGCCATCGATCGAAGTTTGCCCAGGGCCGGACTATGTTCCAGCAAGCTTTGACCCCATCCAAACTGGCTTAGGTACTGCCGAATCTGTGCTATCGATTTCGGAAGTTCCTCCCGCAAGGATCGAACCTGAACAACGATACCCGGAGCCACGAGATTCACCAGCAGGACGATAATGCCGACAATCACCAAAATAGTTACAAGGATTGACCATCCGCGGCCGATGTGGGTCACTCTTGAAAGGAGTCCTGCCAAGCCATCCAGCAGGATTCCCAATAGCAATCCTGCGAAGACCAGCAGGAACACTTCGTGCGCCAGCCAAATAATTGCGACCCCAATCACGACCGCAACGACGATCAACGTTCGCTGGAACGTCTGGGCTAAGTCGTTGGTCGGTGGTGCTTCTGGCATAGGTAGCGGCTACTCAGCCGCTCCTATGCACTTCATGCGCCAGTAATCTTAACTCTACTATTCCCCCATGTTTGAGGTAGAAGTAACTTTCTAATTGATTGTTTTGGTGTTGGGAAAATATTCATGAATGCCTTTCATGAACTCGAGTTCCCGAAAATCCAAAAATTCGGAGGAGGGGAGAAAAAAATGAGACCACAAAAAAGCCCCTTTAATCAAGGGGCTTTGAAGCTTCGCAGCGACTAAATTATTATCCGTGCGCCTTGATCGCTTCCTGGGCATCGATTTTAAAGCCGGGGCCCATCGTTGAGCTGATGGTCACCGATTTCAGATATTGCCCTTTTGCCGTAGCCGGCTTGGCACGGATAATCGTCCCCAGGAACATATTGATATTATCCACCAGCTTTGGCGCTTCGAATGAGGCTTTGCCAACCGACGCATGGACATTTCCAGCTTTATCTACGCGGTATTCGATCTTTCCGGCCTTGACTTCCTTCACTGCCGTCGTAACATCCTGCGTGACGGTGCCCGATTTCGGGTTCGGCATAAGGCCTCTCGGGCCTAAAATTCGGCCCAATTTACCCAATTCGCCCATTACTTCCGGCGTGGCAATGATAACATCGGTATCGGTCCAACCGCCGCGAATTTTCTCCAAAATTGGCTCAAAACCGGCTTCATCGGCACCAGCTGCTAAGGCTGCCGCTTCCTGATTTCGGGTAACTACTGTAACCCGAACGGTCTTGCCAATTCCATGAGGCAGCGACACCGTCCCGCGGATAGCCTGGTCGGCTTTTCTGGGGTCGATCCCGAGGTTTATCGCAATATCAACGGACTCGTCGAACTTGGCGGAAGCCGTTTGCTTTACTTTACTTACGGCCTCTGAGATAGAAACTGGTTTACGCCGCGTGGCGCTGGCGTCCTCGCCTGCATTTCCCCAAGCCTTCTTTACAAGATTAGTATAGCGTTTACCGTGTTTTTGCATGGTTTATCCCTCCACGGTTATGCCCATAGAACGGGCGGTTCCGGCAACCATACTCATTGCAGCTTCTACAGAAGCCGCATTCAGATCTGCCATTTTTTGCTTTGCTATGGCCTCTAAATCGGATTTCGAGACCTTCCCGACCTTTGTCCGGTTCGACTCTTTCGAGCCCTTTTCCAGCTTCGCAGCCTTTAGCAGCAAGGACGCCGCCGGCGGCGTTTTGGTTACGAACGTGAAGCTCTTATCGGAAAAAACGGTGATTACCACCGGGATGATCGAATCCCCCTCTTTTTGGGTTCGAGCGTTGAATTGCTTGCAGAATTCCATGATATTGAGCCCCTTTTGGCCCAATGCCGGTCCGACCGGCGGCGCGGGATTCGCTTTCCCGGCCGGTATCTGCAACTTGATAAATCCAGTTACTTTTTTCGCCATGAATGATATGGTTTAGTGGTCCCGAATCGAGATTGACATCCCGGTCCTCCCACGGTTATTAGTTCCCTGGCCGGAGCCAGGATGGAAAGTGAGCCGGGATAACGCAACCGGGGCCGAATAGTTCATCTCCTCTTATTCACGTCGATATCCACAAATTGTGGATAAAAAATAGTGATCTTGGATTAATGTCTCAATTATAAATGAACGAAAATTTAAAAACTGAAATATTCTACTAAAACAGACAAAGCGAAATCATTTCCACCCTCGCATTGAATCTTCCACCAAAAGAATTAGGGGATTAACTTTAAAGGCCGCTGCCAGCCGTTCCAGTGTTTCTATGGTGATATTCACTTCGCCTTTTTCGATGTGAGAGATGTATGTTCGTGGGAGATCAGTCAATTCTGCAACGTCGGACTGGCGCAAATGTCTTACCAATCGGATGGCTCTAACATTACGGGCGATAATTTTCTGAAGTGTCATTTCATTGCAAATCTCCGACCCGCGCTGGAAGTCTAAAATTCAATTTCTTGTATAACAGACAAAATTGTTGTATATTTGCGTTACGTCTCACGAAAAGTTGAGGCAAAGTGTAATTTTCGAACAATTCGGAAGTTATTTAGTCAGACTCTTAAGCATAAAGGAGAAAATTATGTTTTGTTTTTCTCGATCCCGTTTCTTGCAGGCCCTCGTGGCTTGCGTGCTGTTGGTTAGTTTTACGAGCGTTGGACGCTCACAGGGAGGAACTTCATTGCTTGTTCCGGGCGGTCCATGGCCTTGGAGCACATCGTGTTACGGGCCACCCTATTACGATGCTTTCCACCTGTTGTACAATACTTCGGCGGGAATTTTGTGCCCCATTCCGGACGCGGCTTTCCGTCTCACGATTGGTGTCTCCTGGGCAGACCCGATCTTCGGGCAACTGGGAGTGGTGGATACGAACCAAACTTTCCACTCTACATTCGGACATTGGTTCTCTGCGATTGCACCAACGAATGCCACGGTCTTGCGCTCCTCGTGGGGCGATTTAGTTCTCTCTGCAACGACTTCGCTTCCGATGCCGACGCATGCCGGCCCGCCGCCGCACGCTTCGATTCACTTC
>JAKAIL010000145.1 GCA_021825235.1 Bacteroidota bacterium | reverse complement strand
TTCCCTGATAGCCGGATCTGTTCGCGATATTAATCAGCCAATAGACATTGTCCGAAGCAAGGGCCTGCAACTTCTCCTCGTAGGATACGTGGTCCAGGAGGCCGCGCCGCAGTGAATCGTCCAGCGCCGTTTTGGCCTCGGCGTTAGGAACTTCCTGCGTTCCGGTAAACGTGAGCGTGTATTGCCCGCCAAAGGCCGGTGTTGGAGTGTTCATCGGCAGGCGAATGATTTCATGCTTGGTGTAGCCATTCGCTGCGATCACACCGAGCACGAATACCGCAAGCCCAATATGGGCCACATACGCGCCAAGGAACTTGGTATCGAAAATAAACCTGGGGTAGCCGATGACCACGAACGCTGCCAGCAATAGCGCAAAAAGAAGCGTCCAATAGGTCCAGAACTGGCTGATAACCGCACCGAATCGGTTGTAGTCTCCGGCGGTGGCGATGAGCAGGGAAACGAGAGCCACGAGCAGCGTGAGTCCTACGGCTGTTCCGAAACGGCGTGGGTAGTCGGAGCGTGTAGGGGACGAACGTTCAAATGACAAAGCCCAATGGCCACGCAAGATCTGCCACGCAATTTCGAGATTGACAAAAAGCGCGAATGCTGCCGCCGCGACCATGAACACAAACCGTGGGTCGCGCACACCTAAGAAAAATACGATGGCTGTAAAAATTACAGCCGCGATGAGCGCGGAAACCGACTTTCGCCACACTTCGCCCCAATTCGACTGCCGCCATTTCAGTAGCAGCGAAAGCCCATTGACGATGAGCAGCACAGTGACCAGCGGAATGTGCAGATTATTGTAATAGCCCATTTCCACCTTTTTGCTTACCAGTGGGGCACTCGTGCCAATAAATACAACGAGCGCACTGGCGCCCAGGAGGGCCGAAGCAATGGCGAGCGCCGTTTCGCGCGAAAGAATTTTATAGTCCTGTGCAAAGCCGGACATTTCCCGCCAGCGCCAAAGAACGATTCCAAATGGGATTAAAATAAAAACGGCAAGCGCAATCTCCAGCAGCGATTTTGCAAGGTTACCGGGATCGGCAAACGAATGCACGGAAGCATCACCGAGCACACCGGAACGTGTAAGGAATGAACCATACAGTACCAGTGCGTAGGCCAGGAGCGTGAGCGAGATATTGGTGCGAATGAGGCCACCCGTCCGCTTTTGCGTGAGCATCGAATGCACAGCGGCAACGGTGATAAGCCACGGTAGCAAACTCGCATTCTCGACGGGATCCCAGGCCCAGAAGCCGCCCCAGCCAAGTGTTTCGTAAGCCCAGAAGCCGCCCAGCATTACGCCAAACCCAAGCACCATGGCTGCGCCTAAAGTCCACGGCATAGAGGTAACAACCCACCCCTGATAATCGCGCTTAATGAGGCCCGCCAAGGCAAATGCGAAGGGAACCGCAAGGAGCGAGAATCCCAGGAACAGCATCGGTGGGTGGATCACGATCCACAGATTTTCGAGCGCTGGATTAAGGCCTTTCCCATCGGCTGGAACGAATCCTTTCAGCACTTCGCCGGGATGCGCCGCATAGATCGTCTCGAACGGGCTTTTTGCCAGCAGCATGATCGAGATAAAGACGAGCACTGAAAGGAAGATTGCCATCACATGCGACTCGTACCGCTGCCGCCGGGCATAATGGATAAGAAACAGTGCAATCAGTGACGTCCACAAACCCCAGAGCATGAAGCTTCCTTCCTGGCTTGCATAGAATGTCGAGAAGAGCAGGAACTTGCTTAGCTGGCGCGAGGCGTGTTCGTAAACGTAATTATACTGGAACTGATAGGTGAAAATATGGTAGAGCAGAATCGCGCACGCTGTAAGCATAGCCAGCACAGCGAGCTGTGTCGTGCGCCGGGCCACAAGCGTTAATTCCGTTCGCCCTCGGGCAGCCAGAATATAGAATATCATTCCCGCCACCGAGGCGGATAGCGTTAGGGCGAGGGCGATATTTCCGATCATAAAATTCCCGCGATAGTTCTAAGAATACCTACGATTGTCCGTTCTGTTGGGAAGGTGCTGTGGTTTGAGGCATCGTCATTTTGCCCGAATTTTCATAGCGCGACGGACACTTGGTCAAAATCTCCGATGCTTCGAAGACACCGTTCTCCACTTTGCCCACGCAGACGACGCTTGGCGCGATCTCGAAATTATTGGGGCGGACGCCATTGTATTTCACGGGCATTTCCGCGCCGGTGCTGTCCTTCATATAAAAGGAAAACGTGTTAGACGCTACATCATAGTGTGAACCTTTTGCAGCATCGTACGTGCCGGCGACCTGCACTTTACCGCCAGAGGCCTGTGCGTTTGCAAAAAGAGAATAATCGACCTTGTTACCGACAAGATAGTATCCTGCAAGCGCCATAAAGGCTACGGCAACAATTAACGCGACGATATGTTTGGTTTTCATGGGCGTTCTATTAAGAAAAGGAACAACGCCGGGAAACGAATGTCAGTTCGTGAAAGCTACGACACTAAATTGGATTCCCGCGAACTCGGCAATTCAGACTTCATTAGCGTTTCATTCATGCTTAAAAAGCGAAAATTTCCTCGATCTTCATCGTGAATCCGGGAAACATCGGGGATTCTAAGACTTCCGGAGCGCGGAGCAGGGCGATGGTCTGTTAAATCTCGCCGCGTTTGACCATCATCTCGACCGTTTCGGCTTCCGGATCGACAATCCAGTATTCGGAAACGCCGCGGGCGCAATACATTTCCTTCTTTCGAGTAAAATCATAATAGGCGGTCGTCGGGGAAAGAATTTCCACCACCAGATCAGGCACGATGCGGAGCTGCTCTTTTTGAATCGCTGCCGCACGTCTTGACCGGATGAAGAGGATGTCCGGTTGATAGACATCCTCTTCACTCAGATACGCGTCCAAAGGTGCGGTAAAAAGCTTCCCAAGATTGTTTCGCTTCAGATAGCTCCTGAGCTCGGTGGCAAGATTCAGAGAAATATTTTGATGGAGTGGGGTGGGGCTTGGCGTCATAACGAGTTCGCCTGCTATCAACTGATAGGGGGCACCTTCGGGGAGGTTTTGGCAGTCCTGAACGGTCGCTTTCTTTTCCAGTGTGGCCAGCATGATGTCCTCCGTACATCAAATCCACCGTCGAAGGAAATCGTTCGGGAATGCCTCTTAGATTTTATCGAATGCCAGCAGCGCGAGGATGACCGGGAGATATATGATGGAGGCAAGCAACAGTTGTTTGGCCGATCGGTTGGTGCGCTGGCTGGCGGCCCGAATGGCCGCAGCCCCAAAGCCGATACCGAGGAGCAGCGCACCAACAAAATAGACAACCCCCGTCAGTCGAAGAAGCGAAGGAAGCAAGCTAAGAGGAATGAGCGCAAGCGTGTAATTCAGAATATTTATCGCCGATTTGTTTCCTTCGGGATCGATCACGGAAAGGAGCGGGAACCCGGCGCGAGCGTAGTCTTTGCGGTACATCCACGCAATCGCGAGAAAATGGGGTATCTGCCAGATAAAAAGAATCGCAAACAAAGACCACGCGCTCAGATCGAGGGAACCGCGAACGGCAGCCCAGCCGATGAGGATGGGTACCGCGCCGGGGAATGCCCCGATAAGTGTGGCAAGGTGCGTTTTTTTCTTAAGCGGCGTATAAACAAAAAGATAACCGCCCAACGTAAGAATTGCGAGCAGGCTCGCGAGACCATTCACAAAAAAGAGCATATACACCGTGCCGCCAAGCGATGCCAGGACCCCAAAAAGCAATCCCATCAGCGGGGAAACACGGCCGGAAGGCAATGGCCGCCGTTCAGTCCGATGCATTTGCGAGTCAGCCTCGATTTCGATTACCTGATTGAGCGCGCCGCCACCACAAGTAATTAATGCGGTCGCTGCCATCGTATGCAGAAAAAGCGTCGTGTTAAAGACGCTGGACGCCAGCCAGAATGAAGTCGCAGTGGTCAGCAGGGAGTAAAAACCTATGCCGGGTTTCGACAAATCATAAAAATCCCGCACGAGTTGTCGCACATCGAACGATGGCGGCGAAAGCTCCGGCGTCAGTGGTGCAGAATGTTCCATTATTCCTCGATGGATGCTAATTGGCGGGTTTTGGCATACGCCGGATTCACTGCTGGCGAACGCGGAGTGCCTTTTGGCAACACCAGATGCCGGCTCTGGATCATAATATAAACCATGGTTCCCAAAATAGCGGCGCCGCAGGATACGTGGAGCGTAGTCGGCGTTACAGCTTTGCTCGTCCAAATGGTAATCGCTCCCAGCATGATTTGAATTCCCAACAGGAGCATCCCGAGGATCATCGGCGCGACCAATGATTTCTCGCGGGGAAAATCGCGGAACAGGACTCGCGCCGTTGCGAACATGGAAAGTACGACAACCAATGCCCATGTGCGATGTGCGAAATTAATCGCAACACCAAAGGAAGTGAAGTCGGGAATCAGGCTGCCATTCTGCGCCAATGGCCAGGTGGGAATTGCAAGACCGGAAAACGTATGCCGCATAACAGCTCCAAGCAACAATTGAATGAACACGATTATCACGGTTACGAGCGATAGGGTCCGCAGACCAAATGTATTTCGTTCTATCTTTTTTGTGCCGGACCGGTTCCAGGCTTTACCACTCATCATTGCGATGGCAAGCGTAAGGCAGAACACTGCCTGGCCGAGTCCCGCATGGGCCGTCGAGATCGTGGGGGGCAGATAATATTCCACCGTGAGCCCGCCTAATGTTCCCTGGATGATCACACCCACCAGGGTGTACCACGATAGTTTGGATACCGATCGGTCTGTGGGAAGCTCTCCGCGGCTGGCATATACAATAAAAAGAATCACTGCCGCAAACACTGCAAGACTCAGCGTAAGGAGCATCGAGGTGAGAAGGATTGGAGCAAAGGTATTCGGGATTGCGTACGCTTCCGCCCAGAGCTTGGAAAACTCCACGACTAAATACACGGCACCCAGCGCAAGTACTCCCCAGAGCGTGCGTTTCCACCAACCCCGAAAATCGAATTGCCAGGCGAAGGCCTGCGCCATAATGAGCAAGCCGACAAGCGAAGCAAACAACCGGTGGGTATGTTCGAAAAAGATTCCACCGATCCAATCTTTGGTCGGGAAGTTAAACATTCCCCAGCCATAACTCGTGGGCCAGTCCGGAACGGACAGGCCGGCCTGATGGCTCGTCACCAGCCCTCCCAGAAACAGAAGAATAAAAGTGGAAACGGATGTAAGAATTGCAAACCGGTGCAGCCAGGCTTGCGAGGATTTGTAAACGACAGGCATCGGAACCACTGTAACGCTGACGTTTGGCATTCGAATCCGTGAAATTTGTGCTTCTTTCCGATTTGCTACGCTCGGAATAACAATTTTCGAGCGGTGGCCCTATAGTCCTACCGAGCGACAATTGCAAAATTGGCTGTGTCGTTCCCATTCGCTCCTACTGTAATCTGCCGTGTTTCTACAATGGGATTCACAGTGCCGGTGCTTGACTCGTGCCAAAGTTCCAGGGTGTACGAACCGGCCGGGAGGCCGCGAATTGCATAATGCCCGGTGCTATCGCTTACGGCGAAATACGGATTAGAAAAAACCCCGACATAACAATGCATCCATTGGTGAACATCACATTGAATGGACTTGATACCGGTCGTCGAAAATGTTTCTGTCATGGGCGGCATACCTTGCGTGAAGAGCTTGTTGAAGTCTTCCCCGGCATCGGCTGAAGTGAGGTGGACGTTATGGAGCGTCGCATCGCTATTCAGGATTTTGAGTGGCTGTCCCAGCATCATCGCCAGCACGTGCGGGTGGTATTCGCAGCCATGCTGATCGAGCATGACCGGATCGGATGGTGCCCGATACGATTCGCTTCCCAAACCGCTTGTGATGCAGAGGATGGCATTCGCAATGTTACCGTCAGAAACGACCCAATGCTCCGCAGACTCGGTTTTCGAATGGCAGCCTGCATCGGTGCAGGCACATACAGGATCCGCTGGGCTACCACCCACAAGCGTAACGGTTCCGGATATAGTTGCGCCGGATGGCTTCTTCGCGCATCCAGCGAAAACAACGAAGCAAAGGAGAATGCCTGCTCTGCAAGCGACTTTATTCAGCATGTATGGACGACAATAGATAACAACGTGGCCTGAACGGAAGAACCGAGTACTTTGGTTTGCGATGCATTCCATGAAAGACCCGGACCGGCTTTTGGCCCAAGCGTACCGATATTGCAAAACGATTGCGCTCGGACACTACGAAAATTTTCCGGTTGGGTCTATACTGGTACCTGCGCACTTGCGGAAGCATTTTTTCGCGCTCTATGGCTTCATGCGTACGGCAGATGATTTTGCCGATTTGCCTGGTAGAGTCGTCACAGATCGCCTGAAATTGTTAGACGATTGGCGGACGAAACTCCATGCAATGTTTGCCGGAGCTACTCCGCAAAATCCGATTTTTCTTGCACTTCGTGACACGACTTGCCGATTCCATTTGGCACAGGAGCCGTTCGACCTCCTGCTCGATGCCTTCGAATTCGATGCTCGCGGCGACGTGGCTTTCGAGACGTACGACGATCTTCATTGGTACACGCAGCGTTCCGCTGAACCCGTAGGGCAGTTGGTGCTTGCGTTGTTTGGGTACCGTGACGATGATCGAATCGGTTGGTCCAATGATATTTGTTCTGTCCTTCAAATTATCAATTTCCTGCAGGACGCTCGCGAAGATTTATCTGCGGGCCGTGTATATTTTCCTCGGGAGGTGTATGCGAAGTTTGGGATTACAACTGGTAACGAGATCTTAAACTCCAACTGCGCTGCTGCATTAGTTCTTTCCGAATGCGACCGAATCGAGGGGATGTTGCGCCGGGGAATGCCATTGATCGATTCCGTGAAGGGGCGATTCAAATGGGAACTTCGTGCAGTCATCTCCGGCGCATTTGCCATGCTCGATAAAATTCGAGAAATGAAAGGCGAAACGATGAAGGCTCGGCCCAACCTTTCCGCATTAGAGAAAACGGCGCTCCTTTTCCGGTCATTCATTCCGCCACGGATACGCGGAGTTTAGCATCGGGCTTCACTGTTGCATTCCCGAATGACACTCGGCCTTGCTCCTGCTGCGCCGAATAAGCGCAGCAGCTTTGTGTATTCCTTTACGCTCCTGCCACGCAGGGAGCGCGAGGCCATGCGCCGGTTTTACGATTTTTGCCGCTATACTGACGATTTAGTGGATGAGGGCTCTTCCGACCTCGCCGTGCGGCGTGAGCGGCTCGATGCGTGGCGCGAGGAGCTTGAGCATTGTTTTTCGGGGCGTGCCACACACCCCATTCTTAAAGGACTGCTTGCTGTACTCCGGGATTTCGAAATTCCGAAGCACTATTTCTTCGGACTCATCGATGGAGTCCAAATGGACCTTGAACAGGCACGCTATGCGACCTTCGCGGAATTAAGAAAATATTGTTATGGTGTGGCAAGTACAGTCGGGCTCATTTCGATCCATATCTTCGGAGCGAAACACGCGGAATCCCGAGAATATGCTGAGAACCTGGGTTATGCCCTCCAGCTTACCAATATCTTGCGCGATGTAAAGCACGATGCTTCCAATGGACGTATTTATTTGCCGCTGGAAGATTTGCATCAGTTCGGATATGAAGAGCAAAGCCTGTTGAATTCTCACTATAACGATCGCTTTCGAGCGCTTATGGCGTTCGAAGCGCGTCGGGCCAGAGAATATTACACTCTAGCCCGCTCCTTTCTTCGAAAGGACGAACGCCGTGTGATGTTCGCGGCCCAGGCGATGGATGCGATTTATTTTCGGTTGCTCGAACAAATCGAACGGGCAGACTATGATGTATTTTCGAAGCACCTCTCGGTTTCCACGCCGCATAAGCTGCTTATCGCTGCAAACTACTGGGCGCAAAGCCGGATTCGAAGGAGCGGGCAATGATTATTCTCGGAATCGATCCCGGTACGCTGGTGACCGGCTATGGTGTCATAGAATCTGAGGGCCGCAGCACACACTTCCGCCTCCTCGAATATGGAACGATAGAATCGAAGCGCATCGCGACGCTTCCGCTCCGATTGCGTGTTATCTTTACACGGCTCACCGCGGTTATCGAGCGGGTAAACCCGGACGAAGTAGCAATCGAATCGGCGTTTTATCACAAAAACGTGCAGTCCACGCTGAAGCTGGGCCACGCCCGCGGCGTAGCAATGCTGGCCGGAATCCTCCGGGATTTGCCGGAGGCCGAGTACTCGCCGCGCGAAATTAAGCGCGCGGTTGTGGGCAATGGCAATGCCTCGAAGGAGCAGGTCGAATACATGGTGCGGGCCATGCTAAAGTTGAATAAGCAGGACAAAAAACTTCCCGACGCGTACGATGCGCTGGCGGTCGCTATTACCCACGCCGTGCGTCGCATACCGTCTGCAACGAAATCATGGAAAAACTGGAAGCAATTCGTCGAGGAAAATTCGGAAAGGATAGTACGCTGATGCAAAGAGTTCCTAAAGTAATGGTTAAGTCGTACGAGTGGTCCTTCCTGCGAAAGCGGGAACCCAGATTCCATGTCCCTCGCGTTCGCGACCGGCTTCTCGGATGGTCTCTTCCGGTTCTTGGATCGCTCGTCTTTCTGGTTATGCAATCAGGAATGCTCTATGCCCAGCTTAATCCCGCGGATCTTCAGCCGGAGAGCTACGTCAAGCTCATGCTCGATGACTCCTCCCAATTTTACGCGAATGTGCTTGCGAAACCCTTGCCGGACCGCATTATCGCGCAGACGAAATATGGGCGATTGGAAATCCCACTTGCGCGCATCAGCTCGGTGATCGACTACCGCTATAACTGGGTCGATAAACAGGACCTGATGCAGAAAGCCATAAAAAACGAAGCGGACGACCAGAAATATGCCGTCTCCAAATATCTCATGCAGCCGAAAATGCCGGACACTTCGACTGTGGTAACGAAAGATTTCGATGTTTTCAAAGGGTTCCGGTATCTTTTCGATGATAGCGCGCATGTTATTCTCTCTACGGCTTACGGCGATTTGTTTTTCAAGTATCCCGATCTCGACCATGTGGACAATTGGTCGGGTCAGGGCGATACCCGAAGTGATTTTGCCACCGCACGATATACGATTTATAAAGACCCGCTGGCATCGCAGAACTTTTTGCTTCCGACCGCCCGCGCGTTTGGTTCCGGGCATCTCTTCCTCAATGATTACATGATTGCAGGCCTTCAAATAAATTATGGTCTTACCGATTGGCTCAGTCTGAACGCCGGGGGAGTCTTCATGCCATTTCTGCCGACCACGATTACGACTGCTACCGAAGGCGTGAAGATTACCCCGCCCTCGATTGGGCAGCTTACCCTGGCCGCCGGGTTCCAGGATGTCTATTCGCACGTCGTTCGAACGACCCGAATTGCGTTTCCATATCTGGTTGCCACCTATGGTACGTGGGAATCGCAGGTATCGCTCCTCGGGGGGATTTCCTACCAAAGCGCCGAAGACTCCCTCGGCCAGCCGTATTACCCGGTGAACTCCTTCATTGGTGCCAGTGGTGACATGCGGGTCGGACAAAATCTGATGACGGGTCTCGAATTATACTTTATCGGCGATTTTGGTATCGTTCCCACCATCTTTTCGGTCCGCTATTTCGAAAACAACTTTACGATCGATGCGGCCGTTGTGTTTTCCCTCTATAAGGCCGGGGCCAGTGGCATGAAAACCCTGGGCGATTATGTGTTCAATACCACATTCGATATTGTGCCGATGGTAAGCGCATCGTATCATTTTTAGGTAATGCAAATGATGTTCAAGCGATGGCTTTAGCACATAACCATTGGGTTCAGCGCGTAAAAATTTCTTTTATGTAGTCTTAAGTCCTTACCATATTTTCATCCATAGCAGTTAGAACCTCTCTGGAATTGATGCGCTATTGCTTGTTTGGCACGGGGATGCATAAGCAAGGGTATGAGAATGACAGTGCAAACCGCATACGATGGCTCGCGATCGCCAAAATCTATGCAAAACCCATGTGTAGCTCACTTAATGGTAGGCATCATTGCCATAATGTTCCTTGGGGGGTGTGGCTCCTATACGCAAGCTCAGCGGCAGTATGTGAATCGTGTGAGCGATGACATTCTCTGGTTTAAGGTTCCACCCGAACAATCCGCCGCAGCCTGGGATCGGGCTCGAACGTTTGTCCAGCAGTATTCAACGATGGAGATTCAAATCCTGACAGACGATCAGATCGGCAGCAGGGTTCCCCTTCTTCCATTCGATTTTTTCCATCCGCAGTATGGCTACCAAGTGAGACGAAGAGTGGACGGAACGGATGGGCGGTTTTCGGTCCGGGCCTTTTCGACGAACTCGCTCTCAAATGGTCCAACACTCAATGCCCATATTCTCGCGGATTATATTCAGACTGGTAAGCTTCCATTCCCCAAACTGATCTCGCAGTAATTGGGATAAGCGGTATTCCAAGAGGCAGAAATAAGAGACGCGCCAGATCGGA
>JAKAIL010000144.1 GCA_021825235.1 Bacteroidota bacterium | reverse complement strand
GGCCACGCCGCCCATCGCGCGAATATCGGCCGGAACTCGTTCGAGTGCCATGACGGCGACCGCGCCGGCATCCTCCGCGATTTTCGCCTGCTCGGCGTTCACGACGTCCATAATCACGCCGCCTTTCAGCATTGCGGGGAAAGCCCGCTTCACCAGCTCAGTGCCGCGTTTAGGCTGCTCCGAGGCATTCGCAGCAGCTTTTCCATTCTTCGATTGTCCGTTGGTGTTCATCAGGGGCGGCAACACTAATTCCTTTTTATTAGTGCAAAAATTTAGGGACTCGAACGACAAAAAAACGAAAGGGATTATTTAACCCGATTCGCAACCCCGGCCAAGAATCCGGCAATCATGCGGGCGGCGAGGCGGGCTGTGCGGCCATCCACATCGTGCGGCGGGCTGACTTCCACGATGTCCATCATTCGCACATTATTCGAAAGCCCGGCGGCGACGGCGAGCTCGTAGGCTTCCTCGGCTAAAAATCCAATGGGCGCAGGCGCGCTTACGCCGGGAGCATCGCTCGCGCGGACCGAGTCCATATCGAAGCTTAGATAGAGCGGAAAGTCCGGTTCCCCGTGAGTAATGGCTACTTCACACTCCTCGAACGCATTCGGAAGGTGAGCGGTGGTAGCATCTTCGAAGGTAAGAATGCGGGAACCCCGTTGGATGACCCAATCGAAATGATCTTTCGCGGTAACGAAAGACTGTATTCCTATCTCCGCAAAATTTCGCCCGGATACAATTCCTTCCTCGATGAGCAGGCGGAAACTGCTGCCGGAATGGTGCAAGCCGTTCTTCTTCTCACGAACATCCAGATGGGCATCGATATTGATGAGACCAATCTCCGCCGCTTGTAATCCTTCCCAAAATCCGCGGACAAGGGGATAGGTAACATCATGTCCTCCGCCCAGCACGATCACAATTTTGCCGGAGGCGATTAATTCCCGAGCTTTTTGCGCGGCGGCATTGTGAAGTGCTTCGAGAGAGCCTCCGTTTATGTCACCAATATCAGCAACGCGAATATCATCCAGTTGCCGGCGAAATTGCTGACCGGCGAATGGTGTGAGCTTGCGCAGCCATGCGCGAATCTCTCCGGGCGCTTCGGCAGCCCCCGGACGTCCGCCATTGCGGAGAATACCCTCGTCCGTGGGAACTCCTAGCAGGACTACATCCGCATCTTCCAAAGATGCGGTTAGCAAATCTCCCAGGCGTGGATCGCTCATATCAAAGAGATTCGATAACGCGCTGGAGTTTGGCGCGCACTTCCGTGGCCACTGGCATCAGGGCTTCATTTTCCACCGCCGCCATGGACGCCATGGGATCGACGGCCGCCACCTCGATCGCGCTCGGACCCTGCTCCTGAACGATCACATTGCAGGGCAGCATGGTGCCAATCTTGTCCTCGGCTTCGAGCGCTTTGTGCGCAAAGGGGGGATTGCACGCTCCAAGGATGCGGTAATTTCTGAAATCGACGTCAAGCTTCTTCTTGAGCGTTGCCTTCACATCGATTTCGGTTAAGATGCCAAATCCTTCGTTGGCCAGTGCCGCTGTTGCGCGGGCAATGGCATCGTCAAAGGTCGTGTGTAGTGTTTTGGTGAAGTAGTAAGCCATATTGCCTAAAACATTATGGTCCTTCACAACGTTGCGGCGGTTCATCGCTCGAATAGCACTAATAAACGAATGGGATAAGCTTCTTAACGCGTCGCTTGTACCGAACGTATTCCGGAAATTTCTCAGCAAGCCATCGTTCTTCTCGGCGTGCTTTCAAGTCAAAGAAAAGAAAAAGCACTACAGAGAGTACCATCGCAAGGATGCTCGAATGAAGAATGCTCCATCCAGAGGCAAGAAAAATGATCCCGCAATAGATGGGGTGCCGAACGACGGCGTATGCGCCGCGAGCGATAAGCTCCGAATCATTTTTCGGTCTCGGGAATGGCGACAAATTCCTGCCAAGTTCAAACGTGCCGAGGCTGCTAAACACGGCACCAATTAGAAGCAGGGTCCATCCAAGCGCCGCAGCAATGGTGGAGGGGCTGCCGGTACCCTTGCTCCATTTCGGAGCAAGGAATACGGCGAACATCAGTAGAATTTGCACGACGACATACCACTCGCCACGCGAGTTCGTGAGCCAGCTCTTTAGACGCGATGATAGAGTCACCGATGATCTGTGCGTGCAACGAAGCTTTCCAAACGGTCAAACGTCTCACTCCAGCCTTGGTTCATTCCTTGCTTGACGTAACCATCCCGAATCGCATTCGAGGCGAACGATGAGCGGAGCGTTACGCGCGTTTTTCCGCCCACATCCTCAAATGTTATGGTAGCAAGGGATTTCAGAGCCTCGTCGCTTTGGGTTCCACACTTCACGTTTAGTTCTTCTTTCCATTTTTCCGAATGGTCGCTCAAATCATTCGTATAGACTAATTTCTTTGGACGATCGAATTCTATATAGATGCCGGACATCGGATAATCGCCCTGGAACTCCGGCGGCAAGGAATCGGTGGCGTGCATCACGATACGGAATGCGCCGCCCTGGCGCGGATCGGTTGTGGCAGTGGTTTCGAAACCATGTGGCCCAAACCACTTCGTTAAATGCTCGGCCTTGGTGAAGGCATCGAAGACAAGCTCCCGCGGCGCATTGATTACGCGTTGCATGACGACTTCTTTGTCCTTCAATTCAACGGTCATTTCATTTTTTTCTGCGACCATGTTTTTTCTCCTTTGATTGTGATTGGTGGCTGGATTTCTCGTTTGCCTGAAGTTCTTCCAAATATCGCTCGAGGCGGTCAAAACGCGCTTCCCAAAGCTGGCGGTATTGTTCTACCCATTCCGAGACCTCGTTCAATTTTTCCGGCTTTATTTCGCAATACCGTTCCCGGCCTTGCTTTTCAATCTTAACTAATCCGCATTCCGTAAGCACCTTGATGTGCTTGGAAATCGCCGGCCGGCTGATCTTAAAATGATCGGCCACGCCGTTCAGCGTCAGCCGCTCTTTGGCGAGCAAGCTGATGATTGCCCGCCGGTTGGGGTCGGCTATGGCCTGGAAAACGTCTCTCCGTGCTGAATGCGTAACCACTTGGTTACAAATGTACGAAAAATTTGGAGGAATGGTTTCGAAAAATCGAGGTCATGTTTCTAAGGTTCTCGATCAATTCGTAAAGAATGAAAGACCCCTTGAAGTTCTTTCATACCTGATCCCACAACGATGACAGTATCGTTACCGCGCTTACGAATTAGAAACGTTTGAGTTGGATAACTCGGCAATTGGATATCGATGCTGTCGCTTTTTAAGGTAAAAGTGCCCGCGAGATGAAGATTAGGATAATAAATGCTATCGCCCTTCACGAACCAACCAACACCATTTTTTCTATTATCTTGAGACCACCAAACATCGTACTCTAACCCACCAGGCTCAACGCGCTGGGTTAATGATGTGTCAGCAATCAACGATTCGGCTTGTCCACGATTTGAAATGTCTCGATTGCAACCGTTTAATTGAGCAATTATTAGGACCAGTGTCAAGATCGCAAGAATCGATCGCATAAATTTCTACGCCACTACCAGCTCCCACATATCGATCGCTTCAGGAATGATGGCATCGAATTTTTTTTGCAAAGAGAATTTTAGATATGCGCCTGCCCTGGCACTTGTTGAATAGCAGCATGCAGAAGCTGCTGGGCAAGCACGTCCCGAGTAACGTTCCTCTTCTTAGCAAGTGCGTCCAACTTTCGAATCTCTTCTAGAGGCAATTTCAGTTCGATGAGGTCCTCTGAGGACTTGAGATTAGGGAACGGCTCGGTGGGACGGTATGCTCCAGACCAGTCAACATAATCAACGGAACTGTGGGTAGACCAAAATTCCCGTTCCTCATCTTCGGTCTTAAATTCTGGAATTGGTTTAAGTTGCTTCTTCATAATACTCTCGCTTTTCGTCGAGGTCCATATCTCGAGCAGAGATGACCCGAATCTCGTCGGTTCGAATGGTAAACACCACAAAGAGCAAACGGTTCAAATCGGTGGTTCCAAGGGCTTTATATCTCCGCTCTTTGCCGGAATGCGATTCATCCTCGGCTAATGCAATTGGGCGGTTGATAATCGCTTGTTCAGCTTCTTTCGCAAGCACTCCATGGCTAATCCAATTCTTCTCTCGATTTCCAGCATCCCACTGGAAACCGGTACATTTTAGGAGGAGATTGCGAATTGTTTGCATCCAATTACGCCACTACCAACTCCCGCATATCGATCGCTTTGGGAATGATCGCATCGAATTTTTGCATATCCCAGGCGAAGGTGGGGCAGCGTTCGGCGCAGAGGCCGCAGTGGACGCAGATATCCTCGTCCTTCACCATGATGCGTCCTGTTTGCTTGAGGGGCTCGGAGTGAAACAGGGCCTGTTCGAGATTATTTGCCGGTGCCGAAAGCCGCGTGCGAAGCTCGGTTTCGTCCGGAGCATCGCGCGTAATCGTAAGGCATTGTACGGGACAAACATCGATGCAGGCATCGCACTCGATGCACTTGGGAGCGAAAAAGACCGTCTCCATGTCGCAGTTCAGGCAGCGCTGGACTTCATGCGCGGTCTGCTCCGGCGTGAAGCCAAGTTCCACTTCCGTCGTAAGGTTCTTGAATCGCTCGACCAGATCCACATGCCGCATTTTTTGCCGCGCTTCGGGATCGTAATTATTGTGATAGGACCATTCGCTGAGTCCCATCTTCTGGCTCACGAGGTTCATGCCTCGTGCCGGACGCTCGGTTACCGGAATTCCATTCACATAATTGTGAATCGAAATCGCAGCCTGATGCCCATGCTCGACGGCCCAAATAATATTCTTGGGACCCCAGGCCGCGTCGCCGCCGAAGAAGACGCCCGGAAGGGTGGACATGAACGTCGTCTCGTCCACTTTCGGCATATCCCATTTGCCGAATTCCATTCCAAGATCGCGCTCGATCCACGGGAAGGCATTGTCTTGGCCGATGGCAAGGATGACATCATCGCAGGGAATGATTACCGTACCCACGGTGCGGGATTCTGTTGCGCCCTCATTCCATTCGAGCTGCTCGAACTCCATCCCGACGAGCTTGCCATTTTCGAGGACGAAGCGTTTCGGCGCGTGATTGATAACGATTTCGATCCCTTCTTCCTCCGCATCCTCCAGTTCCCACGGCGATGCTTTGAAATACTTGCGTGGACGGCGCGCCATGACCTTAATATCCTTCCCGCCAAGCCGGCGCGAGGAGCGGCAGCAGTCCATGGCGGTATTTCCCACGCCAATGATGAGCACGCGCTCGCCAATTTTATCGATGTGGCCGAACGCGATGGAGAATAGCCAGTCAATTCCGATATGGATGTTTGCAGCGGCTTCTTCGCGTCCCGGTATCTTCAAATCCTTCCCGCGTGGTGCGCCGGAACCGACGAACACGGCATCGTACTTCTCGTCCAAAAGCGACTTCATGCTCTTAACCGGTGTGCTGTATCGCATCTCCACGCCCATGTCCACAATCATCGCAATCTCCTCGTCGAGCACGTGCGCCGGAAGCCGGAAGGAGGGGATGTTGGAGCGCATGAGTCCGCCAGGCTTGTCCATCGCTTCGAAAATGGTTACATGGTAACCAAGCGGCATAAGGTCGTTTGCGACCGTAAGCGATGCGGGGCCCGCCCCGATGCAGGCGACGCGCTTGCCGTTCTTCTCGACTGGAATGCTGGGCAGGCGGTCGCTGATGTCATCCCGCAGATCGGCGGCCACGCGCTTTAAGCGACAAATGGCAACGGGCTTGCCATCGACGCGATCGCGGCGGCAGGCGGGCTCGCAGGGGCGGTCGCACGTGCGGCCTAAGATGCCCGGGAACACGTTCGACTCCCGGTTCACCATGTAGGCGTCGTCGTAGCGCCCCTGTGCAATGAGCCGGATATACTCCGGCACATTCGTATGCGCCGGGCACGCCCACTGGCAATCTACGACTTTATGAAAATAATCTGGATTATGTGTATCGGTTGGCTTCAAGACCTGGATTCCGCTGATTAATCTGATTGTACTGATGAAAGGCTGACTCTCTGATTGTAAAAGCAAAAAACAAGCCCTCGCGGTGTGTCGTTCGCGCGAACAAATCTCACACCTTACACCGTTGTGCTGGCGTGGATACGGCATTAACTCTCACGCAGCGGAAGACCGTCGCCGATTACAACCGGCTGCCGGAAGGTACCCCTATTCAACTCATCGACGGAGAATTTATCATGTCACCGAGTCCCATTCGAAAACATCAGAAGGCTTCCATGCGATTGGCCGCGCAACTTTATAATTTCGTTACGGATCGAAAATTGGGAGAAGTGTATGCGGTGCCCTTCGATGTTCATGTTTCTCGACATGATGTCTATCAGCCCGATCTTTTGTTCGTTGCGAATGCGCATCTGAAATTTCTGCAAGAGGATGGCGTGCATGGGCCACCGGACCTTGTAATTGAGGTGCTTTCGCGCTCCACCGCTGGGTTCGATTTGCTCCTCAAAAAAGATAGCTACGAAAAATTTGCCGTGAAAGAATATTGGATTGTCGATCCTGCGGGCAAGACCATCGAATGTTTTTTAAATACCGAGCGCGGGTTCGAGACCACATTCGCCGGCAAAGCAGGAAGCGCGTGCTCGTCGGTCCTGCCGGGATTCTGTGTCGATCTTGCTTCGCTTTTTGCATAGCTGTTGCGGGGAGATCATTCTCACCGATGAAACGGGCAGGGAACTGAAGCGCTATCGTGTTACGAACACGTTCAGCGATCTGGAGATCGAAGCATCCGATTTGCCGAGCGGTTCTTACTTCTACCGGCTCGTTACTTCGAAAGGGGAGAGCATGGCCGAGCGGCTTGTGCTCGAGAAATAATGAGCGGTGCCATAGATACTTAATAAGTTTAGTGCAGGCATTTTTTAGTACAAATCATCCGATGGAGTGTAACAAATCTCGTTATCCAAAGTTATATCGTCTGCTATAATTTCAATCGAGACCTCAATGAAATACGTCATTCCTGTTTTTCTTATCCTTTTTGCTGGTTCGGTCCGCGGCCAGATTACCCTGGAGCATACCTATCATCACTCCGGGGGGAGTCAATTTGGGCTTATCGAAGTGGACTCCGGCGTTTGGAAATATGTGCAGACAAATTTTCAGGATTCAATCGAACTGTATAATCTCGATCATTCTCTCGATCGAGTTATTAAGATCCCTACATTCAGCCATGAGAACCTGGTTGGCGTTTTGATTATTGCAAAACGGTTATTCACCGTAAAAAATGAGTACGCCTATTTGGTTACCAGTAATGATTCCGCCGGCGAAGGCATGCTCCTTTGCTTCGACGAAAACGGGGAGTTGCTTTTTTCCTGTGACACCTGCTCTCTGGGACAAAATGTAGGCTTGGGGTATACCTTTAACTCCGCCATCGTTCCAACGGATTCTGGAACAAAAATGATCATAATCAGAGGAAATCCGAACTACCATGAAGTCTATTCGCTTCCGGGTCAGCTCCCGGGCCGCCAAACGAAGCAATCCGGCGTAACCCCATCGATTATTCTTGGAACTGAAGGAATTCCCATCTCCGCCTATCCCAATCCATCGTCTGGGCTTGTGCGCATCGCCTATCAGCTTCCGGCGGATGTGACGAGCGGAGAGATTGTTCTAAGCGACGAGACGGGCAGGGAACTGAAGCGCTATCGTGTAACGAGCGCGTTCAGCGATCTGGAAATTCAGGAATCCGATTTACCGAGCGGTTCTTATTTCTACCGGCTCGTTACTTCGAAAGGGGAGAGCACAGCCGAGCGGATTGTGCTCGAAAAATAACGTCCGGCGCATAGCTCTGGAATTTTCGCGGTACACGTCAAGTTTTCTTATCGATGAGATTTTCCCTCGCGGGTTTTCTTTTGGTGTGTGTCGCATCCTGCGCGCCCACACGAATTGTTGATCCGATTCCGGAAGGTCACATAAATGCAACGGCTTCACTCGGCGGGCCGCTGTTCGATTACGCGGGGACGACGATTCCCATGCCGCTCCTTTCCCTTGCCGCGGGATATGGAGTTACCGATAAGCTTTCGGCGTTTGGCGGCCTGCACATTACATCGCTTCTCTTCGACGATTTGCAGCTCGATCTTGGCGCGGTAGGGCAAGTCCTGCCGCAGGACCATCTGGTCCCCGCTGTCTCTGTTAGCCCGGTAGCGAATGTGTTCCTTGCCATGCGCGATGGGTCATTTCGCTTGTGGCCCGAGGCAGATGTTAACTTTTACTGGAAATACAACTCTTCCGGTAACCTTATTTATCTTACGGATATCAACTGGTTCGATTTTACATCCACTCGTGCCGATGATGAGCCACAGACCCGCCATTGGTTTCCGGGCATTGCACTGGGCCACCGGTTCGAAAGCGAGCATTGGGAGTACATTACGGAGCTTAAATATCTCGAACCGGGCATCGGCAATACGCCGAATGCGGTCGGATATCATGGTATCGGTGGCAATGGCGCATTCGGAATTTATCTTGGACTAACCCGAAAATTCTAATGTCACGATTCATAGTGCTTCTTCTGCTCGTGGCATTTCTTTCGGGATGCTTCAATCTCGACGCGAACCTGCTCGATCCCGGCCCGAAGATTTCGAGTTATGCTTTGGCGTCCTATATCGGGAACGTTGATTTCCACCTCGATTCTTCCTACACTATACCGCCTCAGTTCGTCCATCTTTTTACATTGCAGAGCCAGGGGCTTGGAGAGACATCGCCCACGACTATTTATGCCGCTTATTTAGGGGATACCTCCCGCATCGCTACGGACACGGTTATCGTCTATTGCCATGGTTACGCGCACAATATGGATTTTTACTATCCGCGCGCGCAGCTTCTTGCGAATATAGGCGGAAAGGACCGCTTCGGCGTCCTGATGATGGACTACCGCAGCTTTGGACTCTCGCATGGAACCCCCACCGAGGAGGGCATGTACGCCGATGCCAATGCGGCGATCGAGTGGCTGAAATCGAAGGGACTCACAGGGGACCGCTTGATATTATACGGGTTCAGTCTTGGTGGCGCTCCTGCAACCTATCTTGCCGCTCATCCGCGGGCGTTACCGGCGCAGAAACTCATTCTCGAATCGCCCTTTGCGTCCACCGGATCTATTACTGCTGATGCGACGGGTCTTAACCTTCCGGCGTCTGCCGTTACCACGCTGAAATTCGATAATGCCGAGCAAATTAAGTCGGTGAATCAGCCGCTTTTTCTCGTGGCAGGGATGAACGATAGCTTCTTGAATATCGCGACGAATGGGGACGTCGTATATGCAAACTACCACGGTATGCATGGCGAAGAACACCGAATACCCGGCGCGGATCACTCCACCGTGCCCCAAACGTGGGGCTTTCAGAATTACTCCAATTCGATTCTCGCGTTCCTCACGCGTCCGTAGGATTTATCGCGTAAGCACGAGCCTACATGCGAAACCCAACTGCGCCTGTGCCGAGAAAGAAAGCAGCAGGGAAATCGTTACCGCGGGAAGGAGGAAGAGACGTTTCATAAGACCAAAAATGTATGTGAGTCAGCCTATGAAACGTCTCTTCGCTTGCATTCCGTTCTCAGTGATCAAGCACAATATTTACCAATTCTCGCACGTTATTCGAAACTACTTCCAGCCGGTACACGCCGTTGGGAACCCCGGTGAAGTCCAGTCGCATCCGGCCCTGCGCGTTCGCGGCAAAGCGCCAGACCGTCGCGCCGCTTTCGGAAACAAGGCTTGCTTCGCTTAGACCGTTCAGTTCCGGCGATTCGGCATTCACAAAGGTCCTTGCCGGGTTGGGATAGACCGAAAGATCGCCCGAAACGGTTCGGTCTGAAACGGTGACTGTAGCCGGTCCCGGATTCTGGAACTCCGTGTTCGAGATAAAGGTAAGATCGGTCAGGCTATTGATGAAGGCCTCCAAATCCGCCAGTTGTCCGCTGTCAAGCCCCAGCGGCCTGATGCGCGGGTCCTGATTCGGTATTAGAGAAATGCTATCGAACCCATTGCTCCCGCCATTATTGTAATTCTGAAGGACCTGCGACAGCGACTCGACGTTTCCCTCAGCGCCATACGGCGGTGTGAGCGCGGCATTGCGCAGCGTAGGCGTACGGAATTTGCCGACGTCCGTCGTATCGCCTGTCACGGCTGCGCGCCCGGCATCGAGCCGCAGGTGAAGCGTATCGCGCGTGGTATCGAGGCCGTAACCGCCACCGGGAACATTTACCTCGAACGTCCCAGTGCGGTAGTAATTATTATCCGAAAAAGTCTGCCCCGCTGAATTCGGATTTGATCGTCCCAGGTTATTATGGCAATCTGCACAATTCGTCTTGGTGCTATCGAAGAAAAGATTCATGCCACGGACCGCCGAGGCCGACAAGGCCGATGTATTGCCACCTATGTATTGATCGTAGGGGCTGTTGGCGCTAATTAAACAGCGTTCGAATGTCGCGATGGCTTTTGCGATACGATCAATGGTAATTTTGCTATCACCAAATGCCTGCGTAAACATGGAGGAATAGGCGGGATTGCTTCCCAGTTTGCTCAGCA
>JAKAIL010000143.1 GCA_021825235.1 Bacteroidota bacterium | reverse complement strand
GTCCGCAATCACCGTGGTGTTGTTGCTTAGCGTTTGCGGGGTACCATAAATTCCGGTTAGGCGTGGACACGGCTGCCCATTATCATGGTGGCAGTTAATGCACCCGAGCTTGGCAAAGAGCGCGGCTCCCTGGTCGGCCATGGAACCCTGCGCTCCCCCGCCAGCCAGCCAGGCCTGGTAATCCCGGTCGTCCATGACGTCCACCCATCCGATCATGGCGGAGTGTCCGGTACCACAATACTGGGAGCAGAACAGATGGAAACGCCCCACCTTCGTCGGAAGCACCCATACCGTGGAGTAACGGTTCGAACCTGGAACGATATCTTCTTTAATGCGGAACGCCGGAACAAAGAAATCGTGGATCACGTCCTCGGTGGCCATGATAAATCGAACGCGCTTGCCGACTGGTATGTGTACCTCATTAATTTCGCGCTGTCCTTCGGGATGCTGGAATTTCCACATCCATTGCTTGGCAACCAGGTAGATGTCCGCGCCATCTGCCGGGATCGTATATTGTTCGAGGTACAACTTGGCACCCCAAACGAACATGAACATGGAAATGATAAATGGAATGATGGTCCAGGCGCTTTCCAGGACCATGGAGCCGGCAATGGGGCGTGGAATTTCATCATTCGAACGGCGGCGGTACTTCACAAAGAAGTAGAGTATCGCCGCCGAAATCAGGACGGTAAAAAAGATCGTCGTCCCCACGAGGAATTCGTAGAGATGATCGACCGAAGGCGCATACGACGAGGCCTGCGGCGGCAACATCCACGACATTCCGAGCACATGGGGCAACCCCAGCGCGCGGTGTGGAATTTGAATAAAAAAGTTTTCGAACATTCTCTCAGGCATTTCGAATCTGTAGCGCCGGGTTCGCCTCGGCGCGAGCGACTTGCGCGGCCTTCACGCGCCGATGTAACCAATAAAACATGATACCCATAATCACGAGCATCAGCGCACCGCCAATTTTGAGTGCACGGGCTATGACAAATCCATACTTACTCGTCGTCGGATCGTACTCGCAGCAATAGAGTAGTATCTTATCGGCCAACGAGCCGATTTTGCCTCCGGAGGCATCCATCAATCCAAATTTCAAATCGGTCGGGGCGAACTCCACTCCATAAAAATAACGTGAAATCTTTCCGGTGGGCGTCAGGACCATAATGCCGCTCGCATGAGCATATTGCTGGTGTACAGAATCCCAAGCATATCGAAATCCCACTTCTTTGGTAAGCGTTTCGATCGTGCTTTCCGGGGCCGTCAGGAAATGGTATGCGCTCGCGTACTGCGTTTCGTGGAACCCGTTCACATACGACATCTTCTTTTGCAGTGCAAGCGCGGGCCCCTCTTTCGGATTGATGCTGACGGAAACGATCTGATAGTCCTTACCCGGCACAAACGAGAGCGGCTTCATGCCACTAAAAACGCCGTTCATGACCATCGTGCAAAGGTGCGGGCATTCGTAATAGGCCATGACGAGTATCACCGGCGTTTTTCCGAAGTAGGCGCCCAGCGTCGTCTGGTTCCCATACTCATCGCGGACCGGTAAACTGAGGTCCACCTGTGCTCCGAGATGCTGATCGATGCCGACATTTTGAACAATCTTTGGAAGCCCCGCCGCCTGGGGCGGCCCCTGAACATCGCCTTTGAAAAACGGGGCGTCCTGTGCCCATGCCGTTACCGAAAAACAGCACAGTACGAGGCAAACCGCCACGCTTGCCCCAAAGAGGCTGCGCCGGCTAATGGCTGCTTCGTTTCGTCTTCTCGGTGGACGGTTCATGTGCTCAGTCTGCATTGGTTCCCTCACTCCTTACTGTGGCTGTTTTATATTCTGGACGGCCATATTGCCGCCGGTTTGGGTGAAGGTTTCGCCGGGGATGCGCTGATCGCGCCGGACATAGACGCGGCCGGAACTCGATCCACTGGGAATCCAGATTCGACCATCGTCCTGCGCCGTTGCTCCGGGCCGCACCGGAAACCCGCGCTGGAGCATGATGTCCTTTGCAAGTTCGATCGGAATGTGTACGGTTCCCGAAGTCTTATCGATATATCCGAACGACTGAAGCTCTTGAACGACGGAGTCACGATATTCGAGGCCTTCGCGCAACGGGTGCATCGCCTGGCCTGGCGCCAATTGCAGCCGGGGCTTCGGCGGAAGCGCTTCGGACTTCGACTTTGGCAAGTGGGACACGATCGCATTTTCCCGCGCAATGCGCGCATCGTTCCACTTCATAATGCCATAGACCAATACCCACGTAAAGACCATGAGCACACCGAGCCAGGCCAGAAATTTATAGACGGGCCGGACGTTGATATCGCCCTCTTCGTGCCGGGTTTCCGGATTGCGAATATCCGTCGTATCGAGCTCTTGCAGGCGCTCGTGCTTCGGATCGTTCAAATGGCTATGCTGGCCTTTCATAAACCTGGATTACGCTGATGTGTGCTGATTATGCTGATGTTTCTTCGTTAGAATTGCCCGCTCTTTGGGTACTGCGTGAAATGGTTAATGCGCTCCTTTGGGATGTAACGTCAGTTCTAATTCCGGTTCTCCGAGTGGGAGCATTCCGCGCTTCTTGTATTCGCGAACGAATAAAAAGACGAACAGCCCAACGAACCCGAGTGGCGCGGCCAAATCCGCCCAGCTAAAGTAGAAGTGTTCCTGATGCCAGTTCGGTTCGATCCACCAGTATAAATCCACAATGCGCATGACAAAGAGGAGTGCGGCCACGGGTAGTAAGGACCGAACGCTCCGCTTGATATCCCGCGAAAGCAGGAGTGCAAACGGCAGCGCAAAGTGTATGAAAATCACGAGATACGCCACCCACACCCATCCCCCGCGAATGCGCATGTGATACCAAACAATTTCCTCCGGCAGGTTCCCGGAATAAATAACAATGAGCTGCGCAAAGCACAGGTATCCCCAGAGGAAGGTAAACGCAAAGAGCAGTTTGCCAAGATCGTGAAGGTGCACTGGCTTGATGATGCTTGCCAGCGGCTCTTCCTTCGCATAAATACTGATGAGAATAATCGTGAAGGAAAGCGCCAGAATTCCCTGTCCGACGATCATGACGAACCCGTAGATCGTGGAATTCCACGCCGGCGTAAGGGACATCATCCAATCGAAGGCCGCCAGCGTCATAAAGACGAAGTGAAACAGGAAACCGCCACCGGAAAAATTCTCGAGCTTGCGGCTCCATTTGAATCCCGGATCGGCATCGAGATTCTTCGAATACCGATTCAGAACGACCATCATGATAATCCAAAAGGCAAAGTAGATAATCGTTCGAATAATCCAGAATGGCGTCGAAAGCCATCCCGCTTTCAGCACAAGATCTTCACTGGACTTAATGTAGTTGATATCCGTCCAGGAATACAGGTCTTTCATCCCGAAGAAGATTGGGATAAACAAAATCGCCGCAATGGGAAAGATCCGAGATCCGGCTTCGAAGATTCTCCGGGTCAGCACTCCCCACATTCCACCCGTAAGGTACTGCAGCATGAGCAGCCCGATGCTGCCGGCGCACAAGCCGACAAAGACCATAAAGCCCAGGAAATAGCTATGAAAAAACTGGGTCGGACTAACCGTGAAAATCGAAATGATAAGTGCCGCAAACCCGACGACCGCCGCAATAAGACCGTTGCGGCCATAGCGGTCGATAGACGAAGGAACCGGATAATTATTCGTACTCAAAGCGTTATTCCAATTTCGAAGTATCTTGTGGCGGAAGGTCCTTTATATTTGCATTCTGACTGTACTGAAGCGTTCGGATATATGCGACAATCGCCCATCGCTCGTGCGGCGGAATCTGCATCGCATAGTCCGGCATGCGGCCAAAGCCATTGGTGATGACGTCGAAGAAATGGCCGAGCGGGGCATTGCGCAACCGATCCTGATGATAGCTGGGCGGCTGAACGAACCCTCGGTTGACGATCATACCATGCCCATCGCCCAGCACGCCGTGGCACGGCGAGCAATAAATATTATAGCGCTCTTGCCCGCGGTCCAGCACCTGGCGGGTAATAGGAAACGGAAATACATTGACATCTGCCATGCCGGAAGAATCGGGCTTTACGGCCGCGGAGGTATCTCCCGGAGTTTTTGCGGCAGCAGTCGCGGGCGCTTTGCCCGTATATAAAGCCGGGTCCAAATCGAGGAATCCTCGCGGAACCGTTCCCTTCACGAGCGGACGCGAAGAAAGGCTATCGGCAAACATCTCGCTGCCACGGTACGGAAGATACTTCGGCTGGTCCTGCATGTCCTCGCGGCAGGAGGTCAAATTCAGAATAAAGAAGGACGTGCAAAGGACGAAGAGGATTCGATAACCGAATCCGTACTTCTTGCCTTTGCGCGCAGGTGAGCAATAGGAAATAAGCATCCCTACTTCTTCATTCTTCATTCTTACTGCTTCACTGCCGTTAGCCTTGTACAAGCGTCACCTCCGTCGGATTCAAGCTTTTTAAGAATTCCGTCACGACGCCTTCATCGTACTTCGGGTCGCGGGCTTCGATGCACAGGAAGAACCGGTCCGTCGTTACGCGGTTAAAGCGTGGAACGTTAAAGACCGGATGGTACGGCGATGGCAGGCCATTCATAATAAGCATTCCAATGGCCGCGGAAAGACCGGCGATGAGCACCGTAGCCTCGAAGGTAACGGGAATGAACATGGGCCACGGAATAAACGGCCGGCCGGCAATATTGAGCGGGAACCACACACCGGCCGCGCTTGAAGCAAGCGTATAGCCCCCAAGCCCGCCAAGCAGTCCCCCGATCAGGCTAGTGAGGGCCACACGATTGTCTTTCCGGCGAAACCCGACGGCTTCACTTACTTCTTCAATGGGGAATGGCGTGTACGCGTCCATTACACGATAGCCCGCATCATGTGCCGTTTGCGCCGCTTTCAGGATTGCTCCGGGCGTTTCAAACTCGGCCATGATGCCATAGATCGGATATTTCTTGCTTTGCTTCATACGCCCTTAAATCTCCTCGGTCTCTTCCAGGAAAATTCCTTCCTCTGCGTGCCCATGCGGATCCGAGGCGGGCAACAGCATCTTCTCTTCATACATGGGAATCATCGGCATTCCACGCAGGAATAGCAGCATCGCAGAAAGGAAAAATCCCAGCGTTCCGGCAAAGGTCATCATATCGAAAATCGTCGGCTTAAAGTAGCCCCACGAACTTGGAAGATAATCACGCGTCAGGCTGACTGCAATAATTTCGAATCGTTCCAGCCACATACCGATATTAATAACGATTGTCAGGATAAACAATACAATGGTATTATTTCGAATCTTGCGCCACCACAAGAACTGCGGTGTAATGACGTTGCACAGGACGAGCGTCCAATAAAATGGCGCATACGGCCCGAACATCCGGTTCATTATGAGGAAGTGCTCGTACTTGTTGCCCGGATACACCAATCCTAAAAAGGCTTCCTCGACATAGCTATAGCCGACGATGAGACCGGTTGCCAGCATGACCTTACCCATATTATCGATATGGCGCTGGGTAATGAGTTCCTTGATCCCAAAGAGCCGCCGCGCGGGAATGATGAGCGTGAGCACCAGCGCGAAACCGGAAAAGATAGCGCCAGCCACGAAATACGGCGGGAAGATCGTCGAATGCCAGCCGGGAACGATACCGACGGAGAAGTCCAAACTTACGACAGAGTGTACGGAAAGCACAAGGGGGGTGCAGAGGCCCGCCAAGAGGAGATAGGCCGTCTCGTAGCGCGCCCAGTGCTTGGACGACCCACGCCAGCCCAGCGACATAAATCCGTAGAGCTTTTGCTGGAACGTCTTCTTGGCCCGGTCCCGAAGGGTTCCCAAGTCCGGGACCATTCCAAGGTACCAATAGGTAAGCGACAGCGTGAAGTAGGTCGAGACCGCGAAGACGTCCCAGACGAGCGGGCTCTTGAATTGCGGCCACACGCCCATTGTGTTCGGCAGCGGGAAGAGCCAATAGGCCAGCCACGGACGTCCTAAGTGCAGGACCGGGAACATACCGGCGCACATAACGGCGAAAATCGTCATGGCCTCGGCGAAGCGGTTGATCGAGTTACGCCATTCCTGCTTTACGAGAAAGAGAATAGCGGAGATAAACGTACCGGCATGTCCAATTCCGATCCACCAGACGAAATTCGTAATATCCCATGCCCAACCGACCGGCTGGTTATTTCCCCAGATACCGATGCCTTTGAAAAAGAGCACGGTCACGGCGAAGAGCAGCCCGACCGTGAATGCAAGGCCCACCAACATGGTACCGAACCACCATTTGGGTGTGTCCATTTCCAACACGATATCCGAAATCTTTTCGGTAATCGTGCGAAACGTCATCGTTGGTCCAATGATGGGCGTCAGCGACGGATCGCGATATCCGGCTAAGGGTTCGGCCTGCACTAAGGGTCCATCATCCTGAAACGCACTCATACGGTCTGAGCCTCCGGCGATAGTGTTGGATCGATGATTCGCTTGATGGCGGGATTCGGATTACGGACCACGCCAAGATACGTCGTACGGGGATGAGTATTCAAATCTGCTAACAACGCATAGTTACGGCTATCGCTCTTGAGCCGAGCCACCCGGCTGGTGGGATCGTTAATATCTCCAAAGACGATCGCATCCGTGGGGCATGCCGCTTCGCAGGCCGTAATAATGTCTCCATCGCGCACGCGGCGGTTTTCCTTCTCGGACTGTATCTTCGCCTCCTGAATGCGCTGCACGCAATAGGTACATTTCTCCATCACGCCGCGGCTGCGAACTGAAACGTCCGGATTACGCATCATCTTAAATTGCGGGGTCGTCCAGTCCTGATACAGCAGGAAGTTGAAGCGGCGTACTTTATATGGGCAGTTATTCGAACAAAAACGGGTTCCGACGCAACGGTTATACGTCATGTCGTTCAAACCTTCGGCGCTGTGGGCCGTTGCGTCCACCGGGCAGACGAGTTCGCACGGAGCTTCCTCGCATTGCATGCAGGGCACCGGCTGGAAATAGGTCTCCGGATCATCTGCCGCACCGGTGTAATACCGGTCAATGCGAATCCAATGCATTTCGCGGCTGCGGAGGACCTGCGATTTGCCGACGACCGGGATATTATTCTCCGATACGCAGGCAATCATGCAGGCATTGCATCCAATACAGGAATTCAGGTCAATGACCATGCCCCAGGCATAGCCATTATATTTGTACGCGGGGAAAAAGCTGTCCTCTTTGGAAGGCTCTCTCAGCCAATCATGGCCGTCCTTTTCGTGGACATAATTAAGGTCCTTCTTAAAATCCGGGAAGTTAATGGCGCGTACAGGATCGCGATCTTCCATCGTGAAATGGATTTGCGTTCCCGCCAACGGGTAGCTCTGGCCCTTCTTAACGACTTTAGCGCCCGTCGCAAACCAATAATTCTTTGTCGTCCGAATGCTTCCGGCATTAAATCCAAGTCCATCGCCCACACGTCCGGCGCGCTCGCGGCCATAGCCAAGATACAGCGTGATGGTGTCGTCCGGCTGCCCGGGCGCGATCCATACCGGCGCATTGACACTGTGGCCATCTACTTCGATCTGAACGATATCCGAATTATATTCGCCGCCCTCGAATTGCAGGGTAACATGCAGGTTGAGCTTTTCCGCCGTTGCCTTGCTAACAATCGCAGCATTATCCCACGTCAGCGTAGAAATGGGCTTGGGTATCTCCTGCAGCCAGCCATTATTTGCATAGCGGCCATCGTAGATGGTTAGATCGGGCCGGAAGACTATGTCAAAACCTTTTGCCGGTGTAATCGAAGGTGCCGCCGTGGATGCGGCCGGCGTGGCGGTTCCCGGCGTAGCGGCGGAATTCTGGACAAGCCCATCGTTCAGCGAACGGCGCCAGGTGTTTTCTACGTCCGTGCTCTTGGATCCTCCCGTCCAGTATGCTTTTACAATCTCGTAGGCCGTCGAACCCGGATTCTTCGTCAGTGTCGCGAGCACTTCGGACGCCGTTTTTCCCTGATAGAGCGGGGCGATAAGCGGCTGGATAATCGAGGCGGTCCCATCGTGCGAGCGGCAATCGTCCCAGGATTCGAGGAAGTGCGCGGCCGGAATGTGCCAATGCGAGAGCATGGCCGTCTCATCATAGTAAAGCCCATGATGAATAATGTAGCCAACCTTCTTCATCGCCGAAGCGAAATTCAAGTCCGCCGGGGCGGAATAAACCGGATTGACCCCGCCCAAAATGACCAGCGCATCGACTGTCCCGGCCTCCATGTCCTGCGCCAGCTCCGTGATGGAGGCAAGATGGTCCGTCGGACTCGCTTCAACGGGCGTCGAGTAAAATACGGTTTGGCCAACATTACCGAGTGCCAGATTTATCTGGTAGGCCATCGCATGAACGTACGGCGTTTGCCAGCCACCCGCGATTACGATAGAGCGACCCTTCATAGCCAGCAAATCGCTGGCGATGGCATCTAAATACTCTTTTTGCCGGGGAGTGCTCGTGGTGCCGGATGCGCCGGGAACCCCAAGCGCAGCCGCGAGCGCTCCGACAAATCCTTCGAAGTCCGAAGGACGCACGCCCAAGCGATTATCGGCATTCGCACCCGTAGGCGAGAAACTCGTTTCCACGGCATAGAAGCGACTCATATCGGTGCTGGAAGCGCTGACTTTCCGGCGCTCGGCCCAATCGCGCGCGTACCGAACGCTCGTCGCATTTTGGTCCGCGGCCATCATAAAATCGCTATCGAGCGAAAGTACGCGATCGGCTATATCGAACCGGTATTGCGGCGCAGCCTGCGCGCCCAGCGCCGTAATCTCTCCATTGCCCCGGGCCGGCTCGAACTGGTGCCATTTCGCTTGCGGATTCGCCGTAAGGATTCCCTGCATCATCGCGATGAAGGAGGGCGATGTCATAGACTCCGTAAGGAACCGAACTCCCTGGCCCTTCGAGGAAGTCATGAGGCCGGCGCGGCCCGCCATCTCGCTGGAAAAGCCTCCCCAATCGCCGATGTCACCCATGTGCAGGATGGCCTGGGACCGGTCCGGATCGTAAAGCTGGAGAATCGAACCTTGCGCATACATATCCGTCGCGCCTAAGCTTGCCGGATGATCGGGGTTACCCTCCACTTTGGTAGGCCGGCCCATATTGCTACGAACGAGGAGACCAATTCCGCCGCCGGAACGCGGCATGGTCGTCGCAAAGTAAAGCGGCTTTCCAGGGATAATCTCGGATGGCTGCGTAACATAGGGGAGGATATCCTCCTTCGGCTGCACCGTACAGGAGGCAAGCCCCGCAAGCCCGAGCGATGCGCCCATCAGCTTCATAAACGACCGCCGGTTGACCGGGTCGATCAGCACGCTCGTCTGCGATGGATACTCGCGGCGTACATACGCATCGAGCTCCGGGCTATCGGCCAGCTCTTCGACGGACTGCCAGTAGCGTTTCGCTCCTTCTTTCTCGCGGAGTGACGAGGACGCATGAATCTCGAACGATGAAGGCTTTCCTTCACCATTCAACACCGGCAATTCGATATTCGGCGTTTGCATCATTCCGATAGGTTCCTCATTCATCCTTCAACATCTATTAGCGATGACATGTCGAGCAACTCGTTAATACATCCGATCCGAGCACGTTATATTTCTTCTTCAGCTCGAGTCCTAATTGCATCTGGTTCGCCGGCGGAGTGTAGGCCATATTAAACACCTGACTCCGGGGCCTCAAATACTTCTCCGGCGCGCGATGGCACTGAATGCACCATTCCATCTGCAGCGAGGATACTTCCGTAATAAGCGGCATCTGATCGACGCGGCCGTGGCACGTCGCGCAGCCGACGCCTTTGGCGATGTGGATCGAATGATTGAAATAAACGTAGTCCGGAAGATCGTAAATGCGCGTCCAGTGAATCGGAATACCGGACTTCCAACTGTCTCGGATAGGCGCCAGGTAACTCGCGGTATTAAAGAGTTGCGAGTGGCAGTTCATACACGTTTTCGTCGGCGGCATACCGGCCGAGGAGCCGCTCTCGACGGACGTATGGCAATACCGGCAGTCGATTCCATCGTCACCGACATGGTGCTTGTGGCTGAACTGCACCGGCTGCAGCTTGATGAGGTTCGTTTGATTCCAGTAGGATGAACGCGGCATCCCGAGGAAAATATAATAAATCGCGAACACCGTCAACGCTGCCGAGCCAACGATTGACGCGCGCGCAATAGAGTTCGAACTCTTACTAAAGATTTGCCCCATCCGGTTTAAATAACGTGAGGGTCCCTATGATACAAGAAAGGCGATTGACAGTGGATGACCGGTATCGGAAGAGCGCTCATCGGATGAGCTTTCATCCTTACGGTCACGAATGGGAAGGCAGACTTCCTCGCAACGCCGGCGTTGCGTGGGACCCTGCCTTGAAATTCGTTCGTGATCAATCTAAGTATTACAAAAATACGAAATATTTAAGCCCGGTGCTCAAAAACCGTAATTTTTGTAGCCGCACAATAGAAATGTCATGGTTTTAGGCACAATAGAAATGTCAGGGTTTCTGTATGCCTTGATGTGTGTGCTCGACCGGTCTAAACGCTGGAGGCCGTAGGC
>JAKAIL010000142.1 GCA_021825235.1 Bacteroidota bacterium | reverse complement strand
GATGGAGAGCGGTGGCCCGCACGAGGTTTCGTTCGAGACGAAGGATTTGCCGCCCGGCCTCTATTCGTGCCGCCTGAGTGCGGGCGGGGGGGAGACGGTTGCGCGGGTGGTGGTGGTCAGGTAAATTTCCTCTTTCACCGGGCTGGTGTAGCGGCTCCCATAGCGCACGGTGAAGATGGAATCCGCCTCATGGAGATTCCCTTCGTTGTGGGCGATGCGGCTGCGGAGGTAATAGCCGCGCACGCGAACGTGTTGCGCGAGCGCTTCGCTCGCTGTTAGCGCGAGGAAGCAGAGAATAAGTGCGAGTTGCTTTTTCATTGTGGTGTTTCCTTATAATATTTCGTGTGTTACCCCACTCCCGGAATTCCGTCTCCCGGATTCGGCTCTTTCCGTTGGCCCGATCCAGTGAGTTTGAAGTGAATCGTCTCCGTGGTCCACACTTCGATGGGCCGCCCATTATGTATCGCCGGATGGTAGCGCATTTTCAGCATTGCGTCCTTCGCGGCTTCCCAAAAGGCGCTCGTCGAAGCATAGATATATTTGACATCGAGGACGTTTCCGTTCGTGTCAACCAACGCATCGAGTTCCACGCGGCCATCGTCGCCCTTGCGCCGCTCGATATCGGGATAGATCATGCTATCCGTGAGGCTTGTAATCATCATCGGCGCGGTATCGGCCTCGTTTGTTGGTTCCATTGCCCTTGTGGCGCTGAACGCAAGAGCGAGACTGAGTGCGACGAGAACCATTCGAGTTTTCATGGCGTGCTCCTTTCTATGTTTAAATGGTCTTGCGATAGTGGCGGACTAACGGATAATTTGCCCGTATCCCGACCCGATAGTTCCGGACTCCCGGGAAATCGCGGTCATACCAATTAATACGTTCCGCTTCAATTGGCACCGGGTGAGCATTGGTTAGCAACGACTTCGCCACTTCGATTTTCGATTTGATGGACTTCGGAACCGCGTTGAAAAATAGTTCGAGTTGGTTGCGGCCTCCCATGCGTTTCATTTTTGCCTCCTTTCGCTTAAAGGGTGAGTACTATCGCCAGCTTCGAAAAGCTGCCGCGTGGAATTATTCCTGGATTTATCGCTTCGTCAGCGGGACGAAGCGCGTCGCGTTATCGCGTTAGCGCGCGGGCTTCTGCCCGGGGAGAAAAGATTAGACCTGGAGGCTCGTGCACCATCGGCTCGGCGGTTCGTCGCTCGGTACTGCTGCATGTTCACGTGTCCTCCTCGTCAAATTCAAAAGACATGAAGTGTTTGTAAGTTATGGCTACGCTGCCGTCCTCTAAGTTGTTTCACTCCCTCGATCCTTGTTGTTACTGTGAGATTCGTCGAAACGAGCGTGGTCAACTTAGCCTACGATCAATGCGCTTTATCCGGCCGCCCGAAGAACGTGACCGGCGGAAGCGTGCCTTCCGGCGGCGTGACGAACGGCTTCTGGGTTCCCGTATCGAGGGTGCGTAACCATTTTGGATATCCCCACTCGTGCCAGCGGCCAAGCGTATCCTCGTATCCATAGAATTGGAAGAGGTCTTGGCCTGCGGAATCGGCGCCAGGTGCTAGGAATGGCATATAGATCACTTTCGTCGTGCATCCCGCGGTTGTCATAGTTGCGAGCGCTAAGAGTATGATGAGTCTTTTCATTGCGTGCCTCCATTGCATATTTAGTTCCATCAAAAAGAGTGAGCGAAATCTCACGGCTTAAAAGTCGTGCGTTTATACTGGATTTGAGAGATCGGGAATTATCGCCTCGCCTTACTTAGACGAAGCGCTACGCGTTATCGAGTTAGAGCGCGGGTTTCGACCGGGGAAGAGATTCAACCACGAGGAGGCCAGCGCGCTAATCAGGCGTTTCGAGATCGCTATGTTCGAATTTGAACTCACTGGTCCTCCTTTCTAAAACTATACACTAATTCATTACAGCGCAATCACCGTGCCAATTGGGTTCCAAGCCAAGAAGGGACACGCCTTGCGGCATGTCCCTTTCTCAAAACCAATCTGTGGAGTCAGAATGAATCAGCGCAAACCCGTTTCTGGGCCGCTGAAGACTTTCTTCTTCCTTGGCGCGCGTGGGGCACGGACGGGCCGTTTGCGCGCGGGAACTTTCGCTGGCTTCTCCTCTTCCACGACATCGGGGTAGCTGTAGATGTCGTACTTGTAATTGCGGAGCACCCAGGTCTTTTCGTCGTGGCTAACGACGTAATTGGGCAGCATGGGAATTTTGCCGCCGCCACCGGGAGCATCTATTACATAGTATGGAATGGCAAGGCCGGACGTCCAGCCACGGAGCTTGTCCATAATTTCCAGGCCAACCTTGACTGGCGTACGGAAATGATTTGCGCCCTTGGTAATATCTGCCTGATATATATAGTAGGGCCGTACCCGCATGGCGAGCAGTTTCTGCATCAGCTCCTTAACGACCATTGGGTCGTCATTTACGCCCTTCATAAGCACCATCTGGTTTCCAACGGGGCAGCCGGCATTGGCCAGCATTTCACAGGCTTGTTTTGCCTCTGGCGTACACTCCCAGGGATGGTTGAAATGGGTATTTACATAGATGGGATGATACTTCTTTATCATCTCGCAAAGCTCAGGAGTAATCCGCTGCGGAAGGACGCATGGTACCTTCGTACCAAGCCGAATAATCTCCACATGCGGGATTTCGCGCAATCCCTTCAGGATTTTCTCCAGCATGAAGTCCGTGAGTGTGAGGGGATCGCCGCCGGAAAGGATAACATCCCGGATTTCCGGATGCGCCGCAATATAGTCCAACCCTCCCTGAATATACTTCATCGAGATTTTGGACGCATCGCCCACTTTGCGCTTGCGCGTGCAGAAGCGACAGTACATCGAGCACTGGCTTGTCACCAGAAACAAGACGCGGTCCGGGTAGCGATGCGTAATCGACGGCACGGGCGACATGGCGTCCTCATTCAAAGGATCGTCGGGCGCGTCAATATCGGCGAGTTCTTTTTCGTCCGGCACACATTGGAGCCAAATGGGATCTCCTTTGTGCCGAATGAGCGAAAGATAATAAGGGTTTACGCGAGTTTGAAAGAAGTCGTTAAGCTGTTCTGCAACTTCCGGTTTAATTCCGAATTGAGCAATGATCTCGTCTTTGGATTCAACGGACTTGCGTAGCAGCTCTTGCCAGTATTCCATAGATGTGATTGTTTCGAACCATTGCTCGCGGCCTCCCGCAATGCACGGCCCGTGTTAGTCAAAACGTTTTACATCGCGCTGCACAAATCGCGGCTGCGATGCGCCACCGGCACTGCCGATGGCTTTGGTTCCCAAACCGCTTTCGCGACCGGTTTCCCAAATGCAATATAATACATTTAAATCGAAAAAGCAAATTTCGATACCCAGTAACGAGTACCGGGTACCGAGTAAGGTTCTGGCAATTTGAAACTCTTACTCGGTACCCGGTACTCGGTACTCGGTACTCGGTACTCGCTTACCATAGAGTATGAGATCGTCGCCCGGCTTGTAGTAGTCCGCAATACGTGCAAGCTCGTCGTACCGTTGCTTTTGATAAAAGGCCCGCGTTCGAGCATAGCTGGGCTGGCTGCTGGTTTCTGCGATCAGCAGATAGCCATTCCGCTCCCGTACAAAGCGGACCGCGTACTCGTCCAGCGCTTGCGCGATGCCGCGGCCCTGAAAATCGGGATGGGCGGCGATCCAGTACATATCGTAGGTTCCCACCGTTGCCGGTGTCGGCCCTACCAGCAGGAAGCCGGCAATGCGTCCGTCAATTTCGAAGACGAAGGCGTAATAATCTTCCTGTGTTGCTTTTTCGATACAAATGTCAATGAGCTCTTCGGCGATAGCGATTTCGGCTTCCGAAAAATTGTTCGTTGCTCGAAGCATCGAAATCACTTCGTCCTTGTCCGATCGAGCGAGTTCACGTATCATATTCCAAAATGTTACGTGGCGCGTTCAACGAGCGCGTTTGCTTTTGCGTTCGATCGCACATTCGAGAATCTCATTTATCGTGCCAGTGAAGGTCCTTCCACTTGCACGCGCGGCGCGCATGAAGCCCGCATCTTCGCTGATGTCCGGATTAGGATTGGCTTCGAGAACAAATAGCTTCCCGCTCGCATCGAATCGCAAATCCACGCGACCATAATCGCGCAAGCCCACCGCCGCCGCAGCCCGGAGCGCAATGTCTCGCGCTTCGCGAGCGGTCGCTTCCGGAATATCCGCCGGGCATTCCGGCACCGTCGTCTGGTAGATCGGCGATTCCTCGACCCACTTCGCTTCGTAACTTACAATATGTGGCATTCCCTGCGGCACACGATCGAAGGTAATTTCGGAGATTGGCAGCGTCGCGAATGTTCCATCAGACGCCGCAAGGACGGCTACGTTTAATTCTCGGCCTTCGATAAATTCTTCGGCCAGCGCCGGTTGCTCGAACTCTCCTTGAATAAACTTCACCCGTTTCGCGAGCGCTGCTTCGTTATGGACGATGGCCTTTGCATCGATGCCAATGCTTGCGTCCTCATGCACCGGTTTTACGATCAGCGGAAATTGGAGCATGGGGTCCGGTTTCTCTGAATCCTTGAACAGTTGGTGACGAGGAGTGGGAATATGATTGGCGACGAAGACGGATTTCGCCAACGCTTTATCCAATGCAAGCCCCAGCGCAAGCGGACCCGAACCGGTGTAAGGAATTCCAAACAGCTCATACATCGCCGCCACATTCATCTCCAGTTTGGATTCCCCTAAGATTGCCTCGCAACAGTTGAAGATGACGTCTGGCTTATCCTCCGAAAGAAAAGTAACCAGCCGTCGCGGATCGTCATCGGCGCTGAAAATGCTGACGTGATGGCCGTGGTCTTCCAGCGCGGCAGCAATAGAACGCATTTGAAGCAATACACCATATTCCGATGCATCGATAAATTCTGCAGACGGAGGACGATACGTTGGATCGGACCGCCGGAGCCAATGGTCTTCGGAGGCGGTGTTCTTCGGCTCGTTATAAATGACAGCTACTTTCAACCTGGTTTACGCGGGTTGGATGGATTCCCTGGATTACGAATGCCATGCCCCACTATTAGGGAATCCGATAGATACCACTCGCCGAAACACAATTTCCACGAACAATTTAGATTCTTTGGCGATAGCATTCTGACATTCTTCTATGAGTATAACTACTATGGTTTGGAGTCCTCTAAAACTAATCCAGAGAATCCATCCAATCAGCGTAATCCAGGTTCATGTTTCGGTTCGAACTTGAACGGAATTCCATATCGATCGCAACCGGATTTGAGGACGGATAGGAGCATAGCCTCATACGTCAGTCCGGCGGCGCGAGCCGCTTTCGGGTAGCAGGAATTTTCTTCCGGGTTCGGAAGAATACCCGGCAGCGGATTTATTTCGATGATATTTGCGCGGCCACGACCATCCAGGCGAACGTCCACGCGCGCCCAATCGCGGCACTCGAGTACCTCATACGCACGAAGCACTACGGCTTCGATTTCGTCCTTGAGTTTAGCGGGAACATCTGCCGGACACGTGAAAATGTTGAGCGGATTTTCGGAAACATCGTAAATCCACTTTGCTTCGTAGGAATAGATACTGTTTGCTTCGGGTGGCAGTTCGCCAAAATTAATCTCTACGATAGGCAGAACGCGCGCTTTATCTCCCGATCCGAGCACCGCCACCGTAAACTCGCGGCCCGGAAGAAATTCTTCGACGAGTGCCGGCTGCTGATATTCCCCGGCAATGCGTTCGATTTCGTGATTCAATTCGTCCAGGTTCGTTACAAACGAAGAATTGCGGATGCCTTTGGAGGAGCCTTCGGAGATCGGCTTCACAATAAACGGAAAATCGGAACCGGGCAGATAGGAATGGATCGAGGCCACGGGCGTAATCGTCGTAATGAACCGCGCCACCGGAATCCCATGGTAGGAAAGGATCTCTTTCGTCCTCGCTTTATCGAGCGCAATCGCGAGCGCGAGCGGACCGGAACCGGTGTACGGAATGCCAAGCATCTCGAGTAAGGCCGGAAATTGCGCCTCCCGCGCAGCGCCGATAAATCCTTCTGCCAGATTGAAAACGATATCGAAATCTTTGATGAGCAGCCGGTCAATCGCGCGGTCCGGGACGGCTTCGATGACTTCCACTTCCACATCCGGATGCGATTCGAGCGCATGCCGCACGGCATCGATCGTTTCCGGCGCATCCCATTCGGCGTAGAGGTCCTCGATCATCGAGGGCTGCATAGCAGCACCCCGACGAGGTGGGGCAATAACGGCCCGATCACGGTAACCTTTAACCTGGGGCTTGATGTTCACTAATAGACCTACGCGCATAGTGGTTCGATGTTAATTCCGGAGCGAATGCATCCTCGCGATGCAAGAAAAAATCAATATAAAAAACAGAATTAGATTTTCAATGTCAAGTGTTTGAAGCGTAATGTGGATAAAAAGTTTATTCTGTTTACAACTCCGCGCGTACTTTGATTACAGGCGAGGAGAATCAAATGCGTGATTCTTTCGTCATAGAACATCTCGCCCACCTCACTTTCGAATAATTATCTTCGCTTTCGAATACTATTGCTTGCTTTTCGATGGACTGCATGAAACTCAAATTCTTCTCGCTTCTCTTCCTCGTAACCCTCATACGGGTTCCCGCGCAGGCGCAAACGCCGGAGCATCCGCCGCTGTTTAATGCCGACGAGCGCCGCATTATTACCATTACGGACGAGCGGCGGAATGCCGCTCGTTTACTTCCCTACCTCGCGTCAACCAATGTGCGCACCGCCTGGCGCGCCGCCATCGGCATGGGCAATATCGGCGATACCTCCGTGCGCGTGAAACTGTTGGCCGCCTTCCTGCACGAGCAGCGGGACAGCGTGGCCGATGCCGAAGCCTTCGCGCTGGGCCTGCTCGGATCTTCTGGACCAATCTATGACGCGCTCACCAACGCAACATCCGGCCATCCGACTTTGGAACGATTGATTGCCATCGCGCGCACGGCTCCGAAACAAGACAGCAGCTCGGCGGCGGATATTGTGGGGCAGTTATTCGAATCGAAAACAATAGACGCTTCTACCGCCGCCCAGGCGTATATCGCATTCGCGCTCCGGCACGAAACCGGCCGGAACATGATGAAAGACCTCGCCCAGCTTGCAAACGATAACAGTTCCGAGGTCCGATGGCGCGCAGCGTATGCACTGGCACGCGGCGATGATTCTTCGGATCTGGCCACGCGGCTCGCGTTACTCCGGGCACTCATGATTGACCAGGGTTCGCCCAACGTCCGAATGTTTGCCGCGTCTGCATTGGGCCGATTGCACAATGCCTCGGCAGATACCACACTAACGCAAGCCTATCGAGGCGAAGAACAATGGCAGGTGCGCGTCAATATCCTGCGAGCACTGATGCAATTTCATCGAATGGATCCCATGATGTTCGGCATCGTTCGGCTTGCGGTTTCCCGTGCGCTTCGCGATAGCGCCATTGCGGTCCAGGTTGGGCTCGTCGCCACCGAGGTCGTAGAGCACTTCGTCGTCTCCGGCACAATGACGCGGAAGGATTCCTCCACGGTACGCACGTGGCTCGATGCCTTCAATGGGACCGATGGCCGCAACGAGGAAATCGATCCTTTAGTGGATGTCCACCTGGCCATTCCGGCCGGGCGGCTGGAAACGCCGACACTCTATGATGCCATTCAGAATTTCGCGCAATATAATACTCCGGAAATTCGGAACATAGCGATGGAAGCGGCAGGAACCCAGCCGGATACGACGTACTTTTCGCCTATCTTGGTTTCGATGGCCGCCGTAGGACCGATGGAACAATACGTCCGATTGCAGGCCGCGGACAGTATCTGGCACCATGCGCAGCATATTCCATCCCTACTCGCCCAAATGGCTTCGAACCACACGGATGATCTATTTCGCGGACTGGTCATTCATATCAGCGATGCCGATCCGGATGCCTCGGTCGTTACAACGGCGATGCAATGCCTACAGGATTCTACAGTGATTAATACTCCGGCGCGTCGCGCGGAAGCCGTGGAATACGTGCAAAAATATATGCGCGAATTCACCCAGCCACAAACCCGCGATCAGCTCTTTGCGGTGGTGGAAGCCGATGCATGGTTAGGAGATCACTCGGCGGCTGCCGATAGTATCCTCCGCGTCGCCTATGATTCTGCTAATCAGTGGAGGGATAATATTCTTCTGGATTCCCTCACCTCGATTATTCGCCGCATCGAGGGACCATCGGCACAACTTCCGGCACGGCTTGCACGCGTTAGCCATATTGATTGGGCGACCCTCGAAAACATGCCACCCAAAATGATTATCAATTTTGAACATGGCTCGATTACGCTGCGCTTGCTTACGGCAGAAGCGCCACTGACCGTGCTGAACATCGTCCGGTTGACACGAGAACAGTTCTTTACGGGCAATCCTATCTTCCGTATCGTTCCCAATTTTGTGATTCAGACGGGCGACCCCTCCGGCACGGGCTATGGCGGACCCGGCTATAACATCCGCAGCGAATTCACGCCACTCGCGTATAACCACGAAGGAATGGTCGGCATGGCCAGCGATGGGAAGGATACCGAAGGCTCGCAATGGTTTATCACCGAATGCCCCGCGCCACACCTGAACGATCATTATACGATTTGGGCCGAAGTGACCAGCGGAATGCGGGATGTTCTTAATCGCCACCTTGGAGAGCGTATCGACTCCATGTTTCCCTATCATTAATGGCTGCAAAAATTCTCGAGGAGATTCGAGCAACGGTGAAACGTTCGCCCCGGCGCATTGCTTTAGGCGATGCCACGGACGAACGCATGTTGGCCGCCGCACACTTCGCGTATTCGGAAGGAATTGCAATTCCTGTTCTAATTGGCGATGCGGAGGACATTGTGCAGGTAGCGACCCGCAGTGGAATTTCCCTCGACGGCGTGGAAATTCTCTCGCCACCCGCGTTTTCGGACCTCGAAGTAATTGTCGAAGCATACTATAGCCGCAGGAAGGAGAAAATCGAATCCTTCGATGCAGCGCTCGAAGAAGTGCGAACGAACGACCTGCTCTTTGGCGCTGCGCTGGCTCGCTCGGGCTATGTGGATGGAATGCTGGCAGGGTCGCGTTCCACGACAGGAAGCGTCATTCGCGCGGGCTTGAAGGGAATCGGTCTTGCTCCCGGTGTTTCCGCTCTCTCCAGTATGTTCCTGCTTGCGTTTGCACCGATTGCCGGCATTCGTGAGCAGGAATTCGCTCTGGCCTTTGCCGATGCCGCCGTAATTGTCGATCCTACGGTGGAGCAACTTGCCGACATTGCTACCCAAACCGCGCGCACGTTCCAGACGCTTACCACCAATGAACCGTATGTGGCGATGCTCTCCTTTTCGACCCATGGCAGCGCCAAATCGCCCTCGACTGAAAAGATGGTAGAAGCTACAGCGCTTGTTCGCGCAAAAGCTCCACACCTTGCAATCGATGGCGAATTGCAATTCGATGCCGCGTTTGTTCCATCGGTCGCGGCACGGAAGGCCGCAGGGAGCTCGGTCGCGGGCCGCGCCAATGTGTACGTGTTTCCGGACCTCGATGCGGGCAATATCGCCTATAAGATAGCGGAACGATTAGGCCTGGGCGAGGCGATTGGCCCCATCCTGCAAGGATTGCGCAGACCCATGAATGACCTCTCGCGCGGTACCTCGGTAAGCGACATCGTGAACCTGATCGCGGTTACGGCATTGCAAGCTGGTGAGAATATTACCCCATGATCGAAACCGATTGCCGCATTTGCGGTTTGAAGTTCCATGCCGAGCCTCGAAGAATCACTCACCCAATTATATGATTGGGTAAAGAGTAGGGACTTCATGGGCCATGATCCCCATGACCTGCTAACCTCGCCAGTGCTGCGACGCGTCCGCGGCGGCACTCGCGCCGCGCGCATTACCAGGTTAGCAGCGCTTCAATTTGGCCGTAGGTCCGGAATAGATCTGCGTTCGCTGCTTCGCGTTCCACCCACGGAAAATCCAAAGGCCCTGGCGCTTTTTCTTGGCGGGCTGCTCAAGGCAAAAGAAAAGGTTACTCCCCATTGGGAGCATGACGCGAAAGACCTTGTTCATCGGCTGCTCCGTTCGATGCGTGAATTTGGATGGGGCTATCCGTTCCCCTGGCAATCGCGCACGCATTTTCTTTCGGAGCATACCCCGAATATCGTTACCACTTCCTTTGTAGGGAATGCCCTTACCGAATGGGACCGCCATTCGCCTGCACCCGAACTCGAACGCGCGATTCGGCGGGCAGCGGAGTATATTCTCTCCCTTCAAGTTCACCCGGCCTCGGAGCAGAACGGGGTTGCGTTCGGCTATGCGGAAAACGATTCCCAGATTGTGTTCAATGCCTCGATCCTCGGGGCCGGCTTTCTACAGAACGCTGGTAAATTATTAGCCAATTCGAGTTACATAGAACGTGCGCACCACGCCGCCAAATTTGTAATGGCGCATCAGCGCGCGGACGGCGGATGGGGTTATGGCCTTGAAAAATCCCAACACTGGACCGATTCCTTCCACACCGGCTTTACGATCCGAAGCATGAAAGCCATTGCGGAAGAAGTTGGAGATC
>JAKAIL010000141.1 GCA_021825235.1 Bacteroidota bacterium | reverse complement strand
TCTGCAGGTGATTGGACTGGACTTGATTCGCCAGCAAATCCATGTGGCGAATGGTGGAAGAATTTCGCGCCGCCCACGCCGTCCCGAAGGCCATGCGATCGAATGCCGCATTAATGCGGAAGATCCCGATCACGATTTCCGCCCCTCACCGGGCACCATCACAAGCTTCCATGCGCCCGGTGGCTATGGCGTCCGGCTCGATTCCCATGTCTATGCCGGTTACCAAATTCCACCCTATTACGATTCGCTCGTCGGTAAGCTTATTGCCTTTGGCGGCGACAGGGAAGAGGCTATCGATCGGATGCAGTCCTGCTTAGACGAAATGATCGTCGAGGGAATCAAAACGACGATTCCATTTCACCGGTCACTGATGCGCAATGAGCGCTTCCGTGCTGGTGAGTTCGATACCCACTTCCTGGAATCCTTCGAGTGGAAAAGCGCGGCTTAAATCTTACAGACCGAACTGAAGTCCGGCCATCGCTTTGATGGTCTCTCCAAGCTGATTGCCGTATAAGGCATGGTCCACCGGCAGCCAGACGGAGGCATCGAACGAGACGCGCGGCGAGAAAAACAAGTCCAACCCCGGGGCTGCATACAGCACATTTCCGCCGGACCAGCCGAGTGAATCGTTATTGAGCGGCGCGCCGTTCTGGGTCTCGTAGCTTCTCAGCTCGCCTCGAATGGCGAATGCTGCAAATACGGTTGGGCTGAGCAAGGTCGGCTGAAAGCCTGGATCAATATAGAGCCGATATTCGGCGGTCATATCGTAATTCAGGCTGGAACCGTATGTATGGCCACTTGCACCGGGGCCGAAACCATGGATAAGGCCCAATGCATCGGCCTGGATGTTCCAGTCCGAAAAGCCAAGCAGCCCGGAAAGTCCGGCGTAGAAATCCGTCGTGCCAGTCCCAAGTTGCACATCGGGATCGGCGGGAGCCCCGGCGTCCAGGAGCGACGTGGAACCGTTTGCGAATTTCACACCGGCGGTTACCGCAGCAATTCGCATGTCCGCCCACTCATGATCGGAGATGACCCGGTCCTGGAAGATGAGCATCAGGTCTCCAATCCCGGAATTGTGGATTGTAGATATTGTTCCTGCTACCGGATTGACGACTGTTTCTGCGTTATGCTTAAAGGGCACCATCAGCGTGGCCGATATCTGGTCGCTGAGGTCACCGCGAAGGGAAAGCATGTTTGTGAAGAAGGTCTCCTTCGAGACGTAGCCTTGGTCCGTAGGGAACGGGATAGCTCTCCCATTGAGGTATTGCTGGCTTAGCTCCGTGTACCGGCTATCGATCCGGAGAGAGGAACCATTCATCATTAGTGGCGAAATGCCCATCGAGCACATGCAAAAGTCGCAATTGGAGTAAATATCGGGTGGAAGCTGCGCCCAAAGGGGTGAAGCCGTGCAGAGAAGAATCGAAAGTATAGTAAGTCTTTTCATAGTCGGCAATGTCGTAAATCACCTTCCGGAGCCGAACCCAATGTTCGGCATCCAGAAGCCATTAGGAATGGTCTGGGAATCCATGCGCGAATTGCTCCGCCAGGGGGCGGAATCCGCGCATTTCAGCATGTTTGACTATGAAAAACGGGGAGGCTGTAGGACTTTTTGCTGCCAGCCGGGAGCTGTGGATTGTCCCGGACTTGTAAGGAATTCCTCCTGAGACGCCGGAAAGACCGTTAAATTACTTAACGCTGATGGTAAAAAATGTCCGTCGAGTGGAGATCGTTCAGAATTCTTATCCTTCGCGGCGTTAGAAGATTTTGCCATTTGCTTCATTAAGAAACAATGGCCGTTGCAGTGCGGGACCTTATGTTCGCACAAATTCTTAGCAATATAGGCCTGATTTAGATGAAAAAGAAACGCCTCGAACGGAACCGCGTTGAGTTGCAGCACCAGGGCTGCAATCCCAATGAGGGCGAGAACCTTTGTATGAACTGGCGTTTCTCTCATCGATGAGGCGACTTTTTCAAGCTTTGTGCCAATTGTTTAGGCCGTAACTTTTAGCACACCCAATTCCTCACCTACTTTCGAGAATGCCTCGATCGCCTGGTCCAAATGGTGCCGCTCGTGCGCCGCGGAAATCTGCACGCGAATGCGGGCCTGGCCCTTCGCCACAACGGGATAGAAAAAGCCGGTCACATAAATTCCCTCGTCCTGAAGGCGGGCGGCGAAACGCTGCGCCAGTGGTGCATCGTAGAGCATGATCGGTACGATGGGATGAATACCCGGCTTAATGTCAAACCCGGCCTCGGTCATTCGTTCCCGGAAGTATTTCGTGTTGGTTTCGAGCTTGTCGCGGAGTTCGGTCGTTTCCTCTAACATGCGGATGACCGCGAGCGCCGCGCCGGTAATGGGCGGCGGAAGCGTGTTGGAAAAGAGGTACGGCCGCGACCGCTGCCGCAGCATCTCGATGATCTCTTTCCTTCCCGATGTAAATCCGCCAGCCGCGCCACCGAGCGCTTTGCCGAGCGTTGAGGTAACTATATCCACACGGCCCATGACATCTTCATGCTCTATTGAACCGCGGCCCGTTTTGCCAACAAAGCCGGTGGCATGGGAATCGTCCACCATGACGAGCGCATCGTATTTATCGGCGAGGTCGCAGATGCCGTGCAGCTTCGCGATGTCGCCATCCATTGAGAAGACACCATCGGTAACTATTACGCGGCGGCGCGCAGCCTGCGCATCGAGGAGTTGCGTCTCCAGATCGCTCATATCCGCGTGTTTGTAGCGGAAGCGTTTCGCCTTTGCCAGACGCACGCCATCGATGATGGAAGCGTGGTTTAGCTCGTCGGAAATGATCGCATCTTCCTCGCCAAACAGCGGCTCGAACACGCCGCCGTTGGCATCGAAGCAGGCGACGTAGAGGATCGTGTCGTCGGTTCCCAGGAAGTGCGAAATCTCGCGCTCCAGCTCTTTATGGAGGTCCTGTGTGCCGCAGATAAACCGCACGCTGGACATCCCATAGCCATGTGTATCAAGGGTTGTATGCGCTGCCTCGATTACTTTGGGATGCGAGGAAAGCCCGAGATAATTGTTCGCGCAAAAGTTGAGGATGGTCGTGTTGGAACCTTTTACGCGGATCTCAACGCCTTGCGGAGTAGTGATCTCCCGCTCGTTTTTATAAAGGCCCGCGTCGCGGATGGCCTGGAGTTCGCTGGCTAATTCTTGTTTGACTTTACCGTACATGCTGATAAAAGTGCTAAAGTGCTGAATGTTGATGAGGAATCAGGCTCCCCTAACAATTCTCAATGAGGAATAGTCCGCGTTCATTGCTGCACATTGCTCAGGACTTTCTCAACGCATCGAGAATCACAGGCTTAAGGCTTTCGTCCACATGTTCGCCACCGCCGATTTCGTAGCTGACCGTCTTGCCAGATTTATCTATGATGATGTGGGTTGGATACCCGGTTACGCCAATGGTCTGGTCAATGCCGTAACCATTTGCGATGGTCCGGAACTTCGAGGGAGTTGTTTGGAAGTATTTCTCGAGCGCGCCTTTGTCATCGATTGCAATGGAAAGGAACACAACGTTCGTATCGCCCGCGAAGTCCTCCACCAGCCGATTGAGCGCGGGCTTTTCCATGTTGCACCCCGGGCAGCCAATAAACCACAGGTCGAGCACCACGACCTTTCCACGCAGCGAGGAGAGCGATCCACTCAGGCCGTCCATCGTATGGAACGAAAAGTCCGGAATAGCAGGGAGTTCCGGCGTGCCGCCATACGCTTTCTTAATGCGCGCGCAAAAGTCCGGCATTGTTTCGCCCGGCTGTTTCTCCTTCTCGTAGAGTTCCTTCAGTCCATCCAACCGCGCGGCGCCGAGCGCCAATGCTTGAGCATACGTCTTCGTGGCGTTTTGGATGTCACCATTATCCAGATATGCTTCTGCCAGAGCGCCAACAATCGCCTGCTTATCGGCTAATTCCGTTGCGAGCGGAAGCACCTGCGCGGCAGCGGTAACAGCGGTTTCCAACTGCCCGGATTTGCTCAGGAGTTGAATGCGAAGCGCCGTAATCCAGCCAATGCGTCCGCCGAAGCCATACACGTATTCTCCCGAATAGAAGCCGGCTCCGCTAAGGAGCGCATTGTTTGCCCGATTGCACCATTCGAGCGCGCTCTGTGGATCGTGTGCCGAACTCTTCGGATTCGCAAACACTTCCGCGATGGAATGGAGCACATCAACATCATGGGAATCCTTCCATGCCTGGGCGATCCTGCAGAAAGGAGCAGCGGGGAGCAACGTATCGCCGCTAAGTCCCTGGAGCCATGCCGCGGTCATCTCGCTGCGCGGGAACCGTTCAAAAAGCGGAATCAGCAAATGACCCTGCGCATAATTCATGACGTAAGCGCCATTCTCCTGTTGCGGATACACCAGCCACTTCCACGGATCGTATTCGCTCATGACCGGATCGAACGATGTATATGACGCGGCCTTCCGGAGATAGTCCTCGGACTTCGCCTTATCTCCCAAATGCCAGTAGAGCGCGGCGAGCGTGGCATCATAGTCGAGCGTGGGATTCTTCGCACGTTCGATTGCGTGTATGTAACGTTCCAGCGTATCGTGCCACGCCACTTCCGTGCGATGGAGCGCTCCGGCCTGCGTTAACATGCGGCCCATGTCGTAGGCCCAAAGGTAGGCGTGGTATTCGTCCGGATAGTTTCCAAGCTCGTGCGCCAGCGCCGTATTGATATGGTTGATGTCGTTCAGGTAATATCCGCGCGCGGGTTTTCCGGAGCGCGCGCGGCAAGTGAAGCTCGTTTGGCCATCTTTCTGGTCCTGGGCTGCTGTGCCGATGAACAGGTCCAGGGATGACGTGGAATCGGGAACCACCAGCGAGGCAGTGCAGATGGCGCCGGATTGCTTCGTCGGGGTTACAATCCCATACGGCGTGCGCACGCCGTGTACGAGCGCCGCAAGATAGAGCGTGTCGTGCGACTCCGTATCGTTCCGAACGTAGCGTACTGTGATGGTATCGCCCCAGCGCGGGTCCGTATTGGAGACGTACAGGCGCATCGATTGGGAAAAGGCAGTGCTTTGCGCGAACGTTGCAAAAGCGAGAAGGCAGAGGTACTTTTTCATTGCGGGCGTGAATTAGTTTGATGATCTTCTTAAAATCACCGGTGCAAATATACGGCTTGGATAGGCACAATTGTGGAAATCCCCACGCGAGGCGGACGAGACGTCCACCATACAGCAGGCGGGACGCCTGCTCCACGCGAAGCGCCTTATGCGACCTACTCCACGCGGGATTTATGAAGGCATTTCGATGTGTTCGAAATGCTTCATTATTGGAGAAGAAGTTTGTGGAAACAGCCGCCGAAGAGATCATCGCGCAGAATGAGAATGCCACGAGCGCGCAGGAGGTGCGCACGTGCCCCGACTGCGGGTGGATGGGCGCCGGTAATTACTGTGCGAACTGTGGGGAAGAAATGGAACCCTACCTTCCGAAGGTCCGGCAGTTTTTTCACGAGCTCGCTTCGGAGTTCCTCGCGCTCGATTCGAAGATCGTTCGTACGATACCGGCACTCTTTCGCCCGGGATTTCTCACACAGGAATATCTCGCCGGCCGCCGTAAAAAGTATCTGCTCCCGTGGCGGCTCTATAGCCTCATTGCGATTCTTTGCCTTTTCGAGATCACGCATGTTTTTCATCAACTTCTGTCAACCAAACCTCAAAGTGCCGTTTCCGTTACACAGAGCACCGGCGTCAGCTCTGTAACGGAAGTGGGAACCGCGAATGACGAGCAATCGATCCACAATGGCCGCATCCTGATAGGATATATCATGGATACGCTGCCTTATACCTTGCTCATTGGTTCCGTTCCGCTCTTTGCGCTTTTCCTGAAGATTGTGTATCGCAAAAAGGAGCGGTTGTACGTGGAGCATCTAACCTTTTCCTTCCATTTTTTTGCGTGCGCCGCGCTTATCTTTTGTGTAATACTCATTTCGTCTTACGTCTGGTTATTAATTCCCGAGCTCATCCTGTTCTTCGGATATTTGTACTTCGCCTTGCGCCGCGTGTACTAGGATAAAGGAATTGCTCTGCTGATCCGTTTTTTCAGCAGTACATTTTTTTACTTTGTCGTTATTGTGATCGGTATTTTATTGAGCCTTCTAACGTCCTATGGAATTGGAACGTATATGGGCCAAATCCACTCCGGCTCGAGCTATCACTTTGATTTCCACAATTGAGCCTCACTCGGGCGGACGAGACGTCCACCATACAGCAGGCGGGACGCCTGCTCCACGCGAGCGGACGAGACGTCCGCCATACAGCAGGCGGGACGCCTGCTCCACGCGAGCGGACGAGACGTCCGCCATACAGCAGGCGGGATGCCTGCTCCACGCGAGAAGAAGCTTTCCTTCTCGGTTTGGTGTTTGCCGTTTGCCGCCAAATACTCAGCACTCGGTACTGAGCAGTTAGCATACTTACATGGGTTTTTTCGATAAATTCAAGCTCTCGAAGCTCCGGGAGGGGTTGCAGAAATCGCACGAGGAATTCGTGCGCAAGATTAACCGCGTCTTCTATCAATCCCGGAAGATCGACGACGAACTGATGGCCGAGATCGAGGAGACGCTCCTGCTTTCGGATGTCGGTGTAGCTACTACCGAACGCATCATCGCGCATTTAGAGCACGAGATCCAGTTCAAGCAATGGTCGGAGGCCTCGCAGCTTCGCGATGAGCTGCGGGCGCAAATCGGGGAGGCTCTTATCAACCCCCTCTTAAAGAAGGAGGGGATTGGTGGTGGTAATGGCCACATTGCTCAACTACCCCCAGACCCCCTCCTTCTTAAGGATGGGGAGTATCCTAAACCGTATGTCGTGCTCATCGTTGGCGTCAACGGCGTAGGCAAAACGACGACCATCGGGAAGATGGCGTACAATTATCGCAACGCCGGCAAGCGAGTCATTATCGGCGCGGCGGACACGTTTCGCGCGGCGGCGAACCAGCAGCTCGAGGTTTGGGCCAAGCGCGCCGGCGTGGAAATCGTGCAGCAGCATCACGGCGCGGACCCCTCGGCCGTTGCGTACGATACGGTGCAATCGGCGATTACGAAAGATGCGGACGTCGTGCTCATCGATACCGCCGGGCGGCTGCACACGAAGCAAAACCTGATGGCGGAGCTGGAAAAGATGACGCGCGTCATGCGCAAGCTCAAAGCCGATGTGCCGCACGAAGTCCTGCTGGTGCTCGATGCCACCACGGGACAAAACGCGCTGCAACAGGCGCGGGAGTTTACGAAGGTCGCGTCGATCACGGGCCTTGTGCTCACGAAACTTGATGGCACAGCGAAAGGCGGAATTGTCATCGCGCTCACGAACGAGCTACGGGTGCCGGTGCGTTACATCGGAGTCGGCGAGAAGATCGAGGACCTTCAGCCGTTCGATCCCGCCGAGTTCGCGAAAGCGATGTTCGGAGACATGATGTTTCAGGAAGAAGTAACGAGTCAATGAGTACCGAATAACGAGTACCGCGTGGAATATCCACTCGTTACTCATTACTCGGTGCTCGGTACTTTATATTTATGCCCGCAGTAAGAAAGTTACCAGAATCCATCGCGCAGAAGATTGCGGCAGGTGAGGTCGTTACCCGGCCGGAATCCGTGGTGAAGGAATTGCTCGAGAACGCGCTCGATGCGGGCTCGCGGCACCTTACGATTATCCTGAAAGATGCCGGTCGCACGCTCATCCAGGTGGTGGACGATGGCATCGGTATGTCCCGCGAAGACGCGCGGACCTCGATCGAGCGGCACGCGACCTCCAAGCTTGTTTCCATAGATGATCTCGAACGGCTCTCGACCTATGGCTTTCGCGGCGAGGCGCTGGCGGCGATTGCGGCGGTTTCGCAATTCGAAATGCGGACCCGGTTGGCGCGGCAGGAGTTGGGGACCGTAATCGAAGTCGAGGGAAGCATTCTGCGCAAGTGCGAGTCCGTTGCGTGCGATGAAGGTACTTCGATGTCGGTGCGGAACTTATTCTTCAATATCCCGGCGCGGCGGAAGTTTATGAAATCCGAGGCAACGGAGTTCAAGCATGTGGTCGATTCGGTAACCAAAGCCGCGCTCGCGCATATTGACGTTCACTTCCTGTTCGTCGCCGACGGCGATCTCATCTTCGACCTGCCCTCGGAAGTTCCCTTGCCGGAGCGAGTGGAGCAAATCTTTGGCAGCCGCTTGCGCGGCGCGCTGCTGCCCATCGAGAGCGTATCGCCCACACTGCACGTTACTGGATTTGTAAGCGCGCCCAGTTTCGTAAAGCGCGTACGCACGGAGCAATTCTTCTTCGTCAACAACCGGCCCATCGTCTCGCGCAGTCTTTCCTATGCAGTGGCGAGTGCCTATGAGCATTTGGTGGAGAAGGGCGCGTTCCCATCGGCGTTTCTCTATCTCACAATAGATCCTTCGCGTATCGACGTGAACGTCCACCCGCAAAAGTTGGAGATCAAGTTCGAGGACGAGCGTGGCGTGATGGAAGAAGTTCGCCGCGCCCTGCAGGAGACGCTGGCACGCGCCACACAGGCTTCGGCCACGGAAGGCGCGCTCGCGCCCAACATGGCACTGCCGGATGCACTCAACGCCGGCGTGGACAAGGCGCACATGCGGTTCCCGGATTACGCGTCGGTCCGAGGCCCGTTGTCCGAAGTCCGTGGTCCGGGAATCGAAAGAACGCCGAGTATCGCTACAAACGGATCCCTGACCCCCGACCCCGGTTCCCGAACCTCGGACCCCGGGCTTGGCACGTTAGAACGCCTCTTCGGCGCCAAGCCGGACGATCTCTTTCGGGGCAGGCAAGTGGAAACCTTGCCGCAGAATGCTCCGGTGGCAACCTCGCGGCCGACGGTGGAGCGCACCGGGCTTGCGGCGGAAGTGCTGCACGACCGGCCCATTCTGTGGCAGTTGCACAACAAGTATATCTTCTCGCAGATCAAATCCGGACTCATGATCGTGGACCAGCACGTAGCGCACGAACGCGTACTCTACGAACGCGCGCTCCGCTCGATGGCCGATAATCATCCGGCTTCGCAGCAATTGCTCTTCCCGCAGCATTTGGATTTGCTCCCGCGCGAAATGGCGCTCATAAGGGAACTCCTTCCGGACTTAGAGACCATCGGGTTCCAACTCCGCTTCTTCGGTGGCACGAGCATCATCATTGATGGCATTCCGGCGGACGTACATCCGGGCCGCGAGGAAGGAATCCTGCGCGAAGTATTGGAAGGCTATGAAGAATTCGGCGAAACGCGCACCACCCCGACGCGCGACCGGCTCGCGGCGACATTTTCCTGCAAGGCCGCCATCAAATCCGGAGATAAGCTTACGCAGGAAGAGATGAACGTGCTCATCGAGCAGCTCTTCGAGACGCAGATGCCGTACGTATGCCCGCATGGCCGGCCTATCGTCATCAAGCTTGCGATTGATGAGCTCGATCGCCGCTTTGGGCGCTCGCCGGTCGAAAGCCTGGCGAAAGCCGAAGCCATGGCGTAACCTTAGCGCGAGATACTGAGAAATGCGGTGGCTTGCGCAGCGCCGCTCCGCAGTACAATGAGGTAGGGCCCGGCAGCAAGTCCGGAAGTCGGCAGGAGAACGTTGTGTGAGTTCGCAGTGAATGTTCGTTCCAGCCGGCCAATCATATCGAATAGCTGAACGCTCACGGTGGAACCCGGTGGTTCCAGCCCGCTCCAGTCCACACGTATCGATCCAGGAACTTCCTGCGTGAAGGAAAGAGTCGCTGCCGGTGCAAGGGATTCGGCAACCGACTCGTTCTGTTCGATGAAGGACTCATCTATCGCGGCCATATACGAGGGGTCCCAATGCTCGTAATCCCATCCGCCCCATCCGGAGGGACGCCGCCAATCCCAGTAGGCGAAGTGCCAGCCTTTGTCAATGGCAATGGAGGCCATGTCGGAGAGGAACTGCGTGCCACCCGTGTGCGGATATTCCAGGCCGAATTCGCCCATGAAGATCGGCGCATGCGTTTCCGCCTGGACTGCTGAGATGTAATCAAAGAGCGTGTCTTCAATAAAGCGTTTGTTGAATGTTGGAACTTCCGGCACATCGTTGACCATGTCCAGATAGGCGCCGGGGTAGGAGACGGCGGCATTCTGAGCAGCCTTCACATATTGCGTCGGGTGATAGTCGTGAAACTCATAGACGATATTCGGATCATTGATAATCGGGACGGTGGAATACACGATTGGGTTCGAATAGCCCGGGCCCTGAATAAGGATGGGAATAGTGCGCGAAGCCGCGCGGATGGAATCCACCCATAGCTCCGTGATGGCCGTAAAGTTCACGCCGTTGCGCGCAAAGAAGGCCGCAAAGGAGGCGGAATCGACGCAGCACAGGCTGTCGAAGAATGGATTGGGTTCCACCGTGGGCGTGATACCGACACAGAGCGTGTCCTGAGCATACCGTGCCGTGATTGCTCGCAGCATCGAGCCATAGAGTTCCTGCTCCTTCGGGTTCTTCCAGATCGTGGACGGCGGTGCCTGGCCATCGCCTTCCAGATACACATCGTTGCGGCCCGGTCCCTGGCGGACCGCGATGGTGTAATAGATGCGAGCGCTATCGCAGTACTGAACGCGCTCGTCGAGTACCTGAATGTTTGCGGAATCTTCGGCGTAGGGCGGGGTGGGATCGCGGAATCCTTCCGTCGAAAGATAGGCCAGCGTTGCGCCGAGCTCGTTGCGCAGCAGATCGTTCCGCACGCGTTTGCTCTCCGCGTAGAACGAACGGCCCATCTCGGTAAGGCCCGCGTCGTCAAGGCTGATTTCCGGCGGTGGTT
>JAKAIL010000140.1 GCA_021825235.1 Bacteroidota bacterium | reverse complement strand
AATTCAAACAGCGCCAACAGCAAACTAAACCCGATTCGGGATTTCTTTGTTCAGCTTCCATCATGGAGAATGAAATTTCTAAGAATGGCGATTCGACGAATGGCCAGGCCCCGAAGAGGGGCACCAAGCTCGTAAAACGCGCCTTCCCCGCCATGCTCAAAGGCGGCGTGATTATGGACGTCGTGAACGCCGAGCAGGCGAAAATCGCGGAGGATGCCGGCGCGGTCGCCGTCATGGCACTCGAACGAGTTCCGGCCGATATTCGCGCGATGGGCGGCGTGGCCCGCATGTCGGACCCTGAACTGATCTCGCAAATTATAGATGCGGTTTCAATACCGGTGATGGCCAAGGCGCGTATTGGGCATTTTGTGGAAGCCCAAATTCTGGAAGCGCTTGGCGTGGACTGCGTGGACGAAAGCGAAGTCCTCACGATGGCGGACGAAGAAAACCACATCGATAAGACGAAATTTGAAATCCCATTTGTTTGTGGCGCACGAAATTTGGGCGAAGCCTTGCGGCGCATAGCCGAAGGCGCTGCGATGATTCGTACGAAAGGCGAAGCAGGGACCGGCGATGTGGTCGAAGCCGTGCGGCATGCCCGCTCCATTCTTGGAGAAATTAAAAAGCTCACGGCCCTTTCCAAAGACGAGTTGTATAGCTATGCGAAGAATTTAGCGGCACCGCTCGATTTAGTTCAAGAGATTGCGAGCACAGGCAAACTTCCCGTCGTAAACTTTGCCGCCGGCGGTCTTGCGACGCCCGCCGATGCAGCCCTTCTTATGCAACTTGGCGTGGACGGTGTATTCGTCGGTTCCGGTATTTTCAAATCCGGCGATCCGGCCCGGCGTGCTGCTGCCATGGTAAAAGCCACTACCTACTTTAACGACCCCGCTGTTCTCGCGGAAGTAAGCCGCGGTCTTGGCGAGCCGATGGTCGGCCGCACCGTTGCCTCGCTGGACGAACGGGAATTGCTTGCCGTCCGTGGCCTCTAAAAGCGCGCCGCTCATTGGTGTACTTGGACTCCAAGGCGATTTCGAAGAGCACACTGCGAAGTTCGAATCGCTCGGCGCACAAACACGCGACGTTCGCAGAACTTCTGATCTTGAGAGTATAGACGCGCTCGTTCTTCCTGGCGGTGAATCTACTGCCGTTGCCATTCTCGAAAAATCCGAAGCCGCAAAAAATATTTTCGACGATATTCGCGAACTGGGCGAACAGGGCCTTCCCATCTGGGGTACGTGCATGGGTTCCATTCTCCTGGCAAAGGATATTGAAGGTTCGCGGCAAGGAAGGCTGGGATTGATGGATATTTCCATTCACCGCAATGCCTTCGGTCCGCAAAAGTTTAGTTCCGAAACGCTGCTTCATATTCCCGCTCTTGGCGAACCGAATTTCCCCGGTGTCTTTATACGTGCCCCAATTATTACGAAAGCTGGGAAAAGCGTGGAAGTGCTTGCAAAAACTGAGCGCGGCATTGTGATGGCACGCGAAAAGAACTTGCTGGCGACGGTGTTTCATCCGGAGGTCGTGGAGGATACGAGGGTGCATGAGTATTTCCTTGAAATGGTAACCTCTGATTGAGAATTTGTAGCGCTTCTTGGCGAATACGCGATGGGACACTTTGAATAGCCTTGAAATTGTTTTTCTGTAACTTTTCCAGCTTTAAAGAGTTATTTAGAGGACACTCATACCGAGGAAGTTCGCCATGAAGTCGTTAGTCAATTCCCTTCTGCTTTTTGCACTCGTATTCGTTTCGTGCAGCTCACCGAATAACACCACGGTGGTTAACAACGCCACCGTAGTGAATGACTCTATGGGACCTACGATCACACGGTTCAGCCCGGATACGATTTGGACTTTGAAGCTGCTCACAGTTTACGGAAGCCACTTCGGGTATGATCCTGCCGATGTGAACGTAACCATTGGTGGTGTGCAGGCCGGTGTTGACAGTACTATTGATACACTCCTAACGATCACGGTGCCGGACTCGGCCCAAACCGGACTCATTCGTGTTGCTACCCTCAATGGAAAATTCACATCGGCAAAGCCAATCATCGTGGAGCATACATTCAATCCGCATAACATAAACGGTGACCGTGTTCCTGAGGGGGCATCTTTCTCGATACCCGGAGCCGGACTGGAAAATTACAATGGCTTTATAGTTCTTCGAGTCGGCGGGCTTGCATTGCCAATCGATTCATTGTTTGATAATAGGATTGTTTCTCACGTTATCTCTGATGCCACATCCGGTGAGGTAATTATTTCGGATGCTTTGGAAACCTACGACTGTGGCTATCTCCGTATTACGCGACCGACTGTGTGGAATACCCTTTCGGAAATATGGGATAACATTAGCGTTCGGGAAACACACCATCGGACCGGATTTATTAAGGGGCCAACGGTCCTCGTCGATTCATCATGGACAGACACGGTTACCTTCTCACGTCAGAATGATGTTACAATTTCCGGAATATCCTTCATAACAGGAGGAAAATGGTTAGAGTACGATCTCCAGTCTCCAGGTTTCTACTACTCGAATCTCCGACTGGCATGGGACACCCTTCTGCAGAGTGCGAACATTTCATTTACACTCCCTGCAGGCGTATCTCCACCCAGTCGTACTCTTTTGCTGGACACTTCATGGTATCCGACCGCCGAAAGTGTAACTTTTCCTCTGAATCTTCCCGTCGATCGCGATATTGAATTCACCTTCCCTAATGGTATGTCGTATCAAATTACCGAGGATTCGTCCGACGAAGCCGGTTTAGTTAATTGGCAGGAAATAACTTCCGCATCGGTGCTTTCTGGCTCGTTCGATCTTATCTTTAAGCGGTAATATGCTCCGCTTTTTCGTATTTTTGTAAATAGAAGATCATTTATTCGAAAGAGAAGAATCACCATTCAGACGAATGCACACATTAACAGCCATTTACCGCGCACCGGAAAACAAGGAAGAATTCGAGCAGCACTATCGCGAAATCCATACGCCGCTGGCGGCGAAGATGGAAGGGCTTCGCAAGATGGAAGTCACATGGGTCGAGAAGATGCTCACGCCCGGGAACGATGCGCTCCCCACTGCGCCGCACCTGGTCTGCACCATGTACTTTGATGATGCCGAGTCGCTCAATAATAGCATGAAACAGCCGAACAGCCGCGCTGCCGCCAAGGATCTGATGTCGTTTGCCGGCCCACTGGTTTCCATGATTGTCGGTCGTACGGAAGAAATTTCACTCTAATCCAATGCCACGAAAAGCTTCACAGGAACTCAATCCATTCGCCGAAAAGCGCACGCTCGATTTTTCTCACATTCTTTATGAGAAGAACGATTACCTTGCAACCCTCACCATTAACCGTCCGGAGGTCCTCAATTGCCTGAACCTGACCACGCTCCGGGAAATGATGGTGGCCATTGAAGATGCCGGATGGGACGATGACATTGCAGTGCTCGTCATTACCGGCGCGGGCGACGTAGCCTTCTCCACCGGCGCAGATTTGAAGGAGCAGGAAGAATTCTTCATTGGCAATCCAAGCGATTACTATAAATGGATGCGGGTATTTATCGAGATGCACGAGCGCCTGCGCAATATCGGCAAGCCAACGATTGCGCGCTTGAATGGAATGGTCGTGGGCGGTGGGAACGAAGTGAATCTTTCCTGCGACCTTGCAATTGCCGCAGACCATGTGATAATAAAGCAGGTCGGCTCGGCCCGCGGAAGCGTGGCGGCGGCCGGCGCAACGCAATGGCTGCCACTCATGGTCGGTGAGCGGCGGGCACGGGAAATTCTATTCCTGTGCGAGGAAATTCCGGCGCAAAAGGCACTCGAATGGGGACTGGTCAACGAAGTCGTCCCCAAAGAAGATCTGGACCGCGCGGTGGCACGGCTTTGCGAGAAGCTATACAATAAGCTCCCGGAATGCTTGCGCTACACCAAGCAGAACTTGAATTTCTGGAAGGATTTTTCCTGGCACATGACCATTGGCCACGCACGGGACTGGCTTTCGGTCCACAATCTTTCGCCGGAAGTGGAGGAAGGCATAACCGCGTTCACAGAAAAGCGGCCGGTCAATTACAAAAAGATTCGCAAGCGGAGCTAAACCACGCGCTCGTAATCGTGAATTTTATCGAGATCGATCTCGGTCATCCCATCCGAGCCGGTTCGAATAATTCCTTTGAACCGATGCCCATATAGGACTTCCTTCGATTTGTAGGAAGTCCGCGTATGGACCGTTTGGGAAAACACATCGTCGAATCCTTTTAGAAGGATAAGAAACTCTGCTTCGGATTCGTCTAATTGCTCTTTTGTCACGCCGAAGAGTGGACTGTTTTGATCGATGGGATGCACCACGGTCCAACTTAGATGGAAAAATGTTACCGAAGGCCGTTCGAGCTCCAGCGGATAAAATTTCCGGGTCCGATGACCAGCTCCATTGGTTTCTGCCCGGCTTAACGTTACCGTTGCACTGACATCGATTAATTGATTAGACCGCTGATTCGCCACTCGGAACATAAATCCGGTAATATTTTCATAGGGAGCGATCAGTGCGCTCCGGCTGAATATAATTTTGGCAATCGGCCGTGAAAAGCGTCCATACACAAGCCCTGTCGCGAATGCAAAGCACAGCAGCCCTGTAAGCGATTCAAGCGCTGCGGCCGTATTCGCCGCTGTTCCTACCGGTGCAATGCGGCCGAATCCGACGGTCGTAAACGTCTGCGTGCTAAAAAAAACGGCTTGAAGATATTGCTCCGGAAGCGTATGCCCATCAATACCAGCCAAGCCGCTCAGTCCAATCGCCGTGTACACCGCGCCAAAAAGTGCATTAATCGCGATATAGGCGATCAATATCATGAGGTTGAACTTCCACCACGGAATCGAGATAAGATAATGATAACCACTAAACCAGGAGAAAAAGGGAAGTCCTTTGCGGCGGACATTGAAACTTCCATCGCGATTCAGCAACCGGACGCGCGCTTCCGCGGCTTTGGAACCAATGCCTAAATCCTCATATCGTCGCGACGCCATTATAGGTGGAACAGTGCGGCGCCACAGAGCAGTTCAAGCCAGGGGTGCGCTCGGTGCCTGATGGTTGGAGTGTAGTTGTTCCCGCAGGGAGGCAACATCCACAATCGTCTCCGAACCCGGCATCCCAACCAGGGCTCGCCCCTGCTTATCCACGGCCCATACCGGTTTACCAACAAAAGCAGGAATATCGGATGGACGAGGATTTCGAAATGGTATTGTGAGGATATACTCGATCAATTTGTCCTGAATAAATCGATCACCAAATTCCCGCGCGCATTGAATAGCATCTAATACTTCGCGAACATCCTCGCCATTCCAGGTGACAATAAAATTGCAGGCAGCATAAGCATTTCGAAACGTTGGATGCGAGTTGCCATTCTTCGATACATCGGGTGCTTTGCCATTACTGGAACCGTTTTGCAGTACCTCTTTCGCGCGTTGCGGCGAATCCTCTTTCCTTGCAGAAGGATGAGCACCATACTTCCCCATCGAATTATAGGGCGCAGGAATTTGCCTTCCATGTGAGAAAGTACCGACAACCATTTCATCTTTTGGTAATGCCAATCCTATGCCGCCCCGAAATCAAAATAATCGGGTTTTTTACAAACACCATGCCAATTAGGGCAAAAAACAATAAATATTACGACTGCGGAGCTGGCGGCTTGCCTTCTCCGGCGGGCCGAGCCGGATTTTGTTTCGCCTTTTCGTATGCCTCCAGCGTATCTGGTTCCAGGGCTGCCGGACCGGGATGCTTGACGAACTCCCGTTCCGAAACCAGCGATCCCGGGGCAAAAGCGGCTTCGTGACGCTCTTTATAGAGCCATCCTATTTCCGCTCCAATCAGAAAGGCTAAGCTTGCATAATAGACCCAGAGCGAAATACCGATCAGGAAGGCCGAGGTCCCATACAGCGCACCGATGGAACTAAGGTGAGTAAGATAATACGTGAAGACAAACCGCATCGCTTCCGTAAGGACCACCGTGGTGGCAGCAGCGACGAAGACCACTTTGTTCGGCAGCCGTTCGTGCGGGAGCATGCGGAAGAGCGTTCCATAGAGGACAATGGAAAGCGCGAGCGAGACCAGGCGCGAAATCGTTGTTCCCGCAATTCCCGCCAGCCAGGGCGGCAAAACTTCCGTTCCGAAATGCTGGAGAAAACTTACGACTGGCGAGAGAAACGTCGAAAGCAAGAGCAACACCAGGATAACCAGCATCAGCAAAAAGTCGAGCAGCTTCTGCATGATGACATTTTGCTTGGTCACCATATTGAGGACCGCATTGAGCGAGGTCCGGAGCGTGGCAAAGAGAATGCTCGCGAGCCAGACGAGAGTTACCGCACCAATAATACCGGCGATGGTACTTTCCCGGCTCAACTTCACCAATTCCCGCACGAGCCAATGGCGTACGTCCGTTTCATACACCGGAATGGGAAAGGAATTAGTGATATAATTAACAACGTAGCCAATGGCCCGACGGCTCGTCAGCGCAGCCGATAAAAAATAGAAAATGACGAGCGATAGCGGCAGCACGCAGTACAGGACGTTGAAGGCAATACCCGCGGCCAGCAAAAAGCAATGGTCTTCCTCCGTGTACGCGATCATCCCACGCACGTAGTATTTCACCGAATCCCACAGCGTTTGCAATTTCATGGACTTCAAAATTACGACGAAGGCATGCCCCCAAATGACTTTTTCGATAAAACACTCAAATCTTTTCCTGAACCTGAACTGTTTTCGGATACATTCTAATCAGGAATTCCATCATGAAACTACGCTTTGCTTTCTTCCTTGCCGTTCTATGTATATTTCCGACGGTTCACGCCTTGGCAAAAGTTGGAGATACAACCCATGTTGATGTCATCGATAATTATCTTTGGACCTATAATGGGCAGCAGGACCGCTGGGCGGTCTTTCCCCCAGCGGGAACGCGCTACGAACGCGTGCTCATGCGCTACAAGCTAACCTGCCCTTCCCCTTCCTGCGGCCAGTGGGATTACATTGCCCGGGTTCTTCTGCTGCAACATACCGGCATAATCGATTCCACGCTGAAATCCGCCCCCAATTTTACCATCGGGTCAAATACGGTTGACTCCATTCGAATTTCCTATGATACGCTGCATACGTATAGTTATAACGCGAAGACCAAAGCGACGGATTCTTCCGCAGAAGCCCCTGTAAAGATTTTCTTCTACCGCAATCCGGCGAATCCTTTTCTTGCAACGGACTCGATGTTCGCCTGGCAAGCGGGATACTGGAACCATCACTATGATTCGACCGGCAAAGCAATCGATTCGTTCTACGTCGCCGGGGATACGGAACTCGTTGTGAAAACGGTCCAGGCGTATGATCATTATGAGGTTGTTAATAGTATCGAGTTAGGGCGATTCATTACTCCGTATGGTGGATGGTTCCCAAAAGATTGGAATTACACCTGGACGTTCGACGTAACTCCGTATGCCTCCCTGCTCCACGATTCCGTCGAAATTCGTTCTGTTTATGGCGGCTATACCCAGGGCTCGCTCTATTCCCTTGCCTTTGATTGCATCGAAGGGACCCCACCTGCCGATGCCTATAACGTCCAGGTTGTTACCGATGGCGATTTCCCTTACGGGAACCCCGGCAATCCCATCAGCAATTATTTTCCACCCTGGCGGCTTGGGATTGATTCCACAGCGGATCTGACGACGTTGCGCCTTATCACCACCGGGCATGGAGAAGATTCGACCAACTCCGATGAATTTGCCGACCACACGAACCAAATCTGGATCAACGGGAAACTCGCCTATTCCCAAAATTTATGGCGTTCGAACTGCGGCCAAAATCCCGTGTGGGCACAAGCCGGAACCTGGTATTATCAGCGAGCCGGATGGTGTCCGGGCGATAAAGTGAATTATTGGGATTACGATCTAACGCCGTTTGGGAATAAAGGTGATTCCATCACGGTGCAATATAAGCCGGACCCGTATACTTCGCCAGGTCGGACCGGAGCGAATATTTTTACCCAAATTCAGCAAATCTCCTTCCACGGCCCAAATTTCCAAAACGATGTACGAATGGACGGAGTGCTCCAGCCGAACAATGCGCCGGAATTTAATCGGATGAACCCTATCTGCGGCGATGGAAGTCCGCTCGTCCTCATTCGCAATACGGGAAAGAATGATCTAAAAAGCGCGACCATCTTCTACGGACACGATGGGGATTATTCAAACAGTTACACCTGGACGGGCGATCTGAAGTTCATGGACACCGCAACCGTTTCACTTCCCCCCATAAATTTGGGAGACAGTGGCACCCATACGTTTACCGCAATTGCAGAATTGCCAAATGGTGTTCCGGATGAGTATCCGCGCGGCGATACCATTACAACGCAGTACCTTCTTCCGAAACATTTTTCGAATACGTTTATCATTACGCTAAAGACGGACAAGATTGGGTACGGACTGTCGAATGGCATTAATTTCCAGATCACCGATGTGAATGGTAACTATGTTGTCGGCGATGGCGGCTTCAATGATAATACGCTCCATCGTGATACGGTCAACCTTCCCAACGGGTGCTACCAATTTGCAATCACCGATGATAACGGAATAGGATTATACCCGATTTTCCCATCGTCTATCGCCGGCTATTATTCCATTGTCGACGATAAAAAGCAAACCGTAATAAATGCGAACGCTGCAAACCATCTCGCAAGCTTCGGGAACCAACAAATTACGACCTTCAACGCGGGTGGGATTGCGAGTTCCGTAAACGAATTCGTTCCACCAACTCCATTCCACCTGAGCGTGCTGCCGAATCCTGCTTCGACAACACTCTCCGTGGACCTTTCACCATTGGCCGGTATTTCAACCCCGGCTACCCTCCAAATCTTCGATGTCCTCGGACATGCTATGATTACAAAGGTCGTCCATCCTGGCAATTTCGGAATGATAACCATACCGGTCGCATCCTTGCCAAATGGGGACTACATTGTCCTCGTGCGATCCTTCGGCAAACGGAATTCGAAGGAAATTGCAATCCAGCACTGAGTGGATCTGACAATGCGCCGCTCGAACATTCGAGCGGCACTTCGTGATTTATTTTCTGTGGGCTTATTTTACTACGGTAAAGTTACCTGTCATTTGCCGCTCGCCCATTCGCAGTTCGTATTCATACGTCTGCGATGCCAGCTTCGAGCCATCGATCATGATAGCGTGGCTGCCGGCAGAGAGCGAGCCTTCGTCCTCGCGCAATACTTCACGGCCAAGCAGATCGCGCACGACGAGCGTTACTTTCGCCGGAGAAGCTAACGTGAGATGCAGCGTCGAAAGGGATGCGAAGGGATTCGGTGCTACGGTTATACCCTCCGAAGCATTATCCATTGCAACACCCGCCGCTACGATGTTAAATGGTGCGGACGTCGCGTTTGCTCCGGTGACATACGACACTTTGATCGTATAGCCGGATTCTAACGTCGCTGGTATAGTCTTCCAGAGATAGCTCGACAGATTGGTCGGGAGTCCATGCATGATCGGACGAGGACCGCTCTGCGGATCGTTCAGATCGATAGGATTTACTCCCCTTATACACAGCAATTGCTTTGATGCGAAGCGAATCCTGATTCCAGTCCGGATTATTTATTGCGAAGTGATAGTGCCGCCGAACCGGCCAGGTTTTCGCCGTCTCAATCGTGACGAGATCGCCCAGAACTTTTCCTCCGACGGCGCGTGCCACATTATAGTTATCGAAGTTGTCGATGGACTGGAACGGCTGATTGTAGATTTCCTGTGTTGTCTGAGGGCCATCTTCGGTGAGAACGGCCACAGTCAGGTACTTCGCCGTATCTTCGTTTGGCATTTGCGAGAGATCGACGGGGGTAATATCGAGATCGAAATCGACACCGCTTCCGCTGTAGACCGCATTAACAACCCGAAAATCGACTAATGGGGCCTCATTCGCTTCCATCACAGCCGTTTCATACCACGGATTAGGCCAAATAACAGTCGCAGGATCGGTTTGGGTAGCATACGCGCCGGACATCGCTTCGGGGTGCGGCCAGTCGAAGCCCAAGGATAACCCCTAACGCTATCGAACGCTGCCAGAGTGTCCATAGCTTGCGCTCCAGTTGGACGTGTCCCAATAAGATAAAGTGGCTCGCCGTAACCGGCTGGCCCGTGCCACGAAATAACGACAAGGTTATCACCCATGGCGGCTACCATGCTATCGATCGTGAATGCACCATAGGGGCACCACCCGCACCAATTCCCCGTGCCTTCTTCGATGAGTGCGTGCCGCTTATAGTTTTGCGCGAAGAGCGTGGAAACCGCGATTGAAAAAAGTGCCAGGGCCAGCGTGGTCGCAAGCACAACCCGAAAGTGTTTCATAGTCTTGAGAAGTTAAAAGTGGAAATCAATCTTTCGCAAAGAAGCGGTGAAAGGAACACGCAATCTGAAAAATGATTCACCGATGGGGCGGTTGGCGGAACCGAATACCACCGCATTTTGTCTAACGTCGCGCTGAGGGAATGCGAATCTGCGAGCAATTGCTGATTTTCTATTCCCCCGGCTTTTTTTTCGGGGTTTTGTAGTTCTCTCTCTCCCTCCGGGAGAGGGCAGGGCGAGGGGCGCGGGAGTAACTCAGTTGGTAGAGTCACAGCCTTCCAAGCTGTTGGTCGCGGGTTCGAGTCCCGTCTCCCGCTCAAAGGGTAGTGAATAGTTGATAGCGGAAAGTGGATAATAAGTCCATTGCTTCCACGTTCCACTATCAACTATCCACTATCGGCTACGAGATGA
>JAKAIL010000139.1 GCA_021825235.1 Bacteroidota bacterium | reverse complement strand
GTGCATGGTATCACCGGGATTGACGCACTCGATGGTGGTGTCAATGTCCTGAATGAAGGTTTCGCTTGGGGCAACGCCATAGCCGGTCAGCTGGTCATTGCGAATGCCTTTTCCATTTTCGACATCCGGGCTCGTCCAGCTTCCCTGCGTGGTATCAGGTTTTGTAAGCGAGTTTTTATCCGGGAAATACGCGATGCGGAATGGCACGACGCCTTGTTTACCTGTTTGCGTATTCGTCGCCGGCACGGTGAATGGGAAGGTATCGACGGCCACGAAGTGAACTTTATCCGGCCACCAGCCAGAATCGATCGTGATCGGGATGGATGAAAGATTATCGACTTGTACGGTCTTTACATATCCGCCGGCCGGTGGTGGGACCAATTCGTTCGGCCAGTGCTGGTCGGTTACAAGGAAGTCCGCAGCACCGCCGCTTCCAACGAGGGCCACGCTTTGGAGGCCGCACTCATTGCCAAAGATAATGCTATCGACAACGGAATTGGTCTTAACCGCCTTAAAGGCAATCTTCAGAATTCGGTGCTCACCAGTATCCAGAACGGACGGGGTCATACCGCTATCGATGGTAAAGCCAAGGTTGCCGTAGAGCAGCTTCAATTGATCGAAATTGTACGGCACAACTCCGGTATTTACCAACGTATCGTAGAGATACTTGATCGTAGGCGTAATGACGGAACCAAAGTTTTGCACGGGTGGGGCTATATAGGCCGTTTGCGGAGTATAAGTACTGATAACCGTCGTCTGGTTACCGGCCACATCATATCCCTCCACTTTCAGGTATGCCGGCTTCGAACGATCCACCACGAACATATCGTAATAGGTCGAGTCGATGCCAAGCCCCTCCTGCCAGTTCGGATCGAGCTGGTAGGCCATGTTATAGTCGGAATCGAGCCGAATATCCCCAAGCATGCTTTGCGGAATTCCGCCCGGATTCGTTCCATAATCGTAGAGGTGAACAGCGGCGTCGTAACAACTGCCCGTGGTATCGACGACCGGAGGCACGGTGTCCTGAGCATGGAACGTACCCGTGCCAAACGAGCCTGCCCACGCATAGGACTCATCATTGCCATAGCCATAGACATAGACCCCAACGCCGGAGGTATCGCCAGTCACAATATGGCTTCCCGGCGCGATGTTCGTGACGGTGAAGATGTCGAACGTATCGTCGATCGGTTGGTGGGTCCAGCTAAGAATTTTTTGCTTATCGAAGGTCGTTGTTTTTTCATCATTCTTGTTGACGATGATACTCGCGTAACTTTTATATGGCAACTGCGCCCCGACGCTGACGGGTGTTTGAAAGACAACTGTTTTGGTATATTGCTCACGAGGGTTGATAACAACTTCCGCGGGATCTCCTGGAATCTGCACGTAGAGACCGGCATTATCCGGATAAGACGCACTATTGATATATTCAACGAGGAGGAAAGGTGCGTCACTCCAGAATTTCTGCGCGGACTCTAATTCATCCCAATACGTACCGTATTGATTATCGATAATGCATTCGACGTGCTGCCCGGTTATATAGTCCTGTCGATGGATCACCTGGCCCGCCTTGCTCGAAATAAACAAATAGAGCCCGAAGTCATGGTTCGGATATCCCGGCGGCGCAATAAAATTGGTGGTATAATACGTCTCGGCCCAGGTCCGTACAGGTGGAACCATATCTTCCACGTGGTCGCAATAAGGAAAGTCGGCAGGAATATTCGGGCAGCCCGAACCTCCTAACACACCGACCGGATTATTGGAATGAACAATCGTTCCAGTAACATCGAATCCATCGCTACCGGTTGCCTGAACGGACAAGAACTGTGCACACTCGCCGCGGTTCAACGTAATCGTAAAGGGTTTTCCTTGTGGGTACGCCACCACGGTGGGATTATCGCCCTGACCATAGCATTGGCGAAGATCGCAGGACGGCGTGATCGTGACGACCGTATTATCGACATCCGCGGTAACCGTAAATTCCGACGGCAGATCGTACACAAAGCTGCCAAATCCTTCGAAGAGCGCGCCATAACCGGCTACCACATAATCGGTACCCCAACCGACCGTAGGAACGATGTATGATCCATCGGAGGTGTAGGCATTGTGGGACATGACATACACGGTCAGGTCCGCCGTGTTGGACCAAACATGGATCGCCTTTGGCTCGACAATTCCGCTTGATTCCATTTCCCATCCCAGCGGCACGATATAGGTTCCAATCTTATATGCCTGGATGGTTACCGGCGCCGTTTGGCCACCCGTCCCGATTGAGACGTAGGCTGTCGTATTCTGTGGTGATGTGATATAAATGCGAATGTACTTCCCACCCAGATCCTCACCCCAATAATTGGAAGGCTGTGCCCACCAGAATTCCCGGCCCATGGCCGGTGGTGACAGGTGCTGCTTAATCACCTGATGGTGAATGAGAGCATTTTGGGCCTGCGCATTCCAGGCACCGGCAGCAAGCACCACCGCAAGGAAGGCTTGGGCTGCCACGCGCCGGATAAACACTCCTGGCATAAAAGCCGAACGGTCAAACGTCTCTGGAAGTCCTGGCATTGGATTCATGGTCGTAGGTATAGTCATCAAAATTAATTAAAGCAGAAATTCGTGTGAAGCGGAGGCAAAGGTTGATTGACACTCGTTATCCCGACAGACTTCTTTTATAGAAAAAGGCATCTCTCGATAATAGAGGATCAGATTACAATCCCACATTTGGGGCTGGAAGGTTCCGCATCCGAAAATACGATTATCCTACCCCATTAGAGTAAAACGCGCAGTCTGCCCTCGGTTACAAAAAAACTTGATGAAAAATGAAATGTGCTATGGCGAAAATGTCGCGCATTGTGCCACAAAACGGTAGTCCGCAAACTGCGGACTACCGTTCTGTAACAGCTTATTCGTTACGCGGCCACTTATGGAGCAGCGGTAATCGGAGTCTCCACTAATACCTGGACGGTACGGTTATAATAGCGTCCCTCCGGAAGATCATTCGGATACAGCGGCTGGGTCTTCCCATAACCGTGCGAGGTCAGCGAAGCAACATGCCCCTTAATATGGCCGGCAATATCCGCTTTTACCGCATTGGCGCGGTTCGTGGAAAGCTTCGCGTTATAATCCTCGGTCCCGAGAATATCCGTATAGCCATTGACCGTTACATCGGAATTCGGCTGAATACGATCGTACACGTAGGTATCGAGGATCTTGTGGTTCCACTTACCCATGTCGGACTTGTTATAGGTAAACAAGATCAAGTTGTAGGTCTCGCGTGTCTTATCCGCAAGGTGCTGGGCCACCATTTGATTGACCGAGTATTGCTTGACGCTGATTTTATCGACATTCGAAAGCACTTCCCGGCCTTTATTGTCCGTGACTTTCAACTGAACATCCATATCTCCTTCGCCTTCCGGCAATTTGCCATCGTCAGAGCGCCAGTTGTAGCCATCGAACGTCGAGGTCGTAACGGGGCCGAGATCGGAAATGTCTTTCCAGGGCTTGCCCTCGTAGGTAATGACAAGGTCTCGCTTCGAGATAATATCGTCGCGTAATCCATTTTCCCATTTGAACCCTCCGGTTGGCGCATCCGGGCGCTTTACGATGGAACTGTAGAGCACGGGATGAATGATGTCCCACGAATCCGTCGAAAGTTCCACGCGACGGTTTTCGGCAATGCCTTCCGGCGTGGTTGGGAGCGTCGGGTTCTCGGGCAGTTTGCGGGCCACGACGTTAATGCGGCTCGGCTGAATTCCCCAAATGTTTACGAGGTACTGCTTGATGTTCTCGGCGCGGGCTCGGGAAAGGTCCAGTGACATTTCGACCGAAGTATCCTGCGAATTCGTACCCGTTAAGGTAATCGAGGTCGAGGGATTGTTCCGCATGCGCTCCCCGATAATATTCAGGTAGTTATAATACGCATTGAGCGTGGCGCTCAGCGTATCCTCGCTGAAGCCATTGGTCTGGGCTGGACTGGTATAAAGCACATAGCGCGAAGGCAGCGTGGCAGAACCGGCATCGTAGAACAGCATTGGTAGCAGCGCAAACAGCTCGATGGTTTTCTGCTCGCGTATAATGACTCCTTTGAAATTCGGGAAGAGCGATGGCTTTTCCGTAACGAGTTGCGGCGTCTGCGTCACCCAATGGACGACCGGCGGCACTTCGTTATTCATCGGAATATCATGTGTGATAATTCGCGAGGTATCGTTCCGAAGTGGAATATCCACTTTCGTCGGAGGATAGGGGAAGTGATTTGGTTCCGTCGCGCTCACAATATACGGGCCGCCCAGGTTTCCTTGTGCATCGCTCGAAAGCACGGCGAGGTACTCGCCAGAGGCGCTGTTGGACTCCTTGTCGTAAACCGTATCATTCGTGCGGCCATCGATAATCACCACATGGGCCGCCAAATTGGCATTAGTGTTCACGTCGTACACGCGCCCACGAAGGACGAGCGACGCTTTCGGCGGCGGCGGGTTCGTTGCCAAATAGAGATCATACTGCCCCTGCCCCCCCGGACGGTTGCTGGTAAAAAAGAGAATATTACCCGAAGCGGGGACCGTCAGGAAAATATCGTCATAAGGGGAATTAATCGGAGCCGGAAGGCGAACGGGGGTGGTCCAGTCCGTATCCGTCGGTCCTTTCCATTCCGATTGATATAAATCGATACCACCGAGACTCGGATTGTTGGGGTCGCGGTTTGGATCGTCCGAGGCAAAATAGAGTGTAGTACCATCGGCCGCCATGAACGGGGAATACTCGCGGTACGGGGAATTAATCTTAGTTCCGAGATTGACGGGGTCGCTCCAGCGCCCATCCGGTAGTTGATGGCTGACAAAGATATCCGTGTTCTTTTTGTCGTCATCGTTACCAATTTTTCCGGGGCGGTTCGATGAGAAGAACAGCTTCTTCCCATCGGGCGAAATCGAAGGCTGCGACTCCCAGAGGGAGGTATTGACCGGCGCACCTAGGTTATGGATGTTCTCCCAGTGCGTTCCATTGAGCGTCGCTTGCCAAATATCGACGTCGTTTACCGAAGTCGTATTTCGGCTCGTCGCAAAATAGATCGTTTGGCCGTCGGCGGCAATGGAGGCGGCTCCATCGTCAGCCGGTGAATTAATTTCCGCAACGTTGACGGGCGAAGTCCACACGGTATCGTTTCCATCGGGGCTGGTCGTCATCCAAAAATCCTGGCGCTGGCTTGGTGGACGATCCGAAACGAAGAACATCGTCTTTCCATCGGCGGTAATCGTCGGTGAAAAATCCTGATAGGAGGAGTTAATCACCGGCCCCAAATTCTTTACCACCAATTTTGCAAAGCCACCCTTGCTGGTGTCGTCCGGGGTCACGGGCGGAACCGAGATTTTGGTGATATGAAGGGAGTCCAACAATGGGTTATGGGTCACACTGGCGGCGCGGGCCGGAGGCGATTGCATACTCCACGCACCGAATGCGATGAGTAGCGAAAGAAGAGCGGCGCCGTGGCGCACCGCACCAGACGCACGGGATAAGAACAGATCGATCATGGTTCGAACCTTCATTGGTAATTAGTATCAGTCACAAAAATGAGCAGCGTTCTTTGACGTACCCACCGCTGCCGCCAGCAGGCGAGCGATCGGAAGCACAGCACCGCAATGGGCTGCGCCGCCGGGCACGTAGCACCGACTGGCCGGAGGAACATAAAAGAATCGCTGTCGTAAAATGTCATGGATTGTGGGGTTCGGAAGTCTCCCAAGAGAAGCCAAAGCAAGGCCCTCTATAGATAAACACCGGAGCGAGAAAAACTTCTCGCGAGAAAGCAACGCGTTGTGAACGCTGGATAACAGTTTTGGTTCAAAATCGCGGGAACGAACGGATTTTTCGACCCTGCGGTAATAAAAATTAGCCCGCAAAAATAACACTCTTGCAGACCAAAAATCTAAAAAACTATTTTATTGTGTAAATGGCATGGGAATACGCGCCATAATTCCCCACTCCATGTCCGTTTTAGAACACAGAAGGAATATTCTTCGAATGACTCGAAACTTGATTCCCGTATTTCATGGTTTGACTTTTCCGGTATTTCTTGAATTTCATGGCCTGCCCCTGCTCCATGAAAAATGAGAAAATCCGGACTGTGGGCAGGACTTTTTGCCTCGTACCTGCCTGCGGAACAGAACCCATCGCCGACTATTCGCATGCCCATCGCACCTGGCGGCACTTTGGAGCCGCGAGGACGACCGAACCATCACGCACCGTCCGGCCCAGGCGGCCTATTCGTATGAAACCAGCCATCAGCACGAAGGAATGAATTAAGCCTCATTCGATGCTGTTCGCACATCGGCTCTGTATTATGAGACACGCAACGAGGAGTCTGACGCATCCCATCGGAACGAAACCATTTCGTACCACGCCGCACGTGGCAGCGAAGGGCATAGTCGCGCTTGTGCTCGCCGGAATGATACTCGGCTTGAGCGCGCAGCGTGCTGCGGCGCAGTCGCTCTGGCGTAAACCGACCCCGCGGGATACCATTTACGTTCCCGCGAGCCAGAAGGCCTGGGTCCGCGGGCATTTTCCGGCACCGGTGTGTACGAACACGAAGTTTTCGATTCAAGGAACGTTCGGCATTTTTCCGGGGCAGGATTCCACCGGCTTCGATGCGCGCTATATGTATAGCGATACGAACTGGAATGCACCGTATCCGCTTCCCAATCCGCCGTCCTGGGATGGAATGAGCTATCAGGTCTATCTCCAGGTCAGCAACGATCAATTGTATTCGGATGCCGATTCGATCCATGTGCTGGAGTCGGACTATCAACCATCGCACTCCTATACTGCGCTCTATCCGGGAACTGGCGATTATTTCTATTTTCGAATCTTCAATCGCATCAATGAAGACTCCACCGGTGCCGATTATGCGCTCGCAACCGGCGGGCTGAAGATTACCACAGCCCAATTCACCGCCGGCGTCTCCGTCCAAAAACGGACCATGAATTTCCCCATCACCAATGTGGGAATGACCTCCACGCTGCTGGATTCCATCGCCAGTTATGGCCTCGATCCGCTCTATATCGATAGCGTGTGGATTAGCGGACCGCAAGCGAGTGAATTTGGGATTTCGTCGAATCCCACCGCACCCTTCAAGCTGCCGAACGAGTCGGCGCATCTATTTGCCATTTCCTATGCGCCTTCGCAGCCCGATCCGCAGAGCACGGCAACGTTATATATTCGGTGCGTGAATACCGGCACCTCGCCCAGTTGCGATACGGAAGTGGTGGCCATTGCACTCAGTGGTTCCGGTGCCGCCCCCAATGGTTCCTTCATCCAGGACACCCTGGACTTCGGGACCGAGCGTGTTAACGTTCCCACAAAACCCACCGCAGAGCAAGGCTATAACTCCGGAAATGGGTCCTTTGTCATTACGTCCTGTTCCATCGTTCCCAATGTTGCCTTTTCGTGCATTTCCTCGTTCCCGCTTATTGCCCAGCCGGAGAACGGCTTCCGGGTGTTATTCCAGTTTACGCCACCCACTGCGCAACCCTATCAGTCCATGGCAACGCTCTCTACGGCGGATGGAAAACAGTTCCATGTCACACTTATCGGCAATGGCGCAAAATCCAACTTTATCATCACGCAGCCCACTCGAAATTTTGACACGCTCTTTACGAACGATTATAAGACCTTATACGATACCGTCCGTAACGATGGTACCTGGCCTGCCTACATAACTCGCGTGCAGCTTGGCGGCCCGCAACGGCAATTCTACAGTTTCATCGATAGCACGGACGTAAAAGGGTTCATTCTCAATCCTGGGGAATCGCGGTATTACTCGCTCATCTTCCATCCCACCTTTGGAATTGCGAACCTGAAGGTCATCCAGGAAGATGCCTACCTCGAATTCGATTTTGACGATGCTTCACAGCCCGATCAAATTACGCTTAACGGCTACGAACGCCGGCCCACCATTTCCTACGATACGAACATCCTGAATTTCGATACCGTCGAAGTTGGGACGGATAGCACGCGCTCCATCGGAGTCTATAATGCGAGCGAAGCGAACGCGTCGCTTACGGCTACTACGCTTCCACCCGCGCTGGTGTTTACCGTTCGAAATAAGCCGCTTTTCCATCCGGATTCCGACCAGTTGCCGATCACATTCCATCCGTATCAGCACGGGCCTGTCCATGCCTGGATGCATGTCTTCTGCAATGAGCAGGACGATTCGATCTTCGTCTATGGCTTTGGCGGTATTCCATATCCCCTCTTTATGCCACCCGATATCGACTTCGGCGTGTGCAATGATGGGTTCCCGTACTACGGCACATCGAGCCTGACCGATACCGGTGACTATCCGCTCGTCATTTGCGATCTCAAAATCGTTGGGCCGGACGCCAGCGAGTTTTCGCTACTCCCGCTCGCCCACACGCTGCCGGACACCCTGCACTCCGGAGCCCGGGATACGATCACGTTCCCCGTCAAATTCTATACAACCGCGCGCGCCGGCCGCGATCATCATGCTACGCTGGATGTACTCTATTGCAACGGGACGATGGATACGGTCCCCTTAGTTGGCTCTGAAGCCAATGAGTTCGTCCAGTTCTGTTCGCGAAGCGTGGACTTTGGAAAAGTTCGCGTTCGCACTACGGCAGGCAAAACGGTTTGCTTCTACAATAGTGCTCCAGCCGTCGATCTACCGACCGGCCCGCTCTGGTTGGTGCCGGGCGGCACGCCGTTCGATCTGCAGCAGGATTCCCTCCTGCACGTGCCGCCGAACGGGACCTCGTACGACTCCATCTTTTTCGCGCCAGCCACCCGTGGCACGTTTACGACCTGGCTTCATTGCGGGGGCGGCGAAAAGGCCGCCATGCTCCCCGATTCCATGCTGATTACCGGAATCGGAGCACAATCGGAACCCGCCCTTTCGGCACACCTTCTGGACTTCGGAACCGTTCCCATGCTCACGACCAGCGGAAGCAAGGCGCTCTTCCTTCAGGACACCGGCGATTGGCCGCTCCTCGCTACCGCCCAAAAGCTGGACGATCCCACGAACGAATTCCTCGTCATGACTCAATATGGCGATACCGTAAACCCCACGGTGACCGATAGCATAAGCGATGGCGGTTCGATCTTTTACTCGGTCCAGTTTACCCCACGCCATCCGGAGCTTCCCTATCACGAAGCGAAACTCGCGTTTACATACGATGATGGTTCGGTGGACACGGTCTTGCTCATCGGTCGCGACAGCGCGAATTTTGTCGCCTTCAACCGCGATACGATAGACTTTGGCAAAGTGCGCGTCGGAACACCACCCGCAAGCCAATCGCTCGATCTCGTCAATACCAGCAGCCAGAATCTCACAGTCACGGCGCTCAATCAACCTACGATGCCATTCTCAACTAATGCGCTCCCGCCGACTACGATCAGGAGTATGGACAGTGCCACCATACGGGTGAATTTTCAACCCCAGGCGATGGGATTCTTCCAGTCCACCCTGAGCGGCACCGGCAAACCGTTCAACGATACGCTGTGGAATTCCGTCCTTCTCGAAGGGACGGGCGCGATGCCAAAGCCGGTGCTTTCGGTCGATACCCTCAACTTCGATACGGTCGCATTCGGCCGCTCTGTAACGAAGACCTTTACTCTTTCCAATCTTGGGAACTGGCCGCTCCTCACGTCGCGCGCGCCCATGGCGGGACCAAACGCTTCTGACTTTACGCCGAGTGCCATTCCGGTAACCGATACCTTAGGCGATAGCAATCAGGTGACTTACGCCGTGACCTACCAAGCCTCCACGCCGCTGCAACTTACGCCACGCGTGGGAACACTGACGTGGACGCTGGACGATGGCAGCACCTTCCAATTGGTGCTCCTTGCCAACGATGTTCCGCCGTACAAAGTCCAGATCGGGTTCCCACATGCCTATTGGGGCCGGCCCGGCGATAAGCTGTCCGTCGAACTCGATCTCTTATCCGGAATTCCGGATACACTCGGCATCGATAGTATTCGGGGCACGATCACGTTCGATCCCTCCATTGTCGATGGCCCGGATAAAGTCCCCGGCGGCGGCGTACAGCCTGGGAATTTAGTGCAAACTCCCGCCTGGACGCCCAACATCGTGTATCATTACGGTTCCTTCGATTACTCCTTGTCTTCCACGAGTGAAGTGCTCTCGAAACCGGGAACGCTCCTGACCTTCCAGCTCGCCCTGCATCCGAATTTACAAGACGGGGCCAGCTCACCGCTTATTGCCAACGATACGCTTCCGAATACGCACGAGGCAATCGCCGTTCCGACGAGGACCACGATCTTTCTCGATTCGAACTGCGGAACGATTCACTTAGAAGCGGGAGGCGCGCCCATCGCCAACTTTATTCGGCAAAACACGCCGAATCCGTTTAGCATCAGCACAACGCTTCCCTTCACGGTGGGCGATGACAACACGATGGTCACCATCCGCATCCTGGATCCCACCGGCCGCGAAGTATTGCGACCCATCGATCATCAGACGTTCGCGCGGGGCCGCTACGATGTAACGGTTCCGGCACACGCACTCGCCGCGGGAATTTACTTCTACGAGTTCGACGCGGGCGATGCGCCACCCCAAATGGGCAAGATGGCAGTCGAGTGAAGAAACCCCTCCGTACGAAGGAGGGGTGGTCCAATCGTCGGAATCCGTTCGAGGCTGCGTTCGCGCTCGCGACAGGAGTTCCTGTTACTGCTTCCCCGGAAGCTTCATGCGGACGTTGAAGATTTTCCCGTTGCGCTCGATGTGGAACGTCACCGTATCACCGACGAGATGATCGGCGAGCGCGCTATCTAATTCTCCCGAGCCGCGTATTTTCTCGTTATCCAAACCGACGATGAGATCGCCGGGCTGAATCCCATCTTCCTGCGCTAGGCCTGCTCGGTTCACTCCGGTC
>JAKAIL010000138.1 GCA_021825235.1 Bacteroidota bacterium | reverse complement strand
GATGTATGGGTTCCATTCGAAGGATTAAGGAAAAACACCTGGCCACCGAGCACTAACTGGTCTCCGTGTGGGGTCATTCCGATTACGGCAAGATGTCGAATGGAGTCGATAATTTGTGCGGTAGCGATTTGATTAACAATTGTGGCAATATCATAAACATCCACCGGTTGGTTTGGCCGTTTAATATAGAGGACACTGCGGCTTTGGCCGTTGAGCGCCGTCTTAACGAAGGCTACTGCCGGAACCGTCTCCGTGTCCAGCCGATTCAGGCCGGTCTGCGCGCTTGCCGAACGTGGCGCGAGCGTCGCTGCGCATAAAATAAAACTGAGCGTGAGCGAGAAGATTGTCGTCGAAAGCTGCTTCATATTTTTTCCTTAAAGTGATTGAACTTGCGAGTACTTCATTCCTCGGACTGCCTGCCCCTCGAAACAAAGCCAACAAATTTACAAAATTTTGGGACACGCGCTGCAAAATACGGTTGCGAATCGTTCATATTCGCCAAAAATGTCGTATATTTCCTTAAAATATGGCAATGGACCCAACCGAAACCGACCCATGGGCCGCCTGGCTGCTCACACACCGCCACGGCGGTAATGAGGACGCGCGCCGCAAGACGATCGAGCATCTCACGCCCGTACGCGACAAAGTGCTCGCCAACGCCCATCTCGAACGTGGCGAGACGCTGCTCGACGTGGGATGTGGCGATGACTCATCGGATTTGGCGCTTTGGACAAAGTGGGCGCCGATGGCAAAGTCATCTTCAGCGATATATCGCAGCCGCTGCTCGATGTCTGCACCGAGATTGCGACAAGCTTGGGAACACTTGGCCAGTGCGAATTCCTACGCGCCGAGGCGACCGACCTTTCGCAAATTCCGGATGATTCGCTCGACGCCGTAACGACCCGCTCCGTTCTCATTTATGTGAAGGAAAAGCAGCGCGCCTTCCAAGAATTTTTCCGCGTGCTAAAAAAAGGCGGGCGCGTCTCGATGTTCGAGCCAATTGCAAAAACAGAGCGAGAATTCGTAGATCGCCGTTACTATCTCGGTTATGATGTTCTCCCGATTAAAGATTTGATGCAAAAAATATATGACCGATACAAGAACGAAAAGGATGCTCAAAGCACGATGGGCGATTTCGATGAGCGCGATCTCGTGAAAATGCTGACCCAAGCCGGTTTCGGATTCGTTCACCTCGAACTCGATGTTACGGTCGGAAATGCCGGAATGATTGGTGGGGAAGGCAGGTGGGAAGTTTTCTACAATTCTGCGCCGAATCCGCTGGTGCCGACGCTCCGTACCGAAGTGGAATCTGCCCTTTCACCGGCGGAGCAGGAGCGGTTCATCGCGCACCTAAAGCCGCTCGTCGAGCAAAACATTGGCAGAACGGCGCAGTGTCTGGCCTATGTGACTGCGGTGAAAGAGGATTGGGGGAAGCTCTACTCAGGTTAGCAATGCTCCAACTTAACTGTCATTCCGAGCAGAGCAAATCGGAGCGAAGCGGAGATTTGCGAAGTCGAGGAATCTTCGGTCTTCACCACAATCTGACGATTCCTCGACTCCGCAATAATTCCATTCGGGAATTATCACGGCATTCGTGCCGCACAGATAGGCTGCGATGAGTTACCGCGCAACTACCATTGTCCCATTTGCAACCGCGCTACCCGCCCGGACCTCATAAAAATACGCCCCTGCCGCAAGCTCTCGCGCATCGAATTCCAAAGACGGCATCCCAGCCGGAAGCTCGCGGAACGAATGCCAAACCTCACGGCCTACTGGATCGAAAATACGGATCGAGACCGGCTGGGGTTGGGAAAGCTCGAACCGGAAGGTTGCCGTGTTGGAAACAGGGTTTGGAGTCAGCAAAGCCTGCAACGGATTCGCAATGGGAACGGGAGCGACGCTGCTCGGCAACGATGAAATGTCCGTCCAATAGACGCCGCCGGTTTTCGTTCCGGCGAAGAGGGTATCGCCCTTTATGGCAAGCGATGACACTGGAAGATCATTGAGGCCGGAGTCTTCCTGAATCCAATAATCTCCATCATCTGTCGATAGATACACGCCCCGGCCGCCTGCGAAGATAGCAGAGCCATGCGAAGCCAAAACGGCCGCACCTCTACGAAGCCCGCTGTCAAGCGTTACCCAGGTCGCACCAGAATCTATGGAACGATATATTTCACCAAACGCAGCAAAGAATTGCCCATCGTGGACAGCGACTCCACCATCTTCGCTCACATATCCAAAAATTAATTGATGACTTGCCCAAGTCTTGCCACTATCCAAAGATACACGTACTCCTTGCGAACCGCTCGCAAGACCCTCCGGCCCGTCTGCAGATACTGAGAACGCGTCGCCGCTGCTGTCAACCAGCTTCCATGTTTTCCCCCAATCGGTGGAATATTCAATACCGCAAATGTCACCCGCGAACATTTTATGCCCATCGACGGTGAGGGATAGAATAACGTCGGGTGTACTCTGACATGAAATATCGCTTACCGAATCCCACTGCATGGAATCTAAATCGTTTTTGAACATATAATCCCCTGGGAGTGCACCTACACCCATACCGGCAAATAAAGAGCGATTAGCTCTTGCTAGACTCAAGACATAAGAATTAACTAAAGCCCCTCCTATTTGGGACCAGCTCCCAAGTGCTGCGTTGAAGTGATATACACCGCCGCCGTAAGCTCCGGCATAGACGCCAGAAGAATCGACTGCAAATGCATCCACATCCGAAGCAATAATTCCACTATCCACCCGGACCCAGGTCGCCCCGCTGTCGCTAGATCGAAAGATGCCGCCTTCGGTACTGGCATAAACATCTGTTCCTTGGGTTTGAAATTCGAGTGGGCCGGGGTTTTGCAACGCGTTCACTTTTTCCCAGGTATGCCCGGAGTCAACTGACCGATATGCCACATGATGACCTCTCACAGATATGACGATTATCGATCCTAAGGCAACAAGATTATCCGCTCCGGGAAAGAAATCACTCGTATCGACAACGCTCCAGGAACTTCCGGTGTCCTGCGAACGGTACAATCCACCACCCCGGTATGCCCCACCACCGATGCCAGTTGCGTAAACATAAGTACCTGAGGGGGAAATACCTGTAATAATCATTTCGGGATGCATAACTCCATCCCCTGTTTGGCGCCATGTTTTCCCGCTGTCACTCGAGCGCCAAATGCCATTATCAATAGGGGTATCAACATACGTTCCAGCAAGTATAACAGACCCCATGATTCGCGCCGGGCCGGCAATGTAACGGTTAAGGGACAAATTCCAGGTCTGGCCACTGTCCGTGGAGCAGAAGACAGAACCGCTGACCATAACAATCAGCGCACCATTGCAAGCAATAGAAGTGATGCCGCCTCCTGGACCAATGCTGGGTGCCGTATCCATTTTTATCCAGGAAAGCCCATCATTTGTCGAGCGAAAAATTCCGCTATCGCTTCCAGCGAACACGAGCCCGCCGCTCGCAGCTAAAGCCGTAATGGGCGCATTAGCCGGTAAACCACCATCGGCCGGTAACCAGTAATCGCCTTGATTCGTGGAACGGTAAAGGCCGCCATATTTCAGCCCGGCGAAAACGGTAGTGTTATTGGTTGCGACGGCCGAAGTATTTCCGCCATAAGGGCCATTGGTTTGGTGCCAGACGAGCGATTGTGCGGCAGATGTCGAACCGATAGAAATGACAAATGCCACAATACAGAGAAGATTGCGAAGTATCCCCATAAAAGGAAGACCTACGAAAAGGCAAAAGGTAACCGAGAATTGCAAACTATTTTCAGTCGCGCAGCAATTCTACGCATCTATGCTTGAGTTAGTCTTGTAATTGCTCGCTCGGCACGTGATTCCGTCGTATTTTTGCATTATGCCTCAGCAAAAACCATCGGAAAATTCTCACCATTCCTATACCCCGGAAGATTTAGATCAGCTTTGTATCAATACGATTCGCTTTCTTGCCGTCGATGCGGTAGAGAAGGCGAACAGCGGGCATCCCGGCGCGCCGATGGGACTGGCTCCAGTGGCCTACGTGCTTTGGACTCGCCATCTTCGCTTCGACCCCAAGGACCCACACTGGTTCAATCGCGACCGCTTCATGCTTTCGAACGGCCACGCCTCGATGCTGCACTATGCTCTGCTGCATCTTACGGGTTTCGACCTTACGCTCGATGACATCAAGAACTTCCGTCAGTTTGGCTCGAAAACTCCCGGGCATCCCGAGCGCGGAAATACCCTTGGTATTGAGGTAACCACTGGTCCGCTCGGGCAAGGCTTCGCTAACGCAGCCGGTATGGCAATCGCCGAGCAATTTTTGGCGAGCACATTCAATCGTCCGCCAGTCGATTCGAAGGCAGAGGGAAATATCATTGACCATCACACGTATGTTTTCATGGGCGATGGCTGCATGGAAGAGGGGATTACGAGCGAAGCCGCTTCGCTCGCCGGACATCTGGAATTGGGCAAGCTCATTGCCTTCTACGATGACAATGGTATTTCGATCGACGGCTCGACTAATCTCACTTTCACCGAAGACGTGGGCAAGCGATACGAGGCATACCATTGGCACGTGCAGCGCGTTGCGGACCCGAACGATTTAGAGGAAGTGGACCATGCGATTCGCGTAGCGAAATCGGTGCTCGATAAACCGTCGCTTATCATCGTTCCCACGCATATCGGCTACGGAAGCCCGAATAAGCAGGATACCGCGAAGGCTCATGGCAGCGCTTTGGGCAAAGACGAAGTCATCCTGACCAAGCAGCATTTGGGCTGGCCGCAGCAACCGGATTTTCTGGTGCCACCCGAAGCGGAGAAGGTCTTTCGTGAGGCGGGTGATCGTGGTACCAAAGACCATGAAGCCTGGACGAAGCAATTTGCAGAATACCAGAAAGCGAATGCGAAGGACGCGAAAACACTGCTGCACGCCACCCAACGCATTCTGCCCGATGGCTGGGACGATGATCTGCCGGTGTTTCAGCCGGCCGAAGGGCCGGTCGCTACGCGGAACATCGGTGGCAAGGTGATGAATATCATTGCCGAGAAGGTTCCAACGCTTACCAGCGGCTCGGCGGACCTTAACGAATCCACCTTTACCAAGCTCGAGAACTGGGACGATTTCGAGCCGAGCCAATTAAAGCATGGCTCGTATAAAGGCCGCACGTTAAATTTCGGAATTCGCGAACATGCGATGGCGGCCATCGTTAACGGCATGGCGGCGCACGGCGGGGTTTATCCCAGCGGCTCGACATTTTTCTGCTTCAGCGATTACATGCGGCCAGCGGTCCGGCTAAGCGCCATCATGCAGGTTCCCTCGATTTTCGTCTATACGCACGACAGCGTAGCACTCGGCGAGGATGGTCCGACGCACGAGCCGATCGAACATTTGGCTTCCTTGCGTGCCATGCCGAACTTCACGGTTATTCGGCCTGCCGATGCCAATGAAACGGTCGAAGCCTGGCGCTGTATTATGAAGATGAAAGGTCCTGCGGGAATTGTACTGACGCGCCAGAAGATTCCCATTATCGATCAAGCAAAATATTGTTCTGCGCGCGGGCTTTCAAAGGGCGCTTATGTAATATCGGACGCCATGAGCGACCCGGAGGTTATTCTCATTGCCACCGGGTCGGAAGTACATCTTGCATTGGGTGCGCAAACAGAACTGGAGCAGCGGGGAATTATGACGCGCGTTGTTTCCATGCCCTGTTGGGAATTCTTCGAGGAGCAGCCGGAGCATTACCGCAATATGGTCCTGCCGCCGGAGGTGACGTGCCGGCTTTCCATCGAACTTGGCTCCTCCTTCGGATGGGAACGGTGGGTGGGGCCGGATGGTGCTGCGCTTTCGGTTGACCATTTCGGAGTTTCATCGCCGTACAAGGATATTCTGCAAGCATACGATTTCACCGTGCCGAAAATCGTGCATTATGCCGAGCAACTGCTGCATTTTCCGCAGGCTGCAAAAGAAGAATTGCGCGCGCTCCAGCAGCGATTTGCTCATGCGCCGATGGAGCATTCAGAAATCAAATCCTGAATAATGTTTCGCGAAACCGTTCTCAATCGCACGCTGGAATTAGTAGGGGAGCAGTACGTCTTTCCACAAAAGGCCGGGGAAGTCGTGGAACGAATGCGCGCGAATACGCCGGAATATGCCACCGCAAAAACGGACCGCCAATTCGCGACGATGATTTCGCGCGATATGTTCGAGGTAACCCACGATGTTCATCTCACCCTTGGAATTCGTCCGAAAGGAAGCTCCTGGCAAGAACTGCCGCCGGTGGCGGAAGTTAACTTTTTGGAGCGTGGCATTGCTGTCATAAAGCTCAACCGGTTCCCCAATACCAATTCGGCCAAAGGCGAGGACGTGATTCGCGAAATAGACCATGTGTTTCTCATGGCGGCGGGCGCGCGCGCCCTTGCCATCGATCTCCGCGGGAACGAGGGCGGGGACGGCTCATCCGTCGCGCTCGCGACGACCTATCTGCTTCCTCCGAAACCGCAACGCCTTGTTGTATACCGCTACCGCGCCAATATGGCTCCGCGTGAAAGCTGGACCTGGGAAAAATTGCCAAGCGAAATCAACGGGCCATATCGCCCGCTGGCCGATAAGCCGCTCTGCATACTCATTAGCAAAAAGACTTTTTCCGCAGCCGAGGAATTTGCCTATACCCTCCAGCAGATGAAGCGCGCTACCGTCATAGGGGAACAGACTCGCGGCGGTGCCCATCCCTCGAAGCGGCATATTATCGATGGCACGTTCGTGCTTTCGCTCCCATTCGCGGAAACCATCAGCCCAATTACGAAGAGCAATTGGGAAGGCGTTGGGGTTGTACCGGATATCCCCTGTGCGCGGAAGGATGCGTTAAAAATTGCGAAAGATGAGTTGGTCGCGGCACTCCGTCCCACTCCAGTATAGTTTGCGTAACCTTGATGCAGCGATAATAATGTCTCAATGCAATTTCCGGAGATTGTGCCTTCTTCTCGATGAGACTCGCGACAAACGTAATGCTGCATTATGAACAAATTTCCTCAAATACCTTCCGCATTGATATTGGGAGCTTTCCTGGCTCTTCAAAGTGGTTGCGAACATCCAAAACCCGCCGTTCCCGATCACATTGTCATCGCGATCATGGAAAACCGCAGCCAGGCAGAAATCATAGGGGCTTCCGATGCACCCTACATTACCGGCCTTGCCTCCGATGATCATGCCGCAGTATTTACCCAATCGTTTGGAGTAGAGCATCCGAGCCAGCCGAATTATTTCGACCTGTTCGCCGGATCGAATCAGGGCGTCGGCGATGACGATGTTCCCAAAAACCAGCCCTACACTTCCGATAACCTTGGCCGCGAATTGCTCGACCAGGGACTAACCTTTGTCACCTACTCCGAGGACTTGCCCGGCGTCGGCTCGAACGATTCCGAATCGGGAGCCTACCGCCGAAAACATAACCCCATTGCAGACTGGATGGGAACCGGAAAGAACCAGGTTCCCGATTCCCTGAACCAACCATTCACTGCGTTTCCCAGCGATTTTACAAAGCTGCCTACCGTCTCTTATGTAGTTCCGAATCAGAATAACGATATGCACGACGGCACGATCGCCATGGGCGATACCTGGATTCGCGACCACATGAATGCATACATCCAGTGGGCGAAAACCCATAACAGCCTCTTCATCATTACCTGGGATGAAGACGACCACACGGCTGGGAACAATATTCCCACCATCTTCGAGGGCCAAATGATCAGGCCGGGGAAATACGACGAGCCGATCACCCACTTTTCTGTCCTGCGACCATCGAGGATCTGTACGATCTTCGCCACGCAGATTCCGCCGCGATGGCAAAACCAATTTCGGATGTGTGGGGCGAGTAAGTTCCATTACATTTCTTCTTCCGCCGTTTCAGTCACTTTCAGCTTGCCTCCTTCATAGAGGAGGTAGGCTTTCATAAATTCGGTAATATCGCCGTCCATGACCGCGTGGACATCCGTCTTCGCTACCTTCGTCCGGTGGTCCTTCACCATCGTGTAAGGCTGGAAGACGTAGGACCGTATCTGGGAACCCCAGGTGATCTTTTTCTTCGAGCCTTCGATGGCAGCCAGCCGCGATTCCTCCAATTCCCGCTCGATGGCGGCGATCCGCGATTTGAGCATCTTCATCGCCCGGTCGCCATTCTGCAGTTGGGAACGCTCTTCCTGGCAGGCCGCAATCACCGTGTGCTGGTTCCCGCCGGTATCGGTGTACTTGTAGGTCAGCCGCACGGCCGTTTCGACTTTATTCACATTCTGCCCGCCTTTACCGCCGGAGCGATAGGTATCGCGCTGGAGGTTCGCCGGGTTGATGACCACTTCCATATTCTCTTCTTCGATGACGGGATAGGCATACACGCTGGCAAAGCTGGTGTGACGCCGCGCATTGGCATCGAACGGAGAAATGCGGACCAGCCGGTGGACCCCATTTTCGGTTTTGAGGTACCCGAAGGCATTCTCGCCGTCCAGTTCCAGCGTGGCGCTTTTAATTCCCGCCGCGTCGCCGGGCTGCTCGTCCAGCAGGCGGACTTTATAGCCGTTCCGCTCGCCCCAGCGGGTGTACATTCGTTCCAGCATTTCGGCCCAGTCGCAGGCTTCGGTTCCACCCTGGCCCGCGTTGATGGTCAGGATCGTGTCCTTGTGATCGTCCGGCTTTCCGAGCATGACCGCCGCTTCCTGAGCGGATAGCTCGTCGGCCAAATGGGAAAACTCCAGCGCTACCTGCTCGCGGAGCGACTCGTCCTCGCGGGCAAGCTCGACGAGTTCCTCGATGTCGTCCACACGGGATTTAAGCTTCTGGAAATCGTCCCGCTCTTTTTTGAGTCGCGAGAGTTCCTGCATGGTCTTCTGGGCACGTTTGGGATCGTCCCAAAACTGGGGTTGGCCGGACTCGGCTTCGAGCTGGTCGATCCGGCGCTCTTTCTGAGCGAGGTCAAAGAGAGTCGCCAAGCTCTGCGAGGCGCGCCCGCAGATCGGCGAGTTGGGTGGGGGTAATGTCCGTGATCATAATTGTTAGAGCGGGTCTGTAACCGGAAAGGCAGGCAGAAAATTTCTGATGACGAAAATTCCAGAAGAAGCAGAGGAGTAGTTGTTTTACCGAAAACGCATGTGCGGAGTTGCCAGCAAGTGTCAATGCGCGACCGCCGATTTTTCGAAGCATACTTTTCTTCCACACCCCGATGTGGATAAGTATTTTTAACTATCTTTGAGGATTTTGTGCTGTAATGAGCACCTCGACACCTTTTCACGAAAATTTTATCCACAACGGAACTATTGTTGAATTTTGGGCCATTTTCTTTTGGAACGAGTTCTCTGAGAAAGAAACTAAAGGATTAAAAGCCAATCGGATTATCCAACCACTATAACAAAAGTGAGTTCCCGATGGGTGCCTAAAATAGCATAGTTTGGGCACGTTCGTTTGGAATGCTATTTTGTTGATAAATTGGATAAGATTTATTAGGTGTGGCTCATGCTTTAGCGTGCGCCTTGGGAGCCCTGCTTTCCACCTAATTACGGACGCATCCCAAGCTCCTTGGCTTGAACGAGGAAGTTTGTGAGGGAATCGATGCACGCCGTGTATCGATCACGGCGAAGGTGCCCGATCACACGCGTTGCCAGCTTTAAACGTGCGGTGAATATTTTCGTCGGACGGACAAAGCTGATTCGTTCCAATGTGCCACCTTCCAGATCGCTGGGAAGGATTTCAACCGCAGTGGGATCCGCTAAGGGCTGGCTGGTAATCTGGCAGAGCATGGGGTCATCCCATGCGGCAGTCGCAAGCACGAGTGCCGGGCGTGTTTTGGAACCCGAAAGGTCCGAAAACGGAAATTGGATAAGGACGACCGAGCCTACTCGAGGTGTTTCCACGCTTCTTCTTCGGGACTAAGCCATTCTTTTGCAAGCGATTCCTCGCTTAACAGGGAGTTCTCCAGGCTCGCCTGATCGAGGGAGGTTTCATCGAGCACGGTAACGATAACCCGCGCCCGGCGAGGCATGTTCACATGCTCCAGCAAGTGGAGCTGGCCGTGATCATCCAATATAGCCCGAAACGATTGCAGCATAAAACAGGTAACAGTTTTTCCTGCTTTTCGCTCCCCGCGTGGTGTGGCGCACGCTTTAGCTTGTGCGCTGCCTCATCCTTCATCCCTCATCCTTCATCCTTCTTCCTTGCCCCGCGAACCACGCCGCACCACACCCTGTTTATGAGCGCGGTACTCCGGTTCTTCTCTCGATGTTCTCACCATGATCATTCCGAAAGACGCCATTATTGCCGTAGAAAAGGTGCGGGATTATTTGCTTAAGCCCCTTGAAACGGATGACAAATCTGGTTTCCTCAAAATTGCGGGCTACACACGGGAGGACTTTCCGCGACTTCTCGAAGACATTCGTACATTGTTGCCCGGAGAAGGACGGTTTCAAATGTACACAACGTTCGGAGAGCGATTCGAACTCGATGGAGTTCTTCGAGGACCGTCCGGCCAATCGTTATATGTTACCACAATCTGGCAACGTTCGCCACGGGGAACTTGGAGGTTCATTACGCTCTTTCCCAATACGGAAGCATTTTATAAGGAGGCGATGGAAGTATGAAGTTTGAACTATTCGAACGAGTGGCATTGGCACAGGACGTTCCGGGACACCCGGTACGAAAGGGCGATATAGGCACCATTGTGGAATTTTTCCCGAAGGGCGAGTATCCCGAGGATGGATACGCACTCGAAATTTTCAATGCCGTCGGCGAAACGCGCGATGTCGTGTTTATACCCGCTACCTTTATCGAAAAGCTTAACCCGAACGAGGCGCTCTGCGTCCGTGAGCTGGAAACGGCAGAATGAAATTCGAACTCTATAAGGACGTGGCGTTAGCCACCGATATTCACGAGCACCGGCTGAAAGAG
>JAKAIL010000137.1 GCA_021825235.1 Bacteroidota bacterium | reverse complement strand
TACGGTCGATCTTGGTGAACCGGCCACGGCAACCGCTCGTGAACGCGCGATAGGTATGCAGGCTTTCGATTTGGTATCCGATGCACCATGGATGTCGCCGGTTGAGGCCAGCATCTATCGTCGCGGTTCCGGCCCGATGTATATCGATGTTCGTTATAACTCGAAACTTCTCGAAAAACCGGGACTCTATTGCGGACGGATTTGGGCTTATCCGAAAGGAACCCCGCATAGCCATGCGAATGCTGTTTTCGAGTTGGTTAATTCTATCGCGATCCCACATACTTTCAGCGACGCGAATCATTATCGCAGCCAGCTAACAAGCATAAAACTCGCACCCGGCGATCTGGATCGTGAATTTTTTACGATTCCGCCTGGTGCTGCGTCCGTGAAGCTTACACTTTCTACTCAGGATCCTAAACGCGGCTGCATGGCCTCCGTTTTCGATAACGATGGCAAAGAGTTCTCACGGCTTTCCATAAGCGATGGCTCCCAATTGCGGTCGTCGTCCATTTTTATTCAAGGGCAGGGAGTCACGCCCGGTGTATGGGAAGTGGATCTTTCGAGAACCATGGTCAGTGAGGATAATGGCCCGATGGAAGCTAATTTAACCGTGCAGATCCAGCCATTGGATATCGAAACACTTGCCGGTGGCACGGCGAACAATGGCGATGCGACCATTCGTGCAACTCTGGCAAATCCTTCCGTGCTTACCTTCGATGCCCGAGCAGATGGGGAAATCGCAGGCTATGAACGGACCATCGATACCTTCATCACGACGGGCGATGCGTTTCAACTGCCATTTACCGCACATCCGGGCGAACGCGGCGCCATCTTCGATGTCTCGCTTCCAAAAGAAGACTGGGATTTAGTTACCGACATTGCATGCCAGATCGTGCGGCCCGACTCCAGTACAGTATTTAATTCCGCGTTCGATTATCGCACGAAAACAGTACCGGTTTTTTTCGATGCTTCGGAAGATGATTCTGGCGCAAGTGCGGATACTACCAAGTACACACTGCTTATTCGACCGGCGTTGGCATTGCCGGATCGCCCTCAACCGTGGCATCTTCACATCGTCGAATATCGGTATCTCGAGCACGGAATGTATCTTCCCGCTGTACCGGAACGCGTGTTCTTGCCGCCCTATCAGGAAATGACTTGCACGCTCGAGTCGGACCATCCCGCATTGGCCGTTCCCGATAGGTATCGTCTCTTCGGGACCTTCAACTTACATGAGCGTAACGAGGATATTATCCGGCTGCCGGTCCGCTGGTAGCTACGGAGAAATACGAAGGACCCCTTGAAGTGCAGAAGAACCCCATGCATTCTCCAGAGGCAGACTATCGTTAAAATTGATAAACATCTTGAGCGGTCCCCACAATACTGTAAGTGGTGACGGGCCATTCGGCCGATTGGTCTGGATAGCATAATTCGGTTCCAACGTAACTTCCAGCCGGGCGCCGGGGTCGTTAAGAGGCGCCGGATTATAACCGCCAGGGAATGGATATTCCTCATTCTGAGGATTGAGATCCGAACTATCCGGACTCCGAAAAGCACCGTAGAAAAATTTGTGAAGGGGATAAAAATTGGAATCGAGTACCCAAAGCCCGTAGCTCCATCCCGCCGGTGGAATCGGCATGTTCGTCGCGCTGGGTAATGGAACCCCGCCCATCAGGCGCATCAAATAAAATTCTTGCCGAGCCCGATTGGTATCCGATGATTTGGTAGTAAACACAGCGGTAGCTTGTGCCTGAGCATAATCACCAATGGCTCCGGAATAAGATGAACTCATGCCAGCGGAATCCACGCCAGGATAGAATGTGCCTATCATCAGAACACTGGTCGGGCTACGGGAAAATATCTTTGGTTCCATCGAAACATACGCGGTTTCGATGGAGTCGGGCGAAGCTGGCAACGAAATCGTACCGAGGAAATCAAGCGAGCCATATCCAACGGTCCAGTACGTTAATGGTTTGCTATACCATGCAGTGTCATTCCTCATTTTCAGCCAGAGAACATACTGGCCGCTTGCAGTATCGAGCGGACGAATATTCGCGACATTCAGCGAATAGTTATAAGTACCGGGAGTTGGTGTCGAGGGTGGTGTAGAAGGAGGAGTTGTGGCGTTATGACACCCTCCTACTATCAGGGCAATAGCTCCGCCCATCCAATGCAACACTCGCCTTGCGCGATGGGAACCACTTCCATGAACGAATGAGAAAAATTCTTTCACCTTACTTTGAAGCAAGCTTCTTCTTGCTACCCGGTCTTGGTGACCGCATGACAGCGGGCGGTACATCGATCATCATTCTGAGCAATGCGGCAGCAAGTGTTTTGCCCTGCGCATCTTGCTTCAGACTGACGGTACCGCCGCCGCCCAATGTATTGTGAAGAAGAAAATTGAGAGCCCAAAGGTTCGGCAATTCGAACCGCTCGACCGGACCGAAACAAATGCCCTTGAAATGCTTTTTTACCGCGGCGCGAGTTACGTTCTGGCGAATGATCGGATAAAACCGTTCTTCGCGAGCGATGAGGCCAATATTTGCGGCATCCCCCTTATCCCCGCTACGGGCGTGGCAGATATCGAGAAGTTGAACTTTCATGGAAATAATGAGTGAATGAGTGAGCGAGTAACAAGTCTTCGAGAGATAGCCGTTCCAGGCCCTCTCGGTTAATCCTTAGAAACAACCCCATTTTGTTGATCCAAACGATTAAAAAAAGACCGCTAAAGATGCGGAAAGTGAGGATAATCTGCCGTCACCATCGGAGCAATACCCAATAGGAGCAAGTGAAATCGGTAACCTGCCGAGATTGCCGCCGAATAGCGCTGTAACCGCATGGGCACCGGGGTGGTGGGATCGAACCCAGGTTCCTCCCCGATAGGATTGAAACGACTGGAAACAATATACTGAAAATTCGAACCGACTTCCACAAAAAACGACATGAGTGAGATGGTATAGCGGATGTATGGCCCGATACTCAGATAACCCAGCCCAACCTCCTCCTGATGCCCATCCGCAATTCGTTCCAAGGTCGAGGGCATGACTTCCATGGACTTAAAATATTGGAACTCGACTCCGGGCTTGATCCCCATAGCAAAGCCCGCGAACGAAAGAAAATCATAGGAAACTGCAAAGTTGTAGCCATTGCCATTACCGTCCGCAAAGGTACACATGCACGGCGCAAGAAACGATCCGGACTGCACATTGCACGTGCCACCAATTTCGGCGCTCCATTGGGAAAAGAGTGGAACCGGCGCAACAAAAATTAGGAGAATTACAGAGAGGATTCGAAGTCTCATTAGTGTATCATCCATTTCGCCATCTCACTCGGCCGGAGAGTACCATTGCGCAGAGAGCGAGATTTCAAAAGATAAAACAATATCGGGATCACAATGAGCACACAGATCGCGCTGGTAAGCATCCCTCCGACCATTGGTGCAGCAATCGGCTTCATAACATCCGAGCCTGTGCCGGTAGAGAAGAGAATAGGCACGAGGCCAAGCATAGCCGTCGCGACCGTCATTAGCTTTGGCCGAAGTCGTAATGCTGCACCCGCGACCGTGGCATGATAGATGTCCTGATTCGTGAGTGTCCGTCCCTTCGCTTCTATGAAGGTCCGGTCCAGTGCTTCGTGAAGATAGACAATCATCACTACTCCCGTTTCGGTCGCTACGCCGTACAGCGCGATAAATCCCACCCACACGGCAACCGACCAATTCATTCCCAGGATCGCAATTAAGAATACCCCGCCGATAAGCGCAAATGGTACGCTTACCATAACAATCCCCGCCTCCCAGGGATCATGCAACGTAAAAAGCAACAGTAGAAAGATAATGACAAAGACAAGCGGAACCATAATCTTCAGGCTTTGTGCCGCATGTTGCTCCTGCTCGTACTGACCGCTCCATTGTAGAGTATAACCTACAGGCAACGATAATTTCTTCTTAAGGATTGATTTCGCCTGATTAACAAAACTCCCCATATCGCGCCCCCGAACATTGAGATAAACGATCGAGCGGAGCATGGCATTTTCGCTGGAAATCATCGGCGGACCGTCTTCGATCTTCACATTGGCCAAATCCCCCAATGGAACATACTGTACAGAGGAAACGGAAATTGGATTTAGAAGGCTGCTCCCCGTGATAGGCGAAGTAACTTCACCGGATTGCAGGTCCCCAGAAGTACTGGCTGAAGGAGTACCCATGCCAACGCCCATGCCGGAACTTTCAGAAGAGCCGTCAGGACTCCCCACACGTTGTCCAATAGAGACTGAAGTCGGAACGGCACTCTCACGAAACTGCGGAATTGCAATCGGTACCGGCATTTGCCGAAGATCTTCGGGAGAATGCCAATAGCCCTGACCGTAGCGAATCCTAACGGGATATTGTGCTCGGCCATTGACCACCATTCCAGCATCGATACCCCCAATCACCTGCTGGATAAGATCGTTAATTTGTGCCGCACTGATGCTATAGAGCTGCTCCGCTGTCGGCTTCGGCGTAATATCGAGGAATGAACCGCCCTCGACACGCTCGGCGGCGACATCTGCAGCGCCCGGAACACGCCGTAAAATTCCCTCTGCTTCGATGGCGAGATGTTCGAGTGTATCGAGATTGTTTCCAAAAAACTTAAGCCCAAGGTCGGTCCGAACGCCGGTGGTGAGCATATTGATGCGATTGATGATGGGCTGCGACCAGCCATTGGCAACGCCAGGAATGGCAAGTTCCCGATTGAGATCGTCAATGATCGAATCTTTCGTGATTCCACTTCGCCATTCGCTCCGGGGCTTGAGTAAAATAATGGTCTCAATCATATTTTGCGGTGCGGGATCTGTTGCCGTTTCGGCTTTACCAACTTTACCAAGCACCTCCTCCACCTCCGGATAGCGCTTGATTATTACATCCTCGACCTGCATAATCCGCGCTGCTTCGTCCACGGAAACGCTCGGGACAAGCATGGGCATAAAAAGCAGGCTTCCCTCGTCCAGCGGTGGCATAAACTCGCTCCCAAGGTGAAGCGCTACCGGAATGGCAATCACGACAAGCAGCGCGCTAACCATAAGCGCACACTTCCGAAACCGAAGCGCTGAACGCAAGATCGGGAAATAGAGCCACCGGAAAAATCGTGAGACCGGGTTGGCCTCTTCGCTCCGCATTTTACCACGCATGAGGAGCGTCATAAGTACCGGCACCAGCGTAATGGAAACGATGGCACTCCCAACCAAGGAAAACGTCTTGGTAAATGCGAGCGGATGGAAAAGTTTTCCCTCTTCGCCGCTAAGGAGAAATACTGGAAGAAAGCTTACAATAATGATAAGGATTGAAAAGAAGATGGGGCGTGCCACTTGCTGCGCACTTTTTACGATCACGGTGTTTCTGTCGTAACCTCTTCCCTCCTCTATCCGCAATCGCTCCGCCTCCGCCAATTGCCGATGAGAATTTTCCAGCAACACAATCGAGGCATCCACGAGAACGCCTATTCCGATTGCAATACCACCAAGAGACATGATGTTCGAGGTAATACCGAACAGGCGCATGAGAATAAACGCGATGAGTACCGAAACGGGAATCTCGATAACAATTCGGAGGGCGCTTGGGAAATGGAACAGGAAAAGAAGCACCACAACGGTCACGATGATCGCTTCTTCGATCAGCGTATGCTCCAGCGTGTGGACGGAGGCTTCAATAAGTTCCGAACGGTCGTAGGCGGGCACGATGTGGACGCCTTTCGGTAATCCCGGCTCAATTTCTGCGATTCGCTGTTTTACGCGGTCGATGACGTCTTTGGCATTCTCACCTTCGCGCATGACAATAATTCCGCCAGTTACTTCTCCTTTGCCATTCTTGTCAAGTGCACCGCGCCGCTGACCCGGACCAAATTCCACATTCGCGACGGAGCCGAGTGGCACAGGAACTCCATCGCGGCTCGCAATCGCTAAACTCCGGAATTGATCGAGTGAAGTAAAATAGCCCTGCCCGCGTACAACATTTTCTTTTCCATTCGTCTCGATAATTCGCCCACCCACTTCGTTATTCGCACGCATCACAGCCTGGGCTACCTGATCTATCGTCACGCCATACAACTGCATCGCCAACGGCCGGACATTCACCTGATACTCCCGAACGAAGCCACCTACCGATGCATCCTCAGCAACACCATCTACCGCCTGCAATTGTGGTCGGATGAACCAATCCTGAATCGTTCGAAGCGTGGCAAGGTCGTATCCTTTTCCTTCGACCGTGTACCAAAATACATGTCCTACCCCAGTACCGTCCGGCCCAAGTTCCGTTTTGGAACCCGTTGGAAGTGTTCCCTGCAAACTTGCCAGCTTTTCAAGGACACGGGAACGCGCCCAGTAAATATCCGTATTGTCGTTAAAGATGACATAGATGAAACTCATCCCGAACATCGAGGTCGCTCGGATTGCGATCACACCCGGAAGTCCCTGAAGTGCGGTTACTAATGGGAACGTTAGTTGGTCTTCCACCACCTGCGGCGAGCGTCCCATGTATTGGGAGAACACAATGACCTGATTCTCGGAAAGGTCCGGAATCGCATCTAATGGCGTCGTGGAAATCGCCCAAATACCGATGCCGGTAAGCAGAAGGAACAGAGCGATAATAAACGTTCTATGTCCGGCACTCCATTCGACAATGCGTTCTATCATGCTATCAGCTTCCTTGAGTCATCTCTGTATTTTGAACTATCAGCTCTTCCACTAAATAGACGTGCAAAATTAGCGACGATAGGTTGCCGTGATGGTGGCTGGGTAATCCTGCATTCCGCCCATCACCATCGGATCGTGCATGGTGAAGTGGAAGGTGCAGGTGTACGTTACACCCGTATCGGCATCCATCGGGTTGACGGTCGCGACGATATGATGCGTCGTCTCATGCTGCCCCATGAGCTCCCCGATGTTGAAATGGATGACACCGGTATCGCCAGTGGCCATCATGTCATTCATATCGCACGGGCACTGGCAGGAAAGCGAGGCATCCACGCTTCCCGTCGTATCCTGTGCGTTGAGCGCGATCGTGTTCGATGTGAGGTTCACCGTGGCCGGCGAATCGTTCGAGGACGAGCACGCTTCGAGCCCTGCCGTGATCAGTACTAAGGAGATGGTTATACTAAGAAGTATTTTCATTGGTTGTCCTTGATGTTTGTTGAGAATGCAAAGAATGTTCGGATCATAATTCCTTCCCACCTATTTTTTTGGAATGACGGCGAGCGCGGAAATGACATCGTTCCCGTTCTTCGATGACATGGTGAACGTCACCGAATCGCCCACGTGAATCCCATTCAGGATTCGAGCTGTGGAAACCGGATAGGCCATCGTCATGGCAGACATCATTCCAGGAATATTCCCGTGCGCGAGCGTAATGTGCATGGACTTCGTGTCCATCGCCATCACCTTGCCTCGCCCGTTGCAGGCAGGGTGGCTTTCCCTTCCCGAATGCATGGAACCCATGTGCATGGAACCCATTCCACCCGTCTGGGCGTAAGCTCCTGACATGCCCGCGAGCGCGGTTAAGCCGCAGGCAAGGAGAAGTATCATCGGTAGTTTGAATATATTGTGCATTGCTGCTACCCTTTCTTGATAAGTGAAATTTTCGTGACTACATAATTCCCATCTCCGCGGTCCTGGAGCGTGAAGCTCACGGAATCGCCAACGGCGACGGTGTGGAGCATTGCCGGATTCGAAACGGGATATTCCATCAGCATTGCGTCCATGATGCCTGGAACGTCACCGTGGGCCAATGTGATGGACTTTGCCGCAGTGTCAACACCGCGCACGATGGCCAGGCCATCGCCGGATTTCACGGCCGCGGCCGTGGCATGTGTGGAATCGCCGGGTGTGGCTTGTTCCTGTTTCGAGCAGGAGGTAAGCAGCACCAGGCCGGCCAGTGGTAGCAGTTTGAGGATCGTTTTCATGTCAGTGTTATTTGAATGAGTGAAAAATGTTGTGATTTACTTGCCTGCTGAGTCCGCCGCTCCAGCGGGATTTGCGTCATCCATTTGTTGCACATCCTCTGTCGTGAGCTTCGGTATCTCCCGCAGATAGAGCACGTATTTCCAACTTTCGCTATCGTTCGCCGCCGGGCCCCACGCGGGCATTCCCGTCATGCGAATGCCGTTGTGGATAATGTAATAGAGTTCCCCGTCGCTCAAGTGTTGCACAAGTGGCGCGCGAAGATCCGGCGGCTTGGGATAGAGATTCTTTCCGAGATCGGTAAGTCCGCTGCCGTTATTCGCGTGGCAGAGCGCGCAATTATCTTCATATCGGTTCCGTGCACCGCGAAGCACCTCCGGCGTCGCCGAAAAAGGGTTCTTCGCTTGCTTTGCACCGGATGGCATGGAAAGGCTGAGGGAGGTTCGCGCCAGAAATGCTTCAGCGGCCGAGGGCTGCTCGCGCGTCGAAAAACCGCCGCTAATCCAATGCGCGAACCAAATAGCTACACCAGCAACCACGACGAGCACGATAATCCATATGATGGTGCCTTTCTTCATTCGGCCGCTCCTTTCATGCTCATACTGCCAAAGCTTGGGTGAATGGAAAGATAGATTTCGTATCCTGCAGGATGTTCGGAATAAAACGGATCGAGTGCCGGTGGAACGAAGTTAATCGAACCTTGCACGCCGAGATCGACATCGATCGAGGCTGCGCTGAATAATTTTCGCGTAAGACCCAGCGTTACTTCATCGACGTTGTTTACTGCGTTCGAGTCCGCAAGCGGAAGCACTAACTCGCCGTTCGTTTTTTGCACGTACTCACCGCGTCCATAAACGCTCCAGTCTGGCCAGTTGTACTCGGATTCGAGCAGGAGAGCGTTAAACGTAAGGCTGTTCACCTCGTGGTTCTGGCCCCACGCTGCCGTAGTGGACCACCAGTTCTCGTCTCCGAATTGTTCCGTATAAATTGCGGAAGCCGTCGAACGAATTACATTGATGCCATCACCCTCCGGATTTTTTATCAGCCCACTCGAGATCTGCAACGCAAAATTGTCCGTGGGATTGAACGAAAGCCGCCCGCTATAGGAATTAAGCTTGATCGGATCGAAATCATAGCGGTTCTCATCCGGCTCGCTCCCATTGAAGTAAGAGCCTTCAAGCTTCCAGCTGCCAACCGCAACCCCCGCCGTTAGGACACCAAAGGTGATATGCGTTGCATCCATCCAGTGATGGCTGATGGGGGCGTTGGGGTTGGACATCGCACTTGATCGGTGCATGAAGACGGGCGGCCCAAGCGCCGGCTCGCCGGGATAACCAACATACACATACGCCGAGGAATTATCCGCGAGCTTCTGGCTGTAAGCTACGGAAAGTTCCGAAAAGAGGTCGTGCGGGTGTTGCGCATCGTGCAGTTTTACGCCATGCCACGTTTCTCCGGTTTGAAGAAGGAGTGGGTATCCCTGCCCGCCGATCGTCAGTGGATCGAGGCTCATCATAAGATGCGCTGTGAACTGACCCTCCGTGCCGACTGCGCGCTCGGCCATGAGCATTCCCCAGTTCGGAGCATCGATGCGGTGTCCTCCGCGCGGTCCGCCCTGATAATCGAACCGCGGAAAAAGATCGCCGTGTAGCATGAGCGACCAGTCGCCCGCCTGATACATGCGCATATATTCGGGAGTAGCGGCTGGAACCCAAGTGGTCCCGGAACCTTCCTGCGACATGGGCTCGGTCGTCAAAACACCGCTCATATTCATTGCACCAGCCGAACTGCCGCCCGCATTTTCAATTTCGCCTGCCGCGTTGATCATCGCCTGCTCGGTAGCAGTGGACGAGGTGACGACAATCCATCCCCTCATTCCTTTGGCCGCATGATCGCGATAGCTGCAGAAATAGGGATAATACCCGGGTGTATTCGCTCGGATCACAATATCTTCCGCCGAATACATCTCATTCTCCGAATAGGGCTGGCGAGTCGTTCCCACGGTTCCGGCGGTATCCGGAGGCAAGCCTCCGAAACGCAGGTCGTGCGGCATATCGTCATCTACATTGGCAAAGAGAATATGTACCGCGGTTCCCGCGCGAAGCACCAACGTCGGATTGCGCAGACCCTGAATGCGATAGGACAGCATGTCATTTCCCGGCCCGGTTCGGACGACAAGGGAATCCATGCTTTCGGTCAGCAGCAGTGCATCTCCGGAGCTTTTTGTTGGTGCCGCTGCTTCGATTTTGCCGAAGTCGTCCGCGGAGATCATTCGTTCCTGATGTTCTACCAACGTAAAAGGCGCACTTTGGGCGAACCCCGGCACCGCAAAGGCGAGCAGTACCGTCATCGGCAGAAGGCCGATCGCGAGTCTCTTTCGAAAAGTGTTAGTTTGTTTCATGTTCATTCTTGCATTCCGTGATAAAAAAGGACGTGATTATTTTGCGCGCAGCATCTCACTCATCGAGGCATTAGGTTTCAGGACCACTATCCTACCTACCATTCCATTTTTGGCATGGCTGCCAACACTGCAAAAATAGTTGTAGCTGCCGGGCATGGGCATTTGGAGTTGGAACTCCTCCGCAGAGTAACTATCGTCCCTCGCGCGTTCGAGCCGAACGGAGCCATAAGTGCCCGCAGTATCGGGCGGCTTTACATCTCCTACGCGCAAATCGTGGGGCAGATCGCCATCGATATTGACGAACAGAATCTTCACGCTGGCCCCGGCGTGTATTACAATGGTCGGGTTCCGAATTCCATCGATGCGGTAGGATTCATTATCGTCGCCGGTTCCCGTGGTGACCAGTATGGAGTTGGTTGGATGAGCGAGCACAATCGCGTTTCCCGAAGTCATCGGTTTCGACTGTGCTGCCTCTAAGGACGAAAGTTCAGTTTTGCGGATTACCCTGCGTTGGATTCCCGACACAGCGCACGCAGCATGCTGCGCCCGTGCTGCCAGCGGCACGAGCGCAAGGAAGCAGCCTGCTGCCACGCAATGAGAAATGTGATTTAGTTTTTTCATGCTATGTTTGTTTCGTGTTGTTTAGTAGGTTGTGATTATCTATTGGTCTGCTACTCATGTTCGATTGCCGTAATTTCAAAGGTTCCATCCGATTGGCGCGTGAGC
>JAKAIL010000136.1 GCA_021825235.1 Bacteroidota bacterium | reverse complement strand
TTGGATACCGGAATGGTGAGCGCCTTCATCACACCGAGCAAATCGGTGAACATGACGTTGATGAATTCGACTTTTTGTTCTTTGGCCAGCGACAGTACTTCGGATTTAGTCATAGTAACGAATAATGAGTAACAAGTGATGAGTGGTAGGTCGTGACGCGGGATGCATAATGCGTAACGCGAATATACTTTTTACGCGGTACGATTACACTTTACGCATCACGGCGATAATTCTTCTATTGGCAGTGCGGAGGTCTCCTTGTAAGTGGAAAGCACGACGTTCGTGCGCGTTTGCCGTACCCCTGGGAATTGTTGGATTTGACTCAGCAGCCGTTCGAGCGTGGAAGTATTCCATGTACGGGCTTTGATCAAATGCGAGCCTTCGCCAGTGATTGCGTGAATTTCCAGAATTTCCGGGTGCTGCTTCGCGGCTTGTAGAAAATCTGGATACATGCTGCTCGATTCAACGGTTACAGTAATAAACACGGCAACATCGAGCCCTACGAGCTTGGGGTCTAACTTTGCATGAACACCTTGCAGAATTCCGCGCTCTTCGAGCTTCCGCATTCGCTCGCTCACAGCCGGAAGCGAGAGACCCACTTGCTCGGCCAGTTCGTTGCGCTTCGTGCGTCCCTGTTCTTGCAATGACGTGAGCAACGCCAGGTCTGTCGCATCGAGACCGATCATTTCGAGCGCCGGAATTTTCGGCGCTTTTTTACCATTCGTTGCAGTCGTTCGATCCATGCCGTATTTTTGAACCAGGATTACGCTGAGTAAGCTGATTTCACTGAGATTATATCTTCTGATTCCAAAGAAAAATCGATGTATTCAGTTTACGCCTGAGTATGCTGACCGTGCTGAAACCTCTGTTTTTTCATAAATGGAGATTCCAATGCACCTTCGACGCTGTATTTATGCTCTCATCGAAATCAGCATACTCAGCGTAATCCCGGTTTCAAAAATACAAACTTTCAAAAGTAAAGTCAAGTTTCATTTTTACATTATTTAATAATGTGGATAAGTTTATAGACCTTCGTTCTGATACTGTTACCAAACCTTCGACACCCATGCGTAACGCTATGGCCGAAGCCGAAGTAGGGGACGACGTTTTTTCCGAAGACCCTACCGTTCGCCAATTAGAGGAAGAAGTTGCCTCCGTTTTAGGAAAGGAGGCTGCGCTTTACACGCCCTCCGGCTGCATGGCCAACCAATTAGCGCTTGCGGTCCACACGATGGAAGGCGATGAGGTTATCCTCGAAGCCGACGCCCATATTTTCAATTACGAGACGACCGCAGCAAGTTTTCTCTCGCGTGTCCAACTCTTTCCTGTAAAGGCCGCGGATCGAGGACTGCTTTCCGCCGAAGACATTCTGCCGGCGATTCGCGAAAAGGCCTACTATATGCCTGTTACACGGCTCATCGCGCTGGAGAATACCCACAATCGCGCGGGCGGGACGGTCTATCCTTTGGAACGAATTCGCGAGATCTCAATCCTTGCGAAAAAACAGGAGGTCCAAATGCACTTGGATGGCGCTCGCCTTTGGAATGCCTGCACCTTCTCGGGGCACGAACCGAAAGACTATGCCCAACATTTCGATACCGTCTCCGTCTGCTTCTCGAAAGGACTTGGCGCGCCGGTGGGAAGCGCAATCACCGGACCCAAAGAGTGGATCACAAAAGCGCGACGATATAGAAAAATCTGGGGTGGGGGAATGCGCCAAGCAGGAATTATTGCCGCCGGCGCGCTCTTCGCGCTTCGAAACAACCGGGAACGATTAACAGAAGACCACGCAAACGCTCGCCGATTTGCCGAGATTATTTTCGAATCCTCCAGCCGAGTGGAAGTTGATATGAAACGCGTAGAGACGAACATTGTACTGCTGAAAATGGAAGGCGGCCCCGATCTTCAACATGCGCTTGCGATGCTGAAGGAGCGGGGGGTGTTGCTTTCACTTGGTTCTCATGGGTTGCTGCGGGCCGTTACACACCTGGATGTTACCCGGGAGCAATGCGAACAGGCCGCCAGAACGGTTTGTGAACTCTTCGGATGAACAGAACCGCCGACAGCACAGGAATTCGCACTTCCCATTCGACAAGTTCCGAACCGGCTCGGAAGGTAACGGCTGCACTCGTCTTTGTGGCGAGTGCAATCAGCATTTTGTTCAGTCTTCTAAATTATCCAGTCATTGGACATGATGCGTATGTTCATTTGAATTGGTTATACCAGTTCCCATTGCTCTTCTCCGAAGGTATTGCTTATCCTCGCTGGCTCCCAGGTTCCTTCGGTGGCTTTGGCGCGCCGACGTTTTATTTCTATGCTCCGCTCGTCTATTGGCTGGCAGGCCTCTTTCATCTGATTGGAATCCATTTCCCGGCGATTTTGTATGATGCGACACAGCGTTCGTTTGCGGTACTTTCCCTTGCTACGAGTTATTGGCTTCTGCGGCAATACGGCGGAACGAAATTGCGTGCGTTTGTCGGAGCCTGCATGTACAGCTTCCTTGCATACCGTTTCTGTGATGTCTATATCCGTAATGCGCTTACCGAACATGCCGCGCTCGCATTCCTGCCCCTCGTCTTTCTTCAGTTCAAGGATAGACTCGCTTCAATCGCAGTTCTTACCTTGGGTTGGGCGGGATTATTTCTCACCAACCTCCCAACTGCTTACCTTGCTGTTCTTACTGTCATTGTTACTATTGGCACGCGTCGAACCCCTGGCCTAATTGCTTCGCAGGCCACAGCCTTCGTGTTAGCTATTGCTGTAGCTTCTGTGTATCTGTTTCCGGCGTTTGCGTTGCGTGATCTTATCCACCAACGGCACTTGTTCGATCTGGACATGCACACGAGCCAGTTCGGCTTCGTATGGCTCGATCTGTTTCATGGTCATTTCGACTGGCTCCGAATATTGAGCATTGCCACATTGATTGCGGGATTGCTGCTCTTGGTTTTTCGATTCTTTCGAAGGCAACAATGGGAACGATCACAGCTCAGCAACTGGATTTGGGTATTAGCTATTGCGATTTTCTTCCAACTACCATTTGTTAGTGTGCCGTTTTGGCACTTGATTCCCGGAATGCCATTCGTCCAGTTCTCCTGGCGGTGGAATGGCATCCTGCTTCTTGCGATTACCATTCTTTGCTGTACGCAGGGGGGGACCGCAACTGCTACCCGTTCCTCATTGCGAAATAGCATTCTCATCGGTCTTGCTCTCGTGACGCTGGCATCCGAGCTAACGATCTCTCGGAACTTGTTCCGACGGCCACCGCTGCCCATTAATTCCTATCTGATGGATGCTCCCGAATATGCCACCAAATGGGCCTCGAATGATCCCAGCGAAGTGATCGGAATAACCTTGCGCCGCATGAGTGACCCGCCCGCGGTACTGCTGGGCCTTACAGCGCCTGCGGATTCCATCTATCTTCTCTCTCGCACTCCAACCGAATGGCGATTCGAGGCAAATGTTTCGCAGCCAACGCCGGTGCGGTTTCACATGTTTTACTGGCCGTACTGGGAGGCATTTATAGGTTCAGCGCCACGGAGGGTAACTCCTGACCCCAATGGGTTCATGACCGTGCTATTGCCGCCAGGTCATCTTGAAGTTATGCTTCATTTAGTCCCGGCTCCGAGTCAACTGGTTGGCCGCTGCGTTTCAACGACCGGCTTTCTGGTCTTTGTCGTTCTTTGCGCCCTTGCAGGCTATCGTTCAATCACCACCCGCCGCGAAACCACTTCGCCGCCGGAACTTACTCGAAGTGTGTAGGTTCCCGCAGCCAGCCCCTGTGTGCTGATGATGAGCGGATAATTCCCGCTCGGCAAGTCGCTATCGATAAGCGATTGCACCTCATTGCCGAGCACATCGTACAATTCTGCTTGCACCGGGGCCGGAGTGGAAAGGGTGATCTGCACTTCCAATTCATTCCTCGAAGGATTGGGAACCGGATCGCTAATTTGGAATACCCGGGCTTCAGATGTCTCGGATACGCCGCTTTCCACACCGGTATAAGCAATGCGATAAATGACACCGGCATCGTCATCCGAAACATAGAGGCAGCTATCGGCGCCTTCGATAATTTGCACCACGCGGCCCCAGCGATTTCCGGAAGAGTCTGGCTGGAACCCATTTACGAAGTCCGTTACGCGGGCATTTTTGCCATCGGTGTCCGCGAACATCACTGTGATGCGCGGTGGTGCAGGAGGGGTTCGGTCCCACGAACCGTGATAACATTGGAAGATTGCGTCATGGTACGGTGCGGGGAACTTCGTTCCTCGATAGAAATGAAGCCCGAGCGGAGCCGAATGCGCTAACACTTCAGCGACCGGACCATCGAACGTCTTCACAATATTCGTATCGAGGTTGGCCCAGGGAGGTGTGGGGTTTCGCATCTGGAACCCATAGCACCATGGCCAGCCGTAATTGGCGCCCTTGCAAATGAGATAAATACATTCCGATGGATTATCATTGGTGCGCGGATCGCCGGCCCCAAAAATGTTGTCCATGCCATTGCAATTGGCCCAGAGCGCGCCGGTGCGTGGATCGAAATCCAGCCCTTCGGCATTGCGGATGCCGCTGGCGTAGGTCACTGTATCCGAGCCGTCGGGATTCATCTCATAGATACGCGCGCGATGGGCAAAATCGGTGGTGTCCATGTTCCCGTATGACCCAACAGCCACATATAATTTCTGATTAGCGGTATCGAACACGAAATTCCTCGTAGTATGGGAACCACCTGGAGAAAAGCTCGCGATCAACAGTTTACTCGTTGCTACCCGGCTATTAGCCGGAGTAACGAGATGATACAGCGCCGCATTATTCGAAACGTAGAGTTCACCATTGACGAAACCGATACCGCTTGGATCACCGAGACCCGTTTCTACCGTAAGAATACTATCGGGAACCCCTCTGTGGCCGTGGTCCGGCAGGGCATAAACATTTCCATTGTACGAGGTCGCATAAACGACACCATCAGGGGATAGCGTAAGACCCCGGCAGGAAGGAATGTTCGCGAAGACCGTCATCGTAAATCCCGCCGGAATCGAAATTTTGTGCTGGGCACCGTTTACCATGATGACGGTATCCCGGAGGTCGGGTGGCGGCGCTTCGAGCGTGCGCGTGGTATGCGGCTTTTGCTGCATAACCCAGGCAGCTAACGCGCAGCCATTCGCTGGCTGTGCATGTACCGCTGGCGGCGTGGCTACATTGCGTGTGCATCCCGCAAGCACGAAGATTCCGAAGAAAAGGAAGGCATGTTTCATGGCTGCCAAAGCGAACAGAAATTATTCCAGCTTGGAGCCGACCCTTCAATGAAAGATTACATTGCGATCGGAAGCGATTTCGGCAGAAGCATCATGCCGCATTCGGGGCACCGGCCGGGGAAGTTTTGCACAATTTCAGGGTGCATCGGGCAGGAATATTCGATGGCACCGTGGACGGAATGTTCCATCGTCTCATGCTTGTGCATGTATGCAGCCGGATCGCTCTCGAATTTCGACTTGCACCCGCCACAGCAGAAGTAATACGTCTTGCCTTCGAACGTGGCTGTGTGCTGTGCTGATTTTGGGTCCACCTTCATCCCGCACACGGGATCGTTTGCGAACTCTGCGCCCGAAGCAGATGGCGTGGCAGGATGCTCATGCTGATGATCATGACCATGCATCATCTCTTCTTCGGTCATGTCCATCATCTTCATCATCGCCGGCCCACCGGTTTTAAGGAAGCGGAGCAGGAACAGACCAGCGACTGCTATGAAAATAATATCGAGGACCGTCGTGTAATTCCAGGAAATTGCTGCATTCATAGCAACGAATGGATGAGCCGTTGGAATAAGGCCCAGGGCATTGAAAATTCCTTCCACGATAAGCCCTGCAATCGCCATCGCGATATAAGAAGTGACGAAGAGGAATAGCATCATCTTCCAGCCATAATATTTACGGTAGATATTAAGGATGGGAATGATAAGCAGGTCGGCGAATATGAATGCGATGACACCACCGAAGCTAATGCCGCCGTTCCACAATACCGCGGCGAGTGGAACGTTCCCAACTGAACACACGAACGATAGGAACGAAACAATGGGACCGACGAACGCCCCCACGATGCTCGATGAGGCTCCATGTCCGGTATAGAAAAGTGCTTGCCAGGCTGTTTGTGGAACGAGCACTGCAAGAAATCCCGAAATGATCAAACCCAGCGCAACGTCCTTCCACAGGCTTAAGAAGTCCATGTAAAAATAATGCGTAATAGCAGTGTAGCCTTTGGGAGAAGTCACGCGCTTCCAGAGGGATCCGCCGCTTTTCAGGCTCATGTCCATTGCGGCATGTCCTTCCATAGAACCGGCAAGGCCGCGGTTGGCCTGGGTGCGCGCATCAGCGACCATCCGCTTCCGAAGAAAGATGCGAAAGAGCAGGGCAAGGATACCGATCATCACGAAGCCACCGATGAATTCCGCAACGGTAAACTGCCAGCCGATGAGCACCCAGAGAACGATTCCCAATTCGATTACGAGATTCGTCGAGGCAAATTCGAACGCGATAGATGACGTAAAGTCTGCACCTTTACGGAAAAGCGAACGCGCAATGGCCGTCGCTGCGTACGAGCAGGAGGAGGATGCTGCGCCTAAACCGCAGGCTTTGAGCAGCGATTTTGGGGAGTGATCCGGCAGGAGCCGGGCAACTTCACCTTTGGAAACCACGGCTTGAATCGCTGCGGAAATGGAAAATCCGAGCAAGAGCGCCCAGAGCATTTCCCAGAACATATAGAACGCCATCCAAAGGCCGGAACCAATGGTGGTGAGTGGGGAGGAGGAATCTACCATACCGTTCAAACAAGATTTGGGGCAGAGTTATTTCCCGCGCTCGGCTGCTTTTTCCTCCTGCTTAGGGGGGCACTTCACCGAGCCGTAGGAGCAAAATACACAGCAATCGCCGGGCTTGGGCCGCAGCACGGTGCCGCATTGCTCGCATTTGTAAAAAAATTGGCAAGCATCGGTGGGCATTATTTCAGTTCGGGAGTGGCCGCAGTGTGGGCAAGTAATGGTTGATTCAAGGGTCATAAAATGTTCTTAGATGCAACGGTTCCGACAGACATATACCTGTCGGAACCGGGAAGCGGATTGCATTCGATTACATTCCGCCCATGGAATGCATGGCGCTGTGCTTTGGTAGAGTCATTTTCACGAGCGGCTTGCCATCCGGGCCTTTGCCGGGCTTTGTGCGAACATACGTCGGGTCGGCTTTCGAATAATAATCACCGACCTTGATCAGCGTGTGTCCATCACCCATGCATTTGCCGGGCACTTCGGAGACCGCACCACACGCGGGGCAGACATATTCGGCCATCACTTTAGCCGCAGGATGATGCTTTTTCGCCAGCGCGGGGTTTGGTTGCTCCATCACGAAGGCGAACGTAAGAACGGTGAGTATTGTAAATAGCTTTTTCATTGGTTGAGTGAGTTGAATTAGTTAAAAAATGTGTGAAAAAATGTGTGTAGTGAAGAATTGCATTCCGCACCCGCATGGCTACGGAATGCAATTCCGCAGTACACATCTGTAGAACACGTTCCCGGGTTAGTTACGGCACCTCGGTAACGTTCCGCGCGCAGTGGATCATTTGTTCCAGCCGCGTTTCGTCGTAGCCGGACATTACGTCCTTGCCGCAGACGATAACCGGCACGGCGCGCCGCCCCGTGAGGCGAACGATTTCATCGATCGCCTCTCGGTTGCCGGCTACGCTTATATCCTTATACGGGATACCATGATCCTTCAAATATTTTTTTGCATCAATGCAATGGGAGCACATCGGCAGCGAGTAAATTGTTAGTTCCATTTCTTTACTTTGTTAAGCGCTGAAAGAACCAAGCGGTGAGGAACCCATAGACCAGGTGGCCCATAAGTGCCATCCACGTTGTGCCGGTGAAGGTGAAGGGAGCCATGCCTCCCATAATCGGCATTATGAAGAGCGGTCCGAAGACCCACAGTATCGCACCATACACCAGGCCGGATACGACCCAGGAGGATGAAATCCTGTACGCCAGAACGCCATAGATGAGTCCGAAAACTGCGCTAATCATGAGATGGATAAGCCATCCAACGAGATCGCTTTTCGAACCCATCATCATGGCGATCATCGAAATCATACCCATCATCTGCATGAGGATACCAAAAATAAGTCCGCCGCCTAAGCCCGCGACGATGCCATTACTAACGGAACTCCGCGCCTTCTGCGCAGGAGCCGTTGCTGAAAGTGTTGTTGCCATAGTCATTCCTGAGTAATAAATGTGTTTGTGTTAGCTCGCTCGATATAGCGAATTTTCTTACGAAGACTCCGTTCTGCTCCCAAAACGTCCAGAAAATATATTTTTTTCATGCGGGACTATTTCGCACTCTTCCGGAGTCCTGTGAAAAACAATGGCTCAACTGATGAGCTATTCGCTTCCATCCATTAACTAAATGAACGCATGAAACTTGTCGCACTTTCGTTATTAGCACTTTCACTCGCATCGTGTTCCAACAGCACTTCATCACCGAGCACCACGGCAGCATCGCAATATATCGCCCAGGATTCGAGCTTTGCCAATTTTCAATCCTGGGCGCGCGATGGTGCTCCTCGCATAGGTCCCGATCCCACCGGACTTTTGGGGACAAACAGCAGTACGGGCGGTCCTCACGGCTGCTGTGACACATTGGTGACCCGAATCACGTATATGAACTCGTCTAATCCCCAGCGCGATGCAAGCGGGCACTTTCCCATTGGGACGATCTTCGTTAAAACTTCGAGCATGAATGGGCAGGTACAAATGGTTACAGGCATGGCAAAGCGTAGTGGTGGTTACAATAATACCGGAAATGGCTGGGAATATTTTATGCTTTCTCCTATGAATGGGACGATCATGGCTCGAGGCGATACACTGATGGGCGGCATGTGTAAAGGATGTCACGCGGCCGGTAAGGACGACATTTTTACGCGGTAATTGCGATACGCTAAAATAAAATTCCTCGTTCGAAAGGGACGTTTTCGTTTATAACCGGAGTCTTACTAAAAAATGAAACTCATGTATCCTCAAACCGCTGCGGGTGGTGCCGGGCCCAAAGCAGGAGCACCTCTGGACCGCCCCACGATTCCGGTTGGGGAGTGCCGCAAGGGATTCGAGGATATCATTGTCGAGCATTTCGGGCGTCTCTATGCGGTTGCGATGAACCTTACGAAGCACAATCGCATGGACGCGGAGGACCTTCTCCAGGAGGCGGCGCTCGCGGCGTTTCGGAACCGCGCCTCGGTGGAATCGGCGGACCAGCCGTATGCCTATCTGCGACGCGCGCTCGTTAATACGTTCCTAACGCGGATTCGGAACGAAAAGCGGCGAGGAACTTTCACGGACCTCGAGGAGGCCTACGATATGGCCCAAGATGCCATGGAAATTCCGTCGGTGCTCATTGAGAACATTCAATCGAACTTGTGGGATGAAGAAATCGTGAAAGCACTGGACCGGCTGCCTACAGTCTATCGAGCCGTCTTTGTTTTATCCGATCTGGAGGAGATGACGCGCGAAGAAATTAGCGAGCAGCTTAAACTTTCGAAGGGGACCGTCTCCTCGCGATTATTTCGAGCGAGAAGATTCCTTGCTAAAGAGTTAGAAGAATACGCGCGCAAGCGAGGATATGCTACGGAACATGTAAAAGAGGGAGGAAAGGAAAGTATATGATGACCTGCCACGAGGCGCGAACGCTCCTCTACGATCTACAGACCATGCGCACCGATCCGAACGCTCGCCCGGACGAGCGCGGAAGCCGCTTCGCCCTTGCAAAAGCGCATGTACTTACCTGCGTTTTGTGCAATGGATTTTTTGAACAGGAACGTGCCTTCGTGCATGCGCTGCATGACCGGATAACGCACATTCCACAACCCGTGCCGGTCAGTGCGCTTAGCAATACACTCACGCTCGTTCAGCAGGCACGGATTCAGGAACTGGAACCTACACCGCGCCGCTTCCGGCAGCGGTTCAGGGCACTGTTACGACATATCATTTTTTGGAAATAGGGAGAGGATACTATGAAAATCTTTACATGGATACTATCAGGAGCAGCAGGAATTTTTATTATTGCACGATTGGTGGGGTGGTGTCCGGCTGGATCATGCAGCGCGAGCCACGGTGCCACAGCCGCAATCTTTCCGACACCGGCACCTGCCATTGCTTCCCTAACCCCGGGCTTTGAACCGCTTACTCAGGCGTTTACTGATGCTAAAGTACAGCATAAGCTTGTGCTCGTCGATGTTTATACCGATTGGTGCCATTGGTGCAAGCAATTGGATAAGGATGTTTATCCCGACAGGAACGTTCAGAAGCAGTTGCACGCTTATTTTGCAGCCACGAAAGTAAATGCCGAATCGGATGCAAGCATCGACTTTTTAGGAACGACCACCTCCGGCCGCCAGTTGGCATCACACTGGAGCGTCACCGGTTACCCCACGATTCTCTTTCTTTCGCCGGATGGGAACGTAATCGAACGCGTTCCGGGATATCTGCCTGCAAAGGACTTCGCCAGCCTTCTCGAATATATCGGGACCGGCGCTTACCGGACGACTTCCTTTGACGATTGGCAGACAAAGCGTAGCTAAATCGGCTTCGAAGCATGATCGCCCACATTGTCCTCAACGTAAGTAATTTCGAACGCTCGGAAGCATTTTACGATAAGCTGCTTTTACCGCTAGGCTTCTCCGTGGACCATCGTGAAGAAACGGTCGATTTCTCCGTAAAGTCGTATGAGAATGGCAGCCACAATATTTGGATTAAATGCGAGAATGCTGCTGAACACGCACTATTCGTTCGGGATGTCGGCCTGAACCATTTGGCTTTTCGTGCTCGCTCCACAGCAGAGGTCGAACGAATACACAACGACTTACAAGCGGCGGGGGTAGAAATCACTCGTCCGCCCGCAGCGTATCCCGAATATTCTCCTGAATATTATGCGTTCTATTTTCGCGATCCCGATGGGATTCCGCTGGAGATAGTGTATTACTAACTGTAGTAGCACCTTAGAAATGTCAGGTTCTTAGCACAATAGAAATGTCAGGGTTTCGGGAAGACCGCTACTGCTGTTTGGACGAACTTTCAGCAGGAGCGGTCGATGACGGAACTACTGACAATG
>JAKAIL010000346.1 GCA_021825235.1 Bacteroidota bacterium | reverse complement strand
GGTTCCGCCTCCAGTTCTCGCGCACGATGCTCTCGCGCATCTCGAGCTTTGTCCGCTACCAGGCGGCGATGGGGGTGGTATCCACTGCGCAACAGAACTTCGATACCCTAATCGTTTCAGGATTCACGGGAGCTGCGGGCGCGGCGGTCTATAGTTCTGCGAAGCTTATCTTCCGAGGGTTCGACGTGGTGCGCGATACGATGGGGCTCTTTGTGTTTCCAGCCGCCAGCAAATATCATTCACGAAATGACTTAGGAACGCTTCGGACTATTCTCGAAAAAAGCGTAAGCTTTCTCTATCTTGCGTTAATCCCCATCGGAATCATCCTTGCCATCGGCGCTCCGTTGCTCTTTCACGTTCTCTTCGGAACGAAATACGACGCCAGCATTCCGATTTTTCGTGTGCTGTTAATTGCAACGCTCGTATTTCCGATGCAGATGGTTTTTGGGTCAGCATTGTCAGGAATGGGAAAGATCAAAGAGCTTTTCCGCATGTTTCTTATAAGTTTTGTTACATCTTCTACGATAGCAACAGTTCTTCTGGCAACGATCGGAATAACGGGAGCTGCAATCGGTTTCCTCACCGCAATTACACTGATGGGACTTCAATATTTACTCTTTATACGGAAAGAAGTGGGTGTTTCTATGCCAAGGCTGTTTAGCAGGGGCTTTTTTGACGCGCTTCAGTACGTCCGAAATGCTGAATTTCTTTAAGGGTAGGTGTAACTTTCTGACGGTTCGAGGGTTTTTAACACTGGACGACAGCTAATTTCATTACGAAAGGAGCGCAAGGTGCACCTTCTCCATATTTTTCCCTCCGCACGGTCAAAATGGACCTTGATGGTTTTGTGTACGCTGGGAACTCTCGTTTGGCAGACTGATCAATTACGAGCACAGACCTGGCAAAGGCTTGCCACGTTCGACGGCTACATTTCCTTTGTTAAGTTCCTGAACGATTCCATCGGATTTGTTGGACTCGGACTAAGTCCCGGAGCAACACTCCAGCAGCCACCCATCCAGCTTTATCACACAACGGACGGTGGAAAAACCTGGAAAGTAGTCGTAACGCCGTCGGGTTATAGCGGGGAAATTGCTGACATTCAGATGGTCGATTCCGTCAACGGTTGGCTTGCGATGACGGTGTATGGTGGACAAGGCAATCGAGCTTTATGGCGGACGACGGACGCGGGATTAACGTGGAATGAGACTTCGCTTGTCGGCTCGGGTACCTCGGTCGGTTTTACACCCAACGCTATGGTCGTCACCGATCTTTTCAATCAAGGCCATGTTTCGACCGATGGCGGAAAGACATTTTCGAATGCGTTCTTACCCAGTACCAACTGCGCCGCATTCGTCGATGATCTCCATGGGGCCGTGAGCGATTACCGCGGGGACAATTGGCTGTATACTTCGGACGGTGGGCTTTCCTGGCATCCCTCCAATATGACCATTGAGGCCTGGACAGTGTATCCGGTAAAAGGCACGCCTGACTTATATGCTGCGCCCGAGGGACCTTCAACGGGAAGTTATTACCTGACAGAAACCGGTCACGTTTTTGAGTCGACCGATTATGGTGTGCATTGGAGTGCCGTTGCCAATTTCCCGTTTATTTTTACTGGCTGTTTGGCAGGAATCAGCGATGAATGGCTTGTTTGCCAGGTTCATTCCAGTGATACTGCAAACGATACCGTTAACCACGGTGGATTCTATTATTCTACAGATAAAGGAATCACGTGGACAGGAATTGGGGGACCAAGTGCTTTAGGCGACACCAGGTTTTCCGTAATTCAGGGTTGTTCCGGTGTTACGATTTTTGGGTTTGACCACTTTTATCAGTGTTCGTTATATAAATACACGTTCGGTTCCGACGGCGGGGGCCCGGGGGCACTTTCGGTTCCCACACAGTCGCAATTGGTTCAGACTTCTTGCGCGCCATCGGACACTGCCATACCACTCGAGCCAAGCGGTTGCTTCACTCATGCGATGCTTGATTCCGCTTGGCTCACCGGTTCCTCTGCCTTTACAGTGAGTGATGCTCGCAGCCTTCCTCGCACCCTCTCGGGACAGGATAGCATTCTCGTAAGTTACGGAGGTTCGAGCGGGTTCGATACTGCAATCCTGCATTTGCAATACACTCTCGGTTCGGGTATTCGAGATACATCGATCTTGCTTACGGGACGAATGGCCGGCGTTGCGCAGTATGCTTATCTTCATCGGGAGGCGGCCTCGGCTTATTTCGGCGGAACAGATACGTTACCGTTGCAAGTAGATATCAGTGGGCAAATTAATCTTGATTCCTTATGGCCATACCTTCAGAATATTACGGGAACGCTCTCCTTCGATTCTTCGGTCGCAAGTTTTTCCTCCTACACACCACCAACGGGATGGACAATTTCTTCGCTCACGAATCGTGGCAATGCGGTGGATTTTGTAATTCATAAGGTTGTGGGCTCATTTCATACTCCGTTGGACTTGGGAACCGCCATATTCCTATCCACGAGCCCTCAAC
>JAKAIL010000135.1 GCA_021825235.1 Bacteroidota bacterium | reverse complement strand
TGAAAAGTGTCCCGCACCTTCCGCCCATTCGGGACGGTACCACGTAACTCCTCCATCGTCGGTCCGGATTATTGTTGGTGAATTTGGATATTGCTGACTTACATAATGCGCACCCCCAAGCGCAAGTCCATGAACGTGCCCACTATCGAAAAAACCCATACACGTTACACTACCTCCGGTAGCAAATTCGGGACAGGATGCACTGAGCCAACTCCAACCCGTATCTTCTCTCACAATCCGTGCGATCTCTTCAAAACCATAAACAAATCCTGTATCGCGATTAAGCCAGAGCATTCCAGTGGGACCATTGCTAAATGGAGGTGAGGTAGTATCCCAAGTCAAGCCTCCGTTCAAGGTATGCAGCATTCGGCCATTGAGCAGCCAGCCTTCGTTCGCATCGAAAAAGTGAACCTGCGGGTAATCGCCTGAGGCCCGCATTTCCCAATGTTGTCCGGCATCGGTTGTCAAAAATGCTCCAACCTCACCGACTATCCATCCCGTATCCGGGTTGATGAATGACAGTCCCTTGCAAGCATTGAGGGTCTTTTCCGGAAAGACCACGCGTTGCCAGCCTGGCGCATTGGAATCGACTTGCTGCTGTTGCTGGGCCTTCACAGTAATTGCCAGGCCAAGGAAGACGGAAAGTAGAATGAAGTACTTCATAGGAGTGTCCTTTCGGTTACAAATATACAAAACTTTTTTGTAAGTCTAAACATAAATAGCGTAATAACTATATATGCTCCGCATTTATGTTTTCCAGATACGCCTTCGCATTGCGGTCGGACTTAAAATACGGAAATTCCGCATCCAACGTAACCTTTCTCAAGAAGCATTGGCTGTTAAAGCAGGTCTTCCTCCAAATTATTTAAGCCTTCTTGAACGAGGCGGCGCTAATGTTTCTGTTGACAGCATCGAAAAACTCAGTAAGGTCCTGAGAGTCAAACCCTTTGAACTCCTCAAAGATTGATTAAGGCACGCATTTTTGACCGCACCACGGTTTGCTATTATCGCGGGCATTATCTTCCCAAAATCCCGTTTACCATTCTAATTAACTATTTTATAATTCACCATCGGGGTTTTGCGGCAGGCTGGAAGCACTGCCCCACGCGGGGACTGTCCTACAAAATCCTTGAGAAAGGCTGCATTTGCGTTACCGCTGGCGTCTTCCCTCGGAACATAGGGTTTCGGCGGAGGACCAACACTCGGCAGATGAACTTACCCACTCGATTAATGTACCGGAGAGCATCGCCCACACGCTGGTAGCGCGTGGCGTACGGACGTTCGACGAGGCGAGGGAATTTTTCCGTCCTTCGCTGGAGCGGCTGCACGATCCGTTCCTGATGGACGATATGCAGCGCGCGGTCGCGCGCATCGCCACGGCCATCCAGGAAGGCGAGCGCATCACCATTTACGGCGATTACGATGTGGACGGCACGACGAGCACAGCGATGCTCGCGCTCTTCTTCGAATCGATTGGGGTTCACGCTGCGTATCATATTCCGGACCGGTTCACGGAAGGCTATGGGCTTTCCATCGCGGGGCTTGATCGCTGTTTCGCAGCGCCGGACGGCGGCCCGAGTCTCATTCTTACGATTGATTGCGGTATTACGGCCGTGCAGGCCGTTGCCTATGCGCGTTCGCGCGGCGCCGATATTATTATTTGCGACCACCACGAGCCGGCGGACCAGCTTCCCGAAGCCTACGCCATTCTCAATCCTATAAAAGGTTCCTGTAACTATCCGTTCAAGCACCTGTGCGGGTGCGGGGTGGGGTTCAAACTGATCCAGGCGCTATCGAGGGAATTTAATCTTGGTGACCGAGCGTACGATTTTTTGGATTTCGTGGCACTCGCGAGTTCCGCCGATATTGTTTCGCTGCACGGTGAGAACCGCATCTTAACAGCCTTTGGGCTTATCTCCATCAATGGCGAATCGCGGCCGGGCATTCGGGCGCTTATTCGCGCAGCAAATTTACACCCCGGAAAGATTGGCACCAGCCAGGTCGTCTTTGGGCTTGCACCGCGCATCAATGCCGCCGGACGCTTAGGAGATGGTTCCAGATCGGTCCGGCTCCTTATGTCCAAAACCGACGACGAAGCCCAGCACCACGCGGCGGAACTGGAATTTGAAAATTCCAACCGCCGCCGCATTGACGAAGATGCGTTCTTCGAGGCGTGCGGCGTCGTAGATGGTATGCTCAACCGCTCGCGCGATCGGATCATCGTCCTGCATAATCCGAGCTGGCACGCCGGCGTCATTGGAATCGTCGCTTCCCGGCTCGTCGAACGCTATCATTTGCCGGTCGTACTCTTAACCACGATCGACGGGGTAGCCAAAGGCAGCGCGCGCTCGATCGGGGGATTCGATATTCACTCCGCGATCAAGCGGTGCGAGGACAAGGTCGTCAGCTTTGGCGGGCATAAATATGCCGCCGGGCTATCCATTGCCATCGACCGCGTCGGCGAATTTCGAACGGCGATCAATGAGGTGGCAACGGAACTAATATCCGATGACATGCTGGAGCCGGAGCTTCGCATCGATGCCACAATTGGCCTCAACGATCTGAATCCGAAATTCTTTGCCATTACGCGACAGTTCCGTCCGTTTGGTCCGGACAACATGCGTCCGCTCTTCCATGCCAAAGGCGTAGAAGTCGCCGGCGTTCCAAAGATTGTCGGAAAAGGAACCGCTCACTTGAAATTCCAGGTGCGTTCCCTTGTTCCACCGTCGTTTGTACATACTGGCGTCCCACTTCCAGCGAATATTACACCGTTTACATTAGGCGGCGGAACGATCGAGGCCATCGGCTTCGGCTTAGGCGAACGGCTTGCGGAACTGAAAGGCCCGGATGGCAAAGGCCGCAAAGACCTCGAACTCGTCTTCTTTCTCGATGAGAACGATTACAACGGCCGCGTGACTCCGCAATTGGTAGTGAAGGATTTCCGGTAAGTCTCGCTTCACTGCAAATACGCCTGACATGGCATTTGCTTTGTGCTTTATAGGAAAAGAATATCATTTCCTTAAGGAGCACATCATGAACAAACATTTGCCAGCCACACGGTTTCTTCTCTTCGCGATAGTTTTTGCGATCGCTGGAATCCTCAGCTCATGTGGCACCACCACCTATTCCACCCCGTACTGGGCGACGGGCTATAGCGATGGCGTTTCACCCTATTACTATTTCCCCGATTATGACATGTATTACGATGCCGCCAGTGGGCAATACTACTATTTGAGTAACGGGGCGTGGCTTTCGAGCGCAGTGATACCCTATCCCGGAGTGGACCTGAACAATGCGTATGCAATCGAGCTCAACCGCAACATCAACCGTCCGTGGGAGGATAATGAGTTTTACGAGCGGAATTATCCCGCGCACGAGGAGCGGGAATATTCCCGGATCGTCCGCGATCATAACCTTATTCCCAATGTGCCACAGAACAATGTTATCGTTCCGCGCGCGTATAACGAGAACACGAACCGCATGATTTTCGAAGAACGGCGAGAAGCTGCCCATGCTCAACCCGGCATTCGGCCCGCTCCGGGCCCCCGCGCAACGATGCACCAGGTGCCGATGCGCTCCATTGCACCCAATATGCCAGCGCAGGCACGTCAATATCGTTACGGTGGAGACGAGAAGGGTAGATAAAATGGGTTGCGCGGCCTGAGATCTACTTCAGAATATTTCTCAACTCGAGTAGGGCCGCTCTCATCGTGCGAAGTTCCTCGATAGTCAGGCTTGCCTGGGGAGCGGCCGGCTTCTCGGTTGGGAGAGGAATCTGGGCAGGATCATTGGTCGAAGCCGGCTCCTCGGGTGGCCGGCTATCGCTGAAGCGTTCGGTCAGTAGGATAACTTTTGCGCCTTCAATCGTATAGCGCTGCTCACGGAGCAATTCCTTAATCCGCAGAATGAGCTTAATATCTTTGTTCGAGTAAATCCGGTTACCTGCTCGGTTCTTCTGCGGACTAAGATCGTCGAACTCCGTTTCCCAATAGCGCAGGACGTACGGTTCAATTCCCGTCAGCCGGCTGACCTCGGAAATCGAATAGTATAGCTTCGGGATGGATAGATCTTTCATGGTCTTTCGCGGAGCCGGAGCTTTCTCCGGCGGAGTCACTTCCAAAGGCACTGTTTCCAGCGTTTCAGCTTTCTTTGGCGGTAACGGGGGCGCCAACTCATCGGCAGCCGGTTCAAACAATATAGGTTCGGGTCTCTCGAAAAACTCTCCTTGAGTGCCCATCGGCTAAGGTGTTACGCGATATCTACGAAAACTGGCCAGCGAACGTAATAAAAGCTTTAACCCAGGTAAAGCGGGCTAAGTTCTTGTATTTTCAGGAGTACGAAACGCGACTTCGTGTTACACTTCAATCGTTACGATCGCTTCCGCTACCGATTTGGTATGGGTAATAGAAAGCTGGAGTTTAAAATCGGACCCAATAATTCTTCTGGCCCGAGCATTCATTTCGCCGCGTAACTCAAGATAGGGACGACCGGAAAACTCCTTCAGTACGCAGACATCTCTCCATGAAAAGCGATGGCGCACACCCGTTCCGAGTGCTTTGGCGAATGCTTCTTTAGCCGCAAAGCGCGCCGCGAAATGTTCGGCGGCATGTGGGCGGCCCGCGCAATACCTCACCTCTTCCGCCGAATAAATTCTCCGCAGGAATTGCTCACCATACGTCTCGATGGACCGCGCGATGCGCGGTACTTCTATGGTATCGATGCCAATGCCGAATAGCAATTACGAATTGGGAATTAGGAATGATGATGCGTGCGATAAACAGGAAAATCCAAACACTTCCAAAAATCGATCAGCGTAATCCGTTTGAATCCGCGTAATCCAGGTTCTGGCTATCGACAATGGCGATGAGGTCCGTGATATCCCTAAGGTCATAGTCGGCGCCATGTTCACGGGTATTGAGGACGTCACCATAGTGGGCGAAGGCGGTCTGCATGCCAACGGATTTTGCACCGGCAATATCGCGTTCGGCCCAATCGCCGACCATCAGCGCTTCCGAGGCGGGAGTCTCCAGCCGCTTAAGCACGGTAAGGAATGGTTTTGCGGCCGGCTTTCGCTCTCCGGTTTCATCGAAGGTTACGGCAATATTAAAAATGTGGTGAAACCCAATGTGGCACAACCGGAGCCACGCTTCACGGCTCGGAGCATCGGTAAGAACAGCCAGTTTCACGCCGCGCCGCAAAAGCTGCATAAGCGTAGCCGTTACATGCGGATACGGTTTGAGCGCTGCTTCTCTTGCACGGCGATAGGCAATAACACCCGCCGCGAGAATCCGGTGATCGATCTTATTAAAAACGCCGAAGATCAGATCGTCGAACACCTGCTGGTACTCGATTCCGCGTTCCTTATAGATGGCGTCGATGCGCGTACGAATGTCCGCACGCTCCAGCTCCAGCCCGGCATCGAGCATAGCATCGATCGCCGCTTCAATGGCCTGGCGTTTCATTGCCATAAAATCGACGAGCGTGTTATCGAGATCGAAAACGATGGCGGAGATCAAGTGCTATGTGCTAAAGTGCTATGTGCTTGCTACTACGATCCGCGAATCCGTGCCTGAATGTGGTCTAATTCCTCATCACTCATTCTTGGACCATCCAAGGTGGTTAGATAACCTCGATATGCTTCACTAAATTCGGCACGCGGCCCAGGCATTGGCTTCCATGAGCCTTCCGGAATTCCATGCATGGGAATGAGCTTGATATGAGCATGGTCAATTCCCATACCTTCCATAACAATTCCAGTGCGTCGAGTTCCAAGTGTTTGGTCCAACATAGATGCAAGCTTTTTCGCCGTCGCAGCGAGTGGAATAAAGCGTTCCTCCGGAAGATCGGGAATGTAGCTTGGCTGGTGCTCTCGAGTGGCAAGCACGGTAAATCCTGGCGTATTCGGAAATGGAGTGAGGAATGCCATGTGATGCTTGTCTTCATAGACAACCCATCCTTTTTCCTGACCGGAAATTATTCTGCAAAAGAGGCAATCATCCTTATGCATAGCAAAACCTATATTTGATCTTTTTCCAGGAGATTCTGGGATTTCGCAAACAGATCTCTCCATCGTTCCTCGGACTGCAATTCTTCCATAAAGAGAGCCCCGAACTCATCCTGAAGTTCCGGTGGAAGAGTAGAGGCTTTTTCGAAGGCCTTTTCTAATAGCGCGGTCATATCGGTGCAACGGGGCATAAAAAAAGGGAGTTCCGATGCTTTAATCCGGAAGATTAACACTCAGTCCATCATACGCCAGCCTTACATGAGCCGGTAATCCCCGCTCCGCTTTGGCATGCATCACATCGTGGTTCATGTGCGTGAGATACGTAATGCGCGGAGCAATGCGATCCGCCTGCAGGATTGCTTCCGCAATGGAAAAGTGCGTAGGATGCGGCTTGAACCGCAAGCCATCGAGCACTAACGTATCCAAGTCTTCGAGCAGCGGGAACGAAGATTCCGGGATTTCACTGCAATCGGTAAGATACGCAAAGCCGCCGATTCGGAATCCATAAATGGACTGAGTTCCATGCAGGATGGGAACTGGAATAATCTGCAAGCCTTGCACGGTAAATGGCATTTCCTCGAATAAAACAATTGGCACTTGTGGCAATCCGCCGCCTTTTTGGATGGCCGCGCCAAACGCATAATCGAAGGTGGTGCGAAGCCGCCTGGCAACGCGCTCGGGCGCGTAACACTCCGGCGCTTTCTTTCTCAGAAATTGAAAGGCCCGTAAATCATCGAAACCCGCAATGTGGTCATAGTGCTCGTGCGTAAACAGGATTGCTTCCAGGTGCGTCACTTCGTGGCGAAGCATCTGTTCCCGGAAATCGGCGCTGGTATCGATCAGGATATTATCCGAGCCATGCTCGATAAGGACACTTACGCGCAGCCGCTTATCTCGCGGGTCGCGGGAGTGGCATACCTCGCATGGGCAACCGATCATCGGCACGCCTGTCGAGGTTCCGGTTCCAAGGAGGGTAATCGTCATTTCCCGTACCAGCTTTTTGCCTTTGGTAAGTCCTTGCTATCCTGAAAGGACTCTAAGCACAAAATATAAAATTAGCTCTTCGCGATCTCATCTTCAATGGCTTCCCGGAGTGCCGGGCGAATGAACACCTCCCCTAAGCCATATTCATTCAGGCCGATCGCGAGCGTTCGAATCTTTTTAGGCACAGTGAAGCGCCGGTTAATAACAAGCAGCCGCTCCTCGCGGAGCAGGCAAAATCCGCCATCGAAATTTCCGTTTTCGAAGCGGAGCTTAATGCCCAATTCCTGGGCAAGTCCTTTTAATTCTTCAAATAATTCTTCGTGTGTCATGAATCCAATAAGTCTGGCAAGGTGTGTATCAACAGAAAGCGAGTCAAAATTAGTTGACCGGGGATTTATTTGGCTATCTGTTTTTTTATTCACGCTTCGCCCGTTGAGCAATCTGCGAGATATTCGCAGAGCCGGACGAACATCCTCGATGCCAAAATACTCCACCATCCTCGAACGTACGGCCTACGCTGCAATCCTTCTTGCAGCGACTCTCGAGTTTATGAGTCCGTTTCTCATTCACTACCTGGGGTACGATGGGTTCCATGCGCTTATGTGGATTACGGCTTTCCCAGCCATCCTGAGCCACGGCGTATGGTATCCCCACTGGCTGAATTACGCCTATGGCGGGTTGGGCAGCTCCACCTTTTATTTCTACCCTCCGCTCGCCTACTTTGTTATCACTCCGCTCCAGCTTTTTTTCTCGGGGATGACCGACATTACCGTCTTTCATATCGCGGGCTTCGCAATGACGCTTGCCTCGCTCCTTTCGATGCGGTATTTGCTCCGGATCGTACAGGCAGAACGGTGGCTTGCCTGGCTCGGCTCGCTCCTGTATGCCTACGCGCCCTATCATTTCGATGTGCTCTATGTTCGAAGCGGTCCGGCAGAACATCTTGCCTTCGTCTGGGCCCCGCTGGTGTTCGCGGGTCTGATACTACTGTTGCGCGATCGGAATCCCACCCGAGGATTCATATTGCTCGCCGTCTCATGGGGATTACTGCTCGTTAGCCATGTGCCAGCGGCCGTCACCATCGGCATCGCGGCCATTGTAATTACACTCGCTTCGATTCGAAGGCTTACGTGGCCGCGCTTCGGAATTATGACGCTCGCGGCGGTACTTGGCACAGCGCTCGCCGCATTCTATTTTTTGCCCGTCGCGTATTTCGCACCCTTTGCACAGCTAAAATATCTTCGTGTCACCTACGATGGCTTGGAAGATCCCCTCCTGGGATTTCTCGATGTGCTGCACGGACGCGATCTTACGGTAAAAGGAATTGCGACTGCCCATTATTTTACCGTGCTGATCATGACGGTTGTGCTGGTGCGACTATGGTGGAATCAACGGAAAACAAGCCCCGGTGGAACGAAACATTTTCTGGTTTCCGTGCTTGCGCTCATGGCAATTACGGACCTGTTTTTCCAGAATGTGCTGATTAGCCGGCCTGTTTGGGACGCACTGCGGCTTACGCAAGTGGTACAGTTTTCCTGGCGCTGGAATTTGCTGGCCAGCGTGCTGGCAGCGGTGGTGTTCGCAACCGTGCGAGATCAACGCTCGCGCGTATGGATCAACCTGAGCGTCATCGGCCTGGCGCTGATTGCTTCGACGGCGGCGATCTTCCACAATTTCGATGTTCGAGTCCACCCCCCGCTACCACAACGCACGCCCTTCGACCCACCGGAATATGCGCCCGTGTGGGCTAATCCCTCCAAGGATTCGGTCGTCGCGTTCGCGTTGTTGCACCAGGACGATGCCTATGCCCAGGATACCTCGGGGCGGTGGTTGCACGAATCCATCCTTGCTCGCCGGCCAAACGACGTTCGATTTAGCCTTACTCTGGAGAAGCCGACGACGGTCGTGCTCCACCACTGGTACTGGCCGGCATGGAAAATCTACGATGCTGCTACGGGCCATGAAATTCCGGAGCGGCCCCGCCCGGACGGTAGGGAATCGTTCCTAATGCCCGCCGGGTATCACGCACTGGACTACCAGCTCGAAACTACGGATTCTGAACGTGCCGGAGCAATCCTCTCCCTTGCCGCACTTGTGGCGATTCTGATGACGGCCCTGCTGCTTGGAATGCTCCACCGAAAAAAGCCCATTGCCACAACCCGCAGCCCGGCCGAAAAAGCGGGAACCCGATCCGGTCCTTCCATAATCAAGAGCAGCGTTACTCGATCTTGAGCTTAATATCGAACCCGGCTTCGATAAGTCGCGTGGGCGGGCTGATAAGGCCGCTGGCCGCCGGCGTGGTCCGCTCGTAATGGTAGAAGGCTTCCATCGTAAGCTGCTGGCTTACGTTGTAGCTTACGCGCGGCTCGATCGTGATCTTGGTAAGTCCGCCATTACTGATACCATTCGGAAGCTGATCGATCGTCCAGAAGTTAAAGTAATCGTCCTCCGAAATTGTCTCGCTGAGGGTAAAGCTGGCTCCGAAGGTATTCTTTAGATTCAGCTTCAGGAATGGAATGGAAAGCCCGTCGCGAGAATAGTTGGCCGTAATGCCAAAGGTCGTGGAAAGTTCCTTCGTAATGCGAGAGGAGGAATAGTCGGCAGCCCACTGGGTCTGCGAATCGTAGTCCACGCTGGCCGAAAGCCGGCCATTCCACAATTTATCCCAGGAGAGGTCCAGCCCGATAAGCGGTCGGAACCCATAAACAATCGTTTGCAGATTCGTGAGGTCGAGTGAATCTCCCGGATTCTGCTGGAAGGACCGGCGATACGTACCGCTGTAGGCATTGCGGAAGCTGGCGTGATCGGCAAAGCTGAACAGCGGGAATTTTTCAAGCCCCGTCCAATTGAAGGTCCAGTTGAGGCGCGGTAAAAATTCCTGAATCGCTGCCGAGAATAGCGGCAAGGTTTCGAAGCCTTGCATAAAAGCATTCTGCTCGATTGTGTTGTGCTGCTGCGTTGAAAGCAAGAAGCGGGCTGTATCAACCTTAGTACTCGTAGAAGTATTAGGAGCAAAGTTAATACCCGAAGCATTTTCAGCGCTGAGAACCGCCTGATCGTATTTCTGCGCCACACTCAGGATGCCGCTTTGCAAAATGCTCGAAGGCAAAAATGGCAGCGGTGGGATCGAAAGGAACGTTCGCGAGACGTCGCCGGACTTCGCGGTATATAACGGGTCCGGCACGCCGGCGCTCGTGATGTTGAGCGCATCGCGCTCGCTATATCCAAAGGAGAGCTTCCAGTCGAGGCTGATGGACGCACCTTCCCACAGGGGGCGGCTCGTCGAAAGCTCGAAATTGTTGTCCTGATTGAAGTCATCAACGACATCGACGGAACCGCCAAAAGGATCGCCGGCTCGCAATCCGTGGCGCACGGAGAAGGAGAGGAATGGGAACCGATTGTTCCAATGGAAGAGTAACCGGCCGGCCGGGTCCGTGATAAGGCCCAGTTGATAGGCCCGTGAAGGTCCGTCCTGGTCGTCTTCGGGTACAAAAATTCCCTTAGCGAGGAAATTCGAAATACCGGAGCCAACGCCGGCGAGCGCATTGTTCAGGCTCGAATTGGTCTGCGTGAAGTTAAATCGCGTTCCATTCCAATCCAGGAGCGGCTTCTCGATGACGGCCCGCAAAATTTGGTTTACCGTAATGGGCGGTGAGGTCGGCTGCTCCTCCGCAACTTCGGGCGGCGGAACAACCACCGGTGGCACTTCCGGCGTAATCGTCGTGTCGATGACGTACTCGCGATCGTTAATTCCTTCGGTTCCCACGCCGAGGCTGTGCATTTTCGTCGTATCGATTGGCGCCGTCACGTTCGTTACGCCCGGTGTGTGCAAGGTATCGGTAATGAACCGTGGGCGCCCCAGCGGATTGGGCCGTTCCTGCGGGCGCATGTGCTCGCCGCGCTCGACCTGATTACGAGGCTGCTCTCTGGGAACCCCGGGGAATGGGGACCCGCGCTCTTCTCCGCCACGCTCCGGCAGCTCTTCCGGGGTAATTCCCAGTCCGGGTCCGAAGCGGCCTCGGCCTCTTCCCCGCATCTGCGGCTGTTCGGATTTGCCGAAAATCATATCGCCCAGCTCTCGAACATTAAATTCGATGCCGGTCGTGATCGCATTATTCCAGGCTCCCTGCTTGGCATTTTGCAGGTTGGTCTGCGCATTCAGCCATTTATAGTCCACGCGATAATCGAAGACAGGCCGGACTAACTTTTCCAGCCCCCAGAGGCCGGGCAAGCGCGGGAACGTTCCCATATGGACGCTCTGGCTGGCGTTGTAATCCACCCCGAGCCGCGCAAAAGCGCCGTTCCGGAAAAAGATGT
>JAKAIL010000134.1 GCA_021825235.1 Bacteroidota bacterium | reverse complement strand
ATCTGGCATTGGCGGCGAACATTACGCGATGAATTACGGTATTCCCGGCGATCCCTGGGATACCGTGTATAAAGATCCAACATTTTCGCGTATCCAAATGGACCGGCTGTCCGCGGAATTGCACGCGCTCTTCACTGTCGGCGGTTCGTTCATCGATCAAATTCGGCTTAATGGGAATGTGACGGATTACGTCCACTCGGAACATCCCACGATTCCCGATACCATCACCGGCAACGTTCCCATCGAGTTCGAACAAAACAACTTCCATCAAAATGGTTACAATGCAACGCTTCAATTGGTCGAGCACAAAATGGGCGCGTGGCAAGGCACGCTTGGCCTCTGGACAGATCTTCTGAATCTGAATATTGGCGGATTGCAGCCCCTTGGCCCAAACTCGCGTACTTCCGACATCGCCGGCTACATATACCAGGAGTACACGTCAAGCGAGAAAACGAGACTTGAAGGCGCGGTGCGCTACGATTGGAACCAAATATCCACATTTCCTGCGCCTAATTCCACGAATCCGAACTTCGTGAATTTTAATCAGGCACGAAACGAAAGCGCCGTAACCGGTTCGCTCGGAGTGATCCAGAAGATGTCCGACGGTCTTTCCGCTTCGGCAAGTATCGGCAGAAGTTTCCGAGCACCGACGCAGCAGGAACTTTGGGGATATGGGCCTGACGATGCGAGTGCGTCCTTCATCCTGGGCGACTCCGCCCTCATTCCTGAAACTGGTCTCGAATTCGATGCCTCGCTCAAAGGCTCACTCCGCGATGTGAGTTTCAACATCTCACCATTCCTCAATCTCATCAGCAATTACCTCTATAGCTATTACACCGGGGCAGTCGATACCGCGTCCAAATATGAGTATCGCCAATTCGCCCAAGCAAATGCGAGGCTCTGGGGCTTCGAAGCGAGTGCCTCCTGGCAACTTGCGGAGCGTTGGGCACTCGGGGCAAGCGCAAGTTATGTACATGCTTCGATTATTCAGGACAGCACAACGCCGCTGCCCTTCATTCCGCCGCTGAAAGGCGTTTTACAGCTCAATTATGTCGATCCCACCTATAATGGCATCCTCGAATGGAGGCTGGCGGCGCCGCAATACCGGCTCGGGCCAGGGGACGATTCCGTGAAGGGCTACGGCGTGCTCAATATCGGTTTTGGAGTTCGAATTCCTTCCGGAGATGCTGTGCATACTATCAGCGTACACTGCGATAATGTTTTTAACCAGTCTTATCGCGATAATCTTTCGGTCCTCCACGATTTCCTTCCACAACCAAGCCGCGGGTTTCGCTTGGTCTATGATGTGATTTTCTAAGCCGCAGTGCCGCTCGAATTCTGTATGGCTGAGCTGGTGAACAACCTGCTTTGCGAAATGTTATAGGAGCGGGACCTCCTATCGGGCCCACGATCTACCATGCGGTACTTTCTCACCTCGGCACTTTTGTGCCTTAGCCTTTCGGCGCGCGTATGCGCGCAATCCACTGTTGCGAATGTATTCGGGCATGTAAAACTCGAAAATCCGGAGGATGCCGGAAACCTGCTCTTCGGGATGCAGGAAGTGACTTCTGGAACCATGCTCGAAACCTCCCAGCCGGACACTGCGGGCAATTTCGAGTTTCCGTTGCTTCCATTCGCAACGTATAATCTTTACGTGCATGAGCAGGGACAGGCGATTTTTCTCCGGCAGGTGATCGTAGCTTCACCCGTTTCGCTCCATATCGAACTCGATTCCATTCCAACCGGAGAAGATAGTGCCGCGCTTCCAGTGTTTCCGCCGCCGTGGCCACAAGCGCACACGCTGTTCACCATGCCGAGTATTTCGGAACTTCCGGTGGCTAATACTATCGACGAAATCGAAGCCATGCAACAAAACACTCCGGGCATGATGCCAGACGAATATGGCGGAATGCACCTGCGCGGAGAAGATCGCGCGCCGGAAAATATCATCGATGGTATTCCGATCACGACCGAAGAGACGCGAGCGATGTCCCCCTTATTCGATGCCACGCTCATAGAATCGGCGGATATTTTACGAGGCAGCATGGACCCTGCATACAGCTCCGATGGTATTATGAACATCACGACTAAATCGGGATTCGCTGCTACCAGCTTCGGCCATGCCGAATACGATATTGGCACCAATGGAAATTCTTCCGAAGAGGTGGACTTAGGCGGTCGTGGCGGAAACACCGTCGCCTACTATGGCTCGTATGGTAACTTTAGCACAGACCGCTATCTCGACCCGCTAACCGGCCCCGACCCCAATCACACAAATGGTAGCGGAAGCGATTACTTCGGCAAAGTGGATATACTTCCCTCAACTGCCTTCAGCATCACCGCGCTGGGATATTATACTGCGGCGACGTTCCAAATCCCGAATCTCTCCACGGTCACTCCCCAGGACCAAAATGAATCGCTCATTTCAACGCTCTTTGGCGCCCATCTCCATTACGATCTCACAGAGACATCATCGTTAAGCGCATTCGGATATACTCGGCGGCAATCCACCGAAGTCGCGAGCAATGGCGTGAACCGTATTACCGACTCCGCGAGTAAAGCAACGGCGATGCTCAGCAATCAATATTTTATTGGTGCCAAAAGTCAGGATTTCGAAAGCGGTGGTGAACTTTCCTATTCGGCAAGGACGAACTGGTTCGGCGCAAAGAACGATTTTACACTCGCTGCCCAGGGGGAAGTATTCCCACTTGAGCAATATGCCTCCTTTGCTGTAACCAACCCACTGACTTCCGATTCCGTGCTGGGCGATCCTCGGCTCTTTCCCTACGATCTCACGAAAGGCGGACAGCCATTCGTCGTAGATACGAATACAACGGGTAAGCGCATTTCCGCTTATGCGGAGGACCGGGTTATGGTAAACGATTGGACTATTTCAGGAGGCATCCGCTACGATCTCTATAACGTGCTCGACCAGCAGAGCAGCCTTTCGCCACGGCTCAACCTCGCGTATCGCGTTAGCGACGGGTTCATGCTTCGCGCTTCGTATAATCGCATGTTCTTAGAAGCGCCACTGGAGAATTATCTGATCTCCAGTGCTTCAGAGGCGGAACCATTATCAGGTACTTCACCAAATACCGTTCAGGCCGAGCCGTCCAACAATTTTGAACTTGGCGCAGACTATGGGTTCGATGCGCACTGGAGTATTGCAGCCAACGGTTACTATAAATCGCTGGACAATATGCTCGTTTCCTACCAGCTTGGCAATTCCGGAATTTTTTTCCCGGCCAATATCAAGAGCGGCAAAATCCTTGGAGCAGAGCTGGCACTCGCCTGGCGGGACTGGAATCATTTCTACGGTTCACTGGCGGTCTCGACCTGCACCTCACAGGCGATCGTACCAAACGGTTCCTCGCCGTTTGGCGCTGGGCTGCGACTGGGTGGACTCGCGGAAAGTTACACGCAGGCCGCACTCGGACAAAGCGATTTCAATACGGAATATGGGGAGCCGATAGCAGCCCTGCTCCTACTTCGCTACCAGCCGAACAGCGATTTCTTTGCCGTGCTCGATGGCCGGTTCGATGGCGGATTGCCGTTTGGCCTTGCCGATTCGAACGGCGCAGCACCGAATGCGTCCCGTGCGCGACAAATCCTCGAAGGACGCGGAATAACCGATGCAACCATTAACCTGCTCGATCTCAGTTCCTCCACGAAAGCAATTCGGCCACATGCTGTAGTTAATTTTTCGATCGGTTATAACCTATCCCACTTTGGTCTGCCGGTTATGATCTCCGGATCCGTGGTAAATATTTTCAATACCACATATTTAACACACTTTGACCCCATCGCTGGCGGGTCGTATTATGGCCCAGGCCGCAGCTTTTTGCTCGAGGCGGAACTCTCCCCGTGATCACTCCCGGCCCCTCCTTCTTTAGGAGGGGAGTTTTCTACAACTAAAGTGTACCCGAACGCGGTTTACGCACGCCAAATGAACGTTCTCAATCAGGCTATTTCCTGGGCCCTCCCCATTATTCCAAAGCCCATCGTTCGCAAAGTGAGCGAGCGCTATATTGCCGGCGCCACCTTAGACGATGCGGTGCGTACCGTCCGCGCGCTCAACTCCAAGGGTGCCTCCGCCACGATCGACGTGCTTGGTGAGTTTATTCAATCGCTGGAGCAGGCACGCGCTAATACCGCAAAATCGTGCGAAGTTCTACGCCGTCTGCATAAAGACGGGCTCAACGGAAATCTCTCGATCAAACTGACCTCGCTGGGCCTCGCGATCGATCCCAATGTGTGCGAGAAAAATGTTCGCGAAATTCTCGTTACTGCGCGCGAAAATGGCGGCCGATTCGTGCGCATCGATATGGAAAATTCGCCCTACACCACAAAGACGCTCGATCTCTACCGCATACTTCGGCGCGAACATACCAACGTGGGTATCGTGCTGCAAGCTTATCTTCGTCGAACAAAGCATGATGTCGATATGCTGCTGGCCGAAGGAGCGGCAAATAACTTCGCTACGAACGTTCGATTGTGCAAAGGTATCTATGTAGAACAGGAATCCATCGCGTTTCAAGGTCGAAAGGAAATTCAGCAGAATTACCTGACATGCCTGGAATCGCTTCTGAGCAACCAGGCATTTGTGGGAATTGCAACGCATGATGATGTGCTAATCGAGGGGGCGAAAGCATTACTGAGAACATACAAAGTCGAGCGTGAGGCATTCGAATTCCAAATGCTCCTCGGCGTGCGGGAGGCCGTGCGCGATACCCTGATTCAGGAAGGCTTCCGGCTTCGCGTGTATGTTCCCTTCGGCGAAGAGTGGTATGGCTATTCGATCCGCCGACTGAAGGAGAATCCGAAAATGGCGGGATATATTACAAAGGCGCTGCTGACCGGAAAATGAAATTCAAACACATCTTCACGCTGGAGGAAGCGCAAGCTCTGGTGAAAGAGATCGAGCCAAAGCTCGCGCGGCTGGTGGAATTAAAGCAGCTCTGCAACCAAAAAGGGTACGATGTATATCGCCATCAATACTTCGGCGGCATGGGGCCGAACGGTCAGAAAGCGTTCCCGCCGGAGATGGAAGAAGTGGTTATCATCGTGGCGGACTTTGGAGAGAAGGGAATTGAAATCAAAGATCTCGATAAGGGACTTATCGACTTTCCGTTCCGCCGCACCAATGGGAAAGTTGTCTTTCTTTGCTATCTGCTTGGGGAACCGGAAATTATCGCCTGGCACACCCTCGAAGGCGGGTTCCAGGGAAGAAAGAGCCTGGAGAGCCTATAGCCATGGCTGAAACAAGGTCACGGGTACTGGCCATTGATTACGGCACGAAACGCCTTGGTCTCGCCATCTCGGATGAACTGCAGATGTTCGCCCATCCTCGCGGAACCATTGCAAACGGGCCAGCCATGATGGATGAGATCCTCACTCTCATTCATCGAGAGACAATACGCACAGTCGTCCTCGGTATTCCACGCACGCTATCCAACACGGAAAGCGAAATGACCTCCGAAGTCCTGCAATTTGGTGAAACGCTGATGCGAGCATTGGAACCGCTCGGAATAAAACTGGAACGGCGCGATGAGCGGCTGACTTCCCTCATTGCCGAAACCAATATTCGCGCCCGCGAACTACCGAAGCAGAAACGAGAACAAAAATACCTGCGCGACGAAGAAGCTGCACGGATTGTGCTGCAGGAATACCTCGACCAATTAAAGAACGGCTAATTCGCAGCGTCTTGCCGGAACCAAGTTGCGCGCATTCTTCTTCTGACATCTTACAAACTCGAGAATCCTCTTGATCGACAAACACATCATTGCTTTTGGTGGCGATGGGTTCTATACCGAACCGGAAAATACCCTGACCGCCCGATTCCTTCTGGGGCTTACCGGTCTTTCCAAGCCGCGTATTTGTTTTTTACCAACCGCCAGCGGCGATTCCGAATCGTACGTGCAAGCGTTTTACACTCGCTATACCAAAGAGTTGTGCAATGCGTCGCACCTGTATCTTTTCCGGCGCGAAGTGAAGGATCTGCGATCGTTCCTGCTCTCGCAGAATGTCATTTATGTGGGCGGCGGCAACACCGCGAATATGCTGGCCATCTGGCGTGTCCATGGTGTCGAAGCGATTCTCCGTGAAGCGTACGAACAAGGCATTGTACTATGCGGAACGAGTGCGGGCGCGCTCTGCTGGTTCGAATGCGGACTTACGGATTCTTTTGGCTTGGACCTTGCCCCGCTTTTGGATGGCCTTGGATTTATCGCTGGCAGCAATTGCCCGCATTACGATACGGAGGAACGCCGGCAGCCACAATACCATCGCTATATTCTGGAAGGGCTCCCCGGAGGCTATGCGTCGGACGAAGGGGCCGCGGTCCATTTCGTCAATGGCGAGTTCCGCGAAGCGATCAGTTCCAAACCCGGCGCCCGGACATTCTACGTCCGGCGAGAGGGCAATGGAGTAGTCGAAACTCCGGTCACGGTCCGTTTCCTGGGCCAGGGATAAGCCGATGGATTACAGTCATGCCCACGTATGGCACAGCCATTCCGAAGCGGAGACCGTTCGGCTTGGAGAACAATTTGGCAGGCACTATGTGAAGCGTGGAACGGTCGTCTCCGTTCGGGGCGAGTTAGGTGCCGGGAAAACCCACTTCATCAAAGGCATTGCTCGTGCGCTGGGAATTGACGAACGAGCGCTAACCTCTCCCACCTTTGCACTCGCGCATGAATTCGAGGTGCCTGCTGCGGCTATGCACGGCCAGACAAATCCCGAACGCCTGTTTCATCTCGATTGCTATCGGTTCGAACGTCCGAAAGAATTACTCGAATTGGGAATCGAAGACTACCTCTATCCTCAACAGGCCGCAACGATCATCGAGTGGCCGGAACGAATTGAAGCCTATTTGCCGGCCACTGCTGTGGACGTTGAAATTCGTCCCACCTCTGAGACCAGCCGGGAACTTCTGATACGGGAATCCGAAAAAGCCTGAATACTATACCGGAGTGCTATTACTACTCGATACTTCTTCTACACAACTCGCGATCGGAATCGCCGAAGACAGCGGTACGCTCCTAAAGGAGTTCCATGCCACGGCCGGGGAGAACGAGCGCGGTATTCACGATGCACGCCTTGCGCGTGAAACGCAAAATATATTGCGGGAAGCCGGGCAGGCACTCCGTTGGATCTCTCGCATCGGCCTGATTATTGGCCCAGGAAGTTTCACCGGCCTGCGTATTGGGCTTTCCTTCGCAAAAGGGTTTGCACTTGCAACCAGAACGATGATAGTACCGCTCACGGTACACGAAGTAATGATGGAAGGAATCCAGGCTCCGGAAGGTAGCGCTATTGTCGTTCCCGGGTATCGCGAGGACGTATACTACGTCTCGCCTTCTACAAAGCCCAACGATATTCGAGTGGTAAACGGCGAAGCACTTAGGCAAATCGCGGATGGGCCAATACTCTTTCACGGCTCCTTGCGGGATGGGAATTTCTTGTTTCCCAAACAGGCCTTTACATCCCCATCGCTTTCAGCGATGGCCCGGCTTACCGCGGACTGCCCTTCGCCACTTCACGATTTCGATTCGCTCGAACCGCTCTATCTCACGTAAGCTGCGCATGAGCGAGCCGCGCATGGGCTATTATGCTTAATCCCCTCCCATCGGCGCTCGGCCAGCTCGAATCGGACGACTACCTTCTCCGCCGCCTCTCCCCCAGGCTCTGCCGCGACCGTCGCGATCCCGGCGATATACTCGAGGATGCCCCGGTGCTTGCCAGAATCCTTCGACATAACCATATCGGCGTCCGCGTTGGAGATAATGCGGAGCAATCCACACAGCGCCGGGATACGGTGGGCGCATCCAAACGCCGGGCACCCAGCGGTATTGGCTCGCTGCGTAATCAAAGGCATAATAGCCTGGAACCCAAACGGCACCCGCAAATGGAGCTGCCACGATTACCTCTCTGGGTGGAGGTGGAGGCGGGCCTATGCGGATACTGAATCGAATTTGACCCATAACCGGTGCAGCGATTGCTAACACGCTGATGACGCCGAGAACTTTCAATAGATGTTTCATACGCTGTTATGCTGTTGTTAAAAACCAGTGGTTAGATATTCATTCTACGCGTATCGTTTAATTGGTTTTGACAGGATTGAAGAATACTCATTAATTGTTCTTAAGCAGTATCAGCAGATACAGGGATCGGCAGATAAAAGAACACCCGCTCCTTTCGAAGCGGGTGCTAACACGCCGGAACGAATGCTTCGCTACCGCGAGCGAGCTTCTTGTGCCTCTTCCCGACGCGCCTCTCGAGGAGTTGCCCAGTGGCCGCGATAGTAATCGTACGTACCGTCCATTCGCTCGATATAACGCGGGCGCATCCAAACCAACTGCCGAGCCGGTGGAATTTGATACGAACCCGGAACCCAAACATAGGACTGAGTAAAGGTATCGAACCGATAATATCCAGGCGTCCAAACAGCCGTCGGTTGCGGTCGTGCTGGAATAGTTTCTATTCGGAGAGCTGGCGGTGCCAGATGGACCCGAATATGGACCTGAGAATAGGCTGGCGCTGAGAACGCGAAGAATCCGCACAGCGCGAGCACAGCAATGAGTTTACGCATATCTGCTGCCTTTCTAATGCTGATGATTATGTGACCATGCTCTGCCACGTTGCAGAGCAGAATAGTTCATAGGAGATTGTACAACAACTCTGCCGAACCAATCGAAAATACATTCCCAGAGATGAAGGAAAGCGGAACCCATGGAAATGCTTGCTTACGGGAAGGGAAAAGTGAGGCAATGCTCACACCAAAGCAGAATTTATTGCAGCACCGCGCGCTTCAGCTTCTCCGATGTCTTCATCGCCTCTTCTTCGATAGACTCCTTAATCACGTTGGACTTTCGCCGCGGGAAATAGAAGAGCAGCATGTAAGCACCCACGAGAATCATCCCAATCGAAATCCATTGGGCCATCGAAAGCCCCCAGTAGAGCGGATTCAGCCGAATAAATTCGATCAGCAACCGTTCGATGCCCATAACGACGAGCACGATAGAGAACACTTTGCCGATGTGTGCATCGAACTTCTTCCGATTCCGCCAGATAATCCAAAAGGCAAGGATGCAAAAGATCGTCTCATAGATTGGCGCCGGATGAACGGTAACGATCTGGTCAAACTGCGAGATGCGGCCAAATTGATCGTGACCGACCGTAATCGCCGCAAGTGAATCGTAGTGCCAGGCCACGCGCTGCGCCGGGTTGCGCACAAAGTATTCGAATAGCGTCTCCGCAGGCTTCGCCGTCCCGTTCGGGTAGGACATAGCCCAGGGCAAATGCGAGGGAATTCCATAGTCACCATCGCCGGCGAGCTGGCAGCCAATGCGGCCAATTCCATAACCAAGCAAGGCAAGCGGTGAAGCAATATCGGCGAACAGCAGGAAGCGAAGCTTTTTCCGCTTCAGATACAGATACAGCCATAGCATTACGACGAGGAAGCCGCCGTAAAACGTTAACCCTGCCGGCGAAAACAGTTGCCCGAGCGGGTCCCGCAGGAAATCGCCCCAGTTTTCGAGGATCGAAAAGAGCTTGCTCCCGGCCACACCGCCAATAAGGGCAATAATCGTGATCTGGCCGCCTAAGCGCGGGTCCAGACCACGCCGCTGCAACTCCACGCTCAGGAAGTAGCTCGCGGTCAGGATCGAGATAGCCAACATCAGGCCATAGCTATACAGCGTGATTGGCCCGATATGGAAAAGCACTGGATACATAAGGTAGCAGTTTAACGGACGGGCACTCAGGTTTGTTACTATTAAATACCAATGCTACAACAATCCGGAATTACGAAATGCTTACTGATGCTCGCGCTCTGCGTGGGCGCTGTACCCCATCTCGCCGGATGCACAAAACCGGATGCGGCGGGCCACGGCATACGCATCGTAGCGGCGGAAAACTTTTACGGCAGCGTCGCTCAGGAGATTGCCGGCGATTCCGCCCGCATCACGAGCATTCTCACGAATCCTAATCAGGACCCGCATGAGTTCACCGCCGGTGCCGAAACCGCTCGTCAGGTTGCCGATGCAAACATCATCATCTTTAACGGACTTGGGTACGATGAGTGGATGAAGAAGCTCCTCGATGTCGATGCCAATCCAAACCGCACCGTGATATGCGTCTCGGATTTAATCCGTGCATCCGCTGGGATGAACCCCCACATTTCCTGTGATCCTATGGCGATGCTTGCGCTTGCCACGAAGCTTTCGGTCATCTTGAAGCAGCCGAACAACCTCGCAAAGTTCCAAAGGCAAATGGACACCATCGAAGCGAAGATGGCGGAGATTAAATCGAAGTATTCCGGAGTGCCGGTAACCGCTACGGAACCCGTGTTCGAGTACATGGTTTCGGCACTGGGTCTCACGAATGAGAACATACCGTTCCAGCGTGCGGTTCTGAATGGAACGGAACCCAGCTTCGAGGCAACGGCCGAGTTCGAACGAAGCCTCCGCTCGCAGAGCGTGAAGCTGCTCCTCTATAACACCCAGGTAACCAGCCCCGCCAGTGAACGAATGAAGGCAATCGCTCAGCAAAACGGAATTCCCATTGTGGGCGTGACAGAAACCGAGCCGCCCAACTCGAAAAGTTACGCCGATTGGATGCTAACGGAACTCACCGCAATCGAAAACGCGCTGAACACCAACTCGTGACACCTGTTATTCACTTGCAAGACGTGGGCGTCCGGCTAGGCGGACGAGAGATTCTGCACGGCATTACCGCAGATATTAATGCGAATCAGTTTATCGGCGTCTTCGGCCCAAACGGCGCCGGAAAGTCCACGCTGATGCGCTGCCTGCTGGGCCTCATTCCACCATCCGCCGGAGAGGTAACACTGTTTGGGAAGCCTCCGGGGCGAGCCAACGAACTCATCGGCTACATGCCGCAGGTCCGTGCGCTCTTCGAAAATGTGGCCCTGAGCGCACGAGCGCTCGTCGCCGCAACCGTGGGTGGAACCCACTGGGGAGTGCCCCCCTTCTTCTCATCTCGCAAGCGCCGGCTAAGCGCTGGCCAAGCCGGAGAAAGCCTCAATGAAGTCGATCGCGTATTGGCGCTCGCAGGAGCGGAGGAATACGCGGACCGCCCGTTCGCGCAACTTTCCGGCGGCGAGAAACAGCGCATCATGCTGGCGCAGGCGCTCGTCGGTAACCCAAAGCTCCTTATTCTCGATGAACCGCTCATCAGCTTAGACCCCAAACATCAAGCACGAATGATCGATACCGTTCACCACATTCAGCACGAGACCGGTGCCACCGTCCTCTTCGTGGCCCACGACATCAATCCGCTCATCCGCGTAATGGACCGCGTGCTCT
>JAKAIL010000133.1 GCA_021825235.1 Bacteroidota bacterium | reverse complement strand
ATCTCTTTACAACCGAGACCCAAAACTCGGGCGATCCTTTACCGGAACCCATACGAGTTTCGGCAGGCTTTTTCGTTACAGGCTTGTCCGGGAAAATCCGAATCCAGATTTTTCCATCGCGCTTCATTGTGCGCGAAAGCGTGACGCGGACAGCCTCGATCTGGCGGCTGGTAATCCAGCCGGCTTCGAGTGCCTTAAGGCCGAAGGAACCAAACGCGACCTGCGTACCGCGGGTCTCGTTCCCTTTGACCTTTCCGCGTTGTGCTTTGCGGTATTTTACTCTCTTTGGAAGAAGCATTTCTTCTCGTAATAACTAATTCTAAACTCTTCTCTTATGCACCCGCCGATTCCGTGTTCGGAACCCGGCGTCGAAGCTTCGGCATTTCGCCGGAGCCTTCACCGGCCGCGCCTTCGGAGCGGCGTTCGCGGCCTTCGCCGCCACGCTCGCTTCCGCGCTCGCCTCGGTCACGGCCACCACGACCACGTCCACCACGCCGGCGGCCTTCCCCACCGGCTGCGGAAACGATCGGCCGTTTGTCCTTCTGTTCGACTCCGTTGACGGCCACATCGGCTGCAGCTTGAAGGGGCGTCTGCCCTATAATATCACCGTGGCAGACCCACACCTTCACACCGATCGTCCCATAAATGGTATTCGCGGTGCTACGCGCAAAATCAATATCCGCGCGGAGCGTGTGCAAAGGAATCCTTCCCTCCTTGTACTGCTCGGTGCGCGCAATTTCCGCCCCGCCCAAGCGGCCGGAGCACATAATACGAACGCCTTCCGCACCGGCGCGCATCGCAGAAGAAATGGCGCCCTTCATTGCGCGACGGAACGAAATCCGCCCTTCGAGCTGCTGTGCGATCTGATCGCCAATAAGCTGGGCATCCGTTTCCGGACGCTTCACTTCGTTGATAAGAATTTTTACTTCCTTACCACCGGTAATATTCTTCAGCTCTTCTTCGAGCTGCGCAATTTCCTTCCCGCTCTTCCCGATCACAACACCCGGTCGCGATGTGTGAATCGTAAGCACGACGCGCTTAGTCGTCCGGTCGAGCGTAAGCTTCGAGAGTCCCGCGCGCTTCAGGCGGTTTTTCACGTAGGCGCGGATGAGGTTATCCTCTTCGAGCTTCTGCGCAAAATTCTTGTCATCATACCAGCGCGCATCCCACGGACGCGTCACCGCTACTCGGAATCCGACCGGATTAGTTTTTTGTCCCAAACGATTTCCTTGCTATTCGCTTACTGGTTGATTTTCTGGAGTTTCCACCGCGGAAACGTCCGCCGTGGTCTCTTCCGCTTTTGGCTGCCGCACCCGAGGCGAGGCAACCGATTTCTTTCGATTCTTCGGTGCGGAACCTTTCATCGGTTCGTCACCGACCACGATCGTTAAATGGTTCGAACGCTTCCGCACGCGGAACGCACGGCCCATAGGCGCCGGAAGGATGCGCTTCAAGACCGGGCCGCCATCGGCCTGGCACTCGCGGACGTAGAGATCTTCCACGTCGAAGCGTGCATTCTCCGGGTCCATCTGAAAATTTGCGATGGCGCTTCGGAGCGTTTTTTCCGCAACAATAGATGCGTGGTTCGGCGTGAAGTGCAGGATCGAGAGTGCTTCGGGAACCCGCTTACCGCGGATCGTGTCGAGCACGATCCTCATCTTGAGCGGCGAACTCTGAATGCCGCGTTTTATCGCATGTGCTTGCTTTGCCATCGTACAATCCTAACTATTCCGCCGGTTTCGTTGCTGCCTCGGTCTTTGTTCCGGAGTGCCCGCGGAACTGGCGCGTCGGCGCGAATTCCCCGAGCTTGTGACCGACCATATTCTCCGTAATATAGACCGGAATAAACTTATTGCCATTGTGAACCGTGAGCGTATGCCCGACGAACTCCGGCGAAATCGTGCTCGCGCGTGCCCACGTCTTGATCACTTTCTTTTGACGCGAAGCATTGAGCGCTTCCACTTTCTGGAGCAGCTTCTCGTCGATAAACGGTCCTTTTTTTAGCGAACGTGACATACTTTCTTATTTGGAGCGGCGCTTAACGATGTACTGATTCGATGCGTTCTTATGCCGGCGGGTCTTGAGGCCCTTGGCAAGCTGTCCCCACGGAGATTTCGGGTGCTTGCGTCCACCGCCCGATTTCGACTTCCCTTCTCCGCCGCCCATCGGATGGTCCACGGGATTCATCGCCATACCGCGCGTTTGCGGACGAATACCCAGCCACCGCGAGCGTCCGGCTTTACCCCAGCTAATGTTGAAGTAGTCGGAATTTCCCACCTGGCCAATCGTCGCATTGCACGTGAGGTGAACTTTTCGCGTTTCACCGGATGGCATTTTAAGGGTCGCAAAATCCCCTTCCTTTGCCATTACCTGGCAGGCATTACCGGCCGAGCGGGCGATCTGCCCACCACGGCCAGCGCGTAGCTCAACATTATGCACGAAGGTTCCAAGCGGCATATTCTTGAGCGGCAGCGTATTGCCGACATTAATTTCCGAATCCGGGCCGGAGGTAATCGTTCCACCCACCGCCAGGCCTTCCGGCGCAATGATGTAGCGCTTTTCGCCATCGGTATATTGCACGAGCGCTATGCGGCCATTGCGGTTCGGATCGTACTCGATCGAAGCAATCTTGCCTTCGACGCCGACCTTATCGCGCTTGAAGTCGATGACGCGATACATGCGCTTGTGCCCGCCGCCACGGTGGCGCGAGGTCACACGACCGGTATTTCCACGGCCACCGGATTTACGCAAAGGTTCCAGCAGCGATTTTTCCGGCGTGGTCTTCGTAAGCTCGTCGAATGTCGAGATCGAATAGTACCTCGTGGCCGGTGTTCTCGGTTTTAAATTCCTGATAGCCATTAGAGCGCGCCTTTCTCCTTCGTCTCGATGGGTGCGAAAACGTCAATGGTATTGCCGGCCTTAAGATGCACGATTGCCTTCTTGAATCCAGTCTTAACACCATATCGCGCGCCCTTGCGCGTGAACTGTGTTTTATGTTTCGACTTTTGCCAGGCGATACGAACGCTCTTTACATCCACCCCGAAACGGTGATGGATGGCATCGGCAACCTCGATCTTATTGGTCTCCGGCGAAACCTCGAAGTGATAAATTCCCTTCTCGGCCTGCAGGGTCGCTTTCTCCGTAAGGAGCGGTCGTTTCAAAACTTCTCGTGCCATTTCGTCTCCTTATGCCGGTACTGTAATATGTTCCACTTCCGGCTTTTCCTGCGCCGCACCTGCAAAACTTTGTTCGATCACTTTGATCGCTGATTCTTCGGCAATGATCGCGCGCGACTTCCAGATATCGTACATCGAAGCCTTGTCCGCCGACTGAATGCTCAGCGTCGGAATGTTCCGGCCACTGCGATAAATAATATCGTTATCACGGGCCGTGAGCAGGAGCGCCTGTTTCTTGTTCAAATTCAGCGCGTTCAAAACTTCCTGCACCTGCTTGGTGCGCGGCGTATCGAAATTCAAATCCTCGACGACGACGAACGCATCGTTCTTCACCTTCTCCGAAAGCGCACTCTTGCGAGCGAGCTGCTTTACTTTGCGAGGCAGCGACTTCGTGTACTTATGTGGCTGCGGACCGTGCATCGTCGCGCCACCCGGATGAAGTCCGCTCTTAATCGATCCCTGCCGCGCGCGGCCGGTTCCCTTCTGGCGAAAGAGCTTTTTCGTCGAGCCAGAAACTTCGCTGCGCGGCAGCGTGCTATGCGTGCCCTGCCGCTGATTGGCGAGGTATGTCTCGATGGCAAGCCACATGGCATGCTCATGCGGTTCGATCGCGAAAATATCGTCCGGGAGCGTTGCTTTACGCCCGGTTCCCGTTCCCGCTTTGCTTAAAATTTCGATTTCCATAATGTCTGAACCTTGATTTTATGAGATTTCTGAGATTCATGAGATATGATCACAAATCGTCTCTTCTCACAGTTCTCGATTCATAAAAATCTTGCTAATCAGAATCTAAATAATCGTTTTAATCTCTTAAAATCAAGGTTCTGATTACGCTTTCACTATTTCCACTACTTGATTCTTCGCGCCGGCGAAGGAACCGCTTACTAATACCAGGTTTTGTTCGGGCAATATCTTTACCACGCGCAGGTTACGCGTTGTTATACGTTTGCCTCCCATACGTCCGCCCATGCGCTGGCCTTTGAATACGCGCGAGGGATAGCTCGACGCTCCGATCGATCCCGGTGCGCGCTGCCGATCCGATTGCCCGTGCGTCTGCTGGCCGATACCACCGAAATGGTGGCGTTTGACGACGCCCTGGAACCCGCGGCCCTTCGAAGTCGAAGAGACGTGTACCGTATCGCCTTCGTGAAATAAATCCGAGGCGTTAATCGCTTTGCCCGGCGTAAGATCCGCCATCTGTTCCGCGCCGAAGGTACGGAACTCATGCAGATACCGCTTCGGCGTCACTCCGCTTTTAGCAAAATGACCCTTGACGGGCTTCGTCAGCTTTCTCTCTGCGGATTCCTCGAAGCCAAGCTGCACGGCGTCGTAGCCGTCCTTGTCCTTCGTCTTGACCTGCGTCACGAAGCATGGACCAGCCTGAATGACCGTCACAGGGACGTACTGTCCCTGTGCGTCAAAAATGCCGGTCATGCCAACTTTTTTTCCTAATAGTGCGCTCATTGTTGCTGAGGGTATAGGGTATAGGGTTTAGGGTATAGTGTTCGCACTAAATCCTTTCTCCCACCCGTCGCGTTCACTTTCTATCCGTCTTTGAAGGCCGGTACACGGCGAGGAGCTTTACCCTACACCCTATACCCTATCCCTCGTCAGACCTTAATTTCTACTTCTACGCCCGCCGGAAGCTCCAGCTTCATCAGCGAGTCCACCGTCCGGCTGTTCGAATTCAAAATATCGATCAGGCGCTTGTGGGCGCGGATCTCGAACTGCTCGCGGCTTTTTTTATCCACGTGCGGCGAGCGGTTTACCGTGAAGATGGATTTCTTGGTCGGCAGCGGAATTGGCCCACTCACCACGCATCCGGTCGGCTTCACCGTCCGGATGATCTTCTCCGCGCTCTTGTCGATCAGGTTATGATCGTACGATTTCAGTTTGATTCGAATTTTTTGCATGTACCGAGTACTGAGTACCGGGTACCGAGGACCGCGTCCTGAAAAGTTTCCAAATACTCCGAGTTCAACTCGGCACTCAGTACTCGGTACTCGGTACCAAAACGAAAAGCGTCCGAACCCTTGTGAGATTCGGACGTTCCTAATTACTTCGTAATCTTGTCAACGACTCCTGCACCGACCGTGCGGCCACCTTCGCGGATAGCGAAGCGGAGTCCTTCTTCCATGGCGATCGGGCTGATAAGTTCCACCTTCATTTGGACGCTATCTCCCGGCATCACCATCTCGACGCCTTCCGGCAGCGAGGCTACGCCCGTTACGTCCGTCGTGCGGAAGTAGAACTGCGGACGATAACCATTGAAGAACGGCGTATGGCGTCCACCCTCTTCCTTCGAAAGCACATAAACCTTGGCCTCGAAGTTCGTGTGTGGCGTGATGGAACCCGGCTTCGCGATAACCTGACCGCGCTCCAGATCGGTTTTTTCCACGCCACGGAGAAGCAGACCGACGTTATCGCCCGCCTGGCCTTCGTCCATTTCCTTGCGGAACATTTCCACACCGGTCACGACCGTGCTCTTGTGTTGGCCAAGGCCGATGATTTCGACGGTATCGCCAACGTGAACTTTACCGCGCTCGATACGTCCGGTTCCCACCGTGCCACGGCCGGTGATCGAGAACACGTCTTCGACCGACATGAGGAACGGTTTATCAACATCGCGGACGGGCGTCGGGATGTATGAATCGACGGCGTCCATCAGCTTGTAGATGCACTCGAGGCGCGGATCGTCCGGCTTCACGCTCGGATCGGCGCCGGCATTGAGCGCATTAAGCGCGGAACCCGGAATGATCGGGATCTCGTCGCCCGGGAACTCATACTTGCTGAGCAGCTCGCGAATTTCGAGTTCAACAAGCTCCAAAAGTTCGGGATCGGCCGCATCGACCTTGTTCATAAATACGATAATACGCGGCACACCGACCTGGCGCGCAAGCAGGATGTGCTCGCGGGTCTGCGGCATTGGACCATCGGTGGCAGCAACGACGAGGATAGCGCCGTCCATCTGCGCAGCACCGGTGATCATGTTCTTCACATAATCGGCGTGGCCAGGGCAGTCCACGTGCGCGTAGTGACGGTTAGCCGTCTCATACTCGACGTGTGCCGTAGCAATTGTGATTCCACGCGCGCGCTCTTCGGGCGCGTTATCGATGGAATCGAAGGTGCGCACTTCCGTGCCCGGCATTTTCTTGGCCAGCGCCATCGTAATGGCGGCCGTTAGCGTGGTCTTGCCGTGATCGACGTGACCAATCGTGCCGATGTTCACGTGCGGCTTAGTACGTTCGTATTTTGCTTTTGCCATTGTTCTTAAATGAAGATTCCTAAGAAACTTTCCGTGTTGTCATTCCGAGCGAAGCAAACAAAGGCGAAGCGTTTGTTTGCGGAGTCGAGGAATCTTTGGGTTCCCCACGAAGATCCTTCGACTTCGGAAAATTCCGCCGTATCGTTGCCGATACTTGCGCGAAATTTTCTCCGCTCAGGATGACATAAAACTTTTGACTATTGATACTCGCGTGGAGCAGGCGTCCCCGCCTGCTGTTTGGCCAGACGTCCTCGTCTGGCCAGCGATCATTCATCCGCTTGCTAAGCGCTCGGAATGGGGTCCTGCGGTGTTGCCGTCTTGGGCCGCCGTGGAACACATATCCGCCACAGGCGGACGTTTGTTCATAGCGCTCTACTGGTCGCAGAGGCGAATGGTTATCAATGATCCGGATTCGTAGCCGTGATTTTCAAATCACGGCGAGAATCGTTCTCGCAATCCGCCGTGACTTGAAAGTCACGGCTACCAAAGCCCAAAATGCATGTTTTTTTACGCATTTTCGAGGCTTTTTTCTGCAAGCGGGGCGTATAACCGGATGGGGGATGGAAGAGTTTCGGGAAAAAAAATGGGATAATAGTACTATTCAACAATCAAAGCCCAATACACAGAGCCACACCCTGACGAATTTCGTTCAGTTCCGCTTTTGAAACTTCTCCGCGCTTACGCAAAAATCGCGTTAAACTCACCGACTTGCATTGAAAACAGTCAGCGAAGCACGATTTTGTTAAGCCGTTCTTAAGAGTAGGACGAAGTGGTACTAACCATAGATGTGGACGGGGAGCATCGGTAATTGGAACTACCATTCGGAGAGGTAAACGGCCTACATCGGAACGGCTTATAACCACGGCGGGATGTTCTTCGCGCAATTCAGCTCCTTCTTGAGGACTAAACTGCACCTGCCAAATTTCGCCTTCGGCGGGATCGATAGGAATCAATATCGGTGGATCGGTTCGCTTTCTGAAACCAGCAGGCCGGGGTTTTCCAAGTACATTTCCGCAGCCAGTGCAGCCTGCTCGCGGAATAATCGGTCCTGCTCGGCCTTCGGAAGTTTCCGGAACTCCGATGGCCTGGGCAGAGAAGTACTTCGTCGCGGATGCACAGCACTGCGGGTGACTCTCCTAACTCGCGTTCGGTAGCGTGATCGAGAAGTGTTCATTCGTTTTCATTGAAACCATATTGTGAGGGAATGGTTCGAGAGACACCAGGACTCCAATCACTAAAGAATCTCACGTCAATGGGACCATTACCACGACCTTTCGCCGCTCTCGCCGTCGCTATCCTCATGCTGTTTAGCGGATATGCCTATGCCATTAAGCCGACCCGCGAATACGCCAAAACTCCCGCCTCGCTCGGCATTAAATACGATAGCCTCAACATCCCTTCAACGAATGGCAAGCGGCTTACGGCGTGGTTGTGCCATGCCGCGGAAAAGAAATCGGACCAGCTCATTATCATTGCCGGTCCCGATGCGGGGAATATGGGTTACGGACTTGGCTATGCGCAGGCATTCACGGCAAATCTGGGCGTTGATGTGCTCCTTTTCGATTATCGCGGCTTCGGCACAAGCGATACTACCGCCATCGATACCGACGCCATCGCTCTGCCCGCCTTTGCGGAGGACTTGCACTCTGTTGTGCAATATGCACATGAGAAAATTGAACCGGATTCCTCCAATATCATTCTTTATGGCGCCTCCATGGGCGCGGGCCTCGCTATCACGGTCGCTTCGGAGTTTGGTGGAGTGGGCGGCGTCATCGCAGAATCGCAGTATGTCACGCAATCGGCAATCGCTACGTATTACAATGCCGAATATAAGCGGGAACGAAGTTCGCGAAGACTCCACATTATAACGTCGAAACTCCTCGAACCGCTTGCAACCATCCAGCACCTCGCCTGCCCCATTATGATTTTGCACGGGGAACTGGAGGAACAAATTTCCTCGCAGGATATTTGCGACATGTATCTTAAGTGTCCTTCCAAAATGAAGACGCTCTGGATTGTTGCCGGGGCCGGCCACATGCAAATACCAAGTGTCGATGCGGCATACGTAGCTGGAATTTACAATTTTCTCAAATCGGAGGATTCCTCCTCGCCAAAATGAACTTAACTGGCCGTGGCGAAGTATCTTCGGCCAATGACTCGCGCCGTTCGGGAATACACAGTCACGCTCGCGCTCCTTGCCGGAATGCTTGCGGTTACCTTCTTCCCGATGATCTTTCAGGTACGGACCATCCTCCCCTCGGACCTCATCGACACGATGACGCTCCCCTTCTCGCATTATTTTGGTCCCGAACACGCCTATAATTCCCTCATCACGGATGGTTACCTCCAGTTTTACCCGCTCAAATACTTTACGAAACTTGCCTACGGACACGGTCACTTCGCATTCTGGAACCCTTATATTTTAAATGGTTACCCACAGTATCTGGAAGGAATGTGGACGTACAATTTTGTGCTGTTCCTTCCATTCCGCATTGCATTCCCGCTCATTCTGCTCCTTCCGTTGCTGGTCGCGGGTTTCGGAATGTATGCCCTGCTCCGCGAGTATAAAGTGCGCGCTGGCATTGCACGCATCTTCGCCACGGCGTATATGCTCAATGCGCTGTTTATGACGCAACTCCTGGCGCATTTCATTCCAGCCTCTTTTTCGTTCGCGCCATTCATCCTGCTCTTTCTTCATAAGTATAGCCACCAGCCAAAGTTTGCGCATCTTGCGGGAGCTACAATAGCATTAGCACTGGGGTTTTTCGCGGGCAATCTGCAAACGATTGGGTTCCTGAGTTTCGTAACGGCATGTTATTGGGCCTGTGTTTGGAAATTAAATGGCAAAAGGCCTTGGGGAGTGTTAGTAAAGCCTCTGGTCGCTGTCTTTGGTTTTGCGATTGCATTAAGTGCACCTTTTCTGTTGCCGGCGATCGAGCTATTCCACGAGACGATGGAGCACGGAGCGTTCTTTTCGACCAGCCTTCTGAACTCCTATTCCCCGCTTCAACGCCTCGAAAGTATCGGGCTGGCCCTCACGTTCTTCATTCCCCAGCTCGCAGGAACGATTCGCGGCGTGACATTCGATCAAGCCATTGGCGTTTATACGCAGGATTTCCAGGGTGCTATTGGATTTCTTCCGCTACTCCTTGCACTCTGGGCAAGTTTCGCATTGTGGAAGCGATCTCCCGAAGTACGGCCATTCGTGATTCTGATGATTGTGGGCTTTGGGCTTCCCGTTGCGACTCCGCTCTTCCACTATCTTTACCACCGTTTCTTCAGTGTCTTTATTTTAGGCGCGTGTGCTGCCGGGGCACTGGGACTCGAAGCAATCTTATCGGGCGAGGCATGGAACAACAGTATTCGCCGATGGACAATGGGCTCCGCAGGCGCAATTTTTCTGATTGTCATAGGACTGGCAATCTTCTCCATTGTTCGAATCCTCAAGCTTCCAGAAATGGAGGCCTATGCACGGCTTCACCTACTTCCGCGACTTCAACATGCGGTCTTCTCCGAAGGCAATCCTGTTTGGGTAGCGAAGCGCTTCATAGAAGCGCTGGATTACTGGCGGCTTACACGTCCGGAAATCCTCTTCGGAATCGTGACTTCCCTACTCGCACTCGGAATACTTACAGGGCGAAAACGTCTGGGAGCCCGCAATAGTATCATGGCCATTTGGATAATCACAGCAGTACAACTCTTTTATTTTGCACGGACGTGGTTCCCGTTCAACAGTCCTTCGGTATATCCCATCTATCCTTCCACAACCGAAACAAAGCTGCTCCAGGCAGCCACCCGAACTTCGAGAGCCTACATTTACCGCGAAGTCGATTCGTCGAAGCAATTCGCCTTTATGAATAACGAAAATATGATCTATAAAATACCGGAAGCGACCGGATATGTAAGTGAGATTCCACGCTGCCTGTATATTTATACAGCCCTTGGCCATTGGCGCGATAGCGGCCTTGTTTCGCCACAGTTCCTCGGTAAGTTCACTATCGGTACACTTGCGCGCGTAAAACCACTACCGTTCGATTCGCTCGAACTTGAAGACTCCAATTCGCTTTGGATTTATAAAAGTCCATGGACCTTTCCACGAGCGTATTTGGCGCACACTGCAATTATTTGCAGGAATGACTCCGATGTCCTGCGCCGCCTGACGAATAACCAGTTAGCGTGGCCTGCCGCCTATTTTACTTTGGATGAAAGTGCAATACCGCTACATGCAAATGCTTCAACTCAAGACACAGCGGTGATCACCCGTGTGGATGAGAACGAACTCTCTTTTGTAACCTCAAGCGAAGATAGCGCTTACCTCATCCTGACGGATACGTATTATCCGGGCTGGTATGCAAGGGTTGATGGGCACAGCACTCCAGTCCTTCGTTCGAATTATGCAATGCGAGCAGTGCTCCTGCCGCCCGGGCAACATCGCATTTACATGCAGTTCCGGCCACTCTCGTATCGTATCGGCCTTTGGATTAGCCTTGCCGCGATTGCCATGCTGATCCTCGGCGGAAGTCCGAGCATTCGTAGGGTGAGGCGCAGACAGTAGGTGGAGAGCTTAAGCCACTTCGTTCAGCGCGGAATACTCTGGCTTCCGGAATCGAGCGGAAAGAATCTGGCGGATGCGATCGCCAAGGGGCGTTTGATAGACAAGAGATCCAGCGCGGATGGACCGCCAAAACGCAATCCGGCGCAAATCGGAAGTTCCTAATATATTATAGGCCTGGTGCTGGAAGGCGACCATCATGATAACGAGGACATAGCCCAGGCCGTCGGCATACATAAGTCCGAAAGACGCCGAAATGAAATACGTCGCAAGCATTTGAGGCGAGAGCTGGCCGTAGAAAAAGTCTTCTTCTGTTTTTCGGAATCGATAGTTCAGGATGGCA
>JAKAIL010000132.1 GCA_021825235.1 Bacteroidota bacterium | reverse complement strand
CTCAGCATATTCCTGGAGATCGATGTCCATTCCGAGCTGAATCGGCTCGCCATCCACGCTGGGAACATCGGTAATACCCTGGTTCAGGCGTGCTTCCCGTTGCCCCTTGGCATCGACCGCGATAAAGTCGTAACCTTTTACTCCGCGCAACTCCTTTTCGTAGGTCGCTTCGATTCCGGTGGTCCCCACAATATCGCCAGGATGATAATAATCGCTATCGGCTGTCGTATCGAGCGCGTCCAGCTTCTGGGGAGAAATCTCCTTCATGTAGCCCAGGAGATGCGAAGCCCGCACGGGGGCCACATACTCTCGTTTGGATTCGGTAATGACATCGACCCCGGGAAGCTTATCGTGATTTTCCTCCACCTCTGCGATAATACGTGGATCCGCATCGCTCCAGACTTTAATGGGCTGAAATCGAGTATAAAAGCCACCCTGACTAATCTTTTGGATAACGTAGCTTGTGTCAACTCCAAGGATCTGCGCAATTAACGGCATAGTTTGCTTCCGATACGGATCGAAATCCTGCCGGGTAATTGCGATGCTAAACGAGGGAACACTGGCGGCAACCACGCGCCCGAACCGATCGTAGATCGTGCCACGGACGGGAATTTGTTCGACTTTTTTAAGACCCTGAGCGATGGCGGCACCGGAAAGAGCGGGCCCTTCAATGATCTGAAGCTGTACAAAGCGCACGACAAAGCCGAGGAACACCAGAATGATAGATCCCACTAATACCCTGGACCTCAGCGGCGATGCAAATTCGTGCTCTTTAAGATCAGCCATGCTACCCTAACACATCGTATTCAAATTTCCATCCATAACGAGGGGTTCATCTGCAACGATCTTTTTGAATTCACTGGTATAGCCTAAACATTGGCTGCACCGGAATCGCAAAATTTTCGTTTCAGAAACATGGCTTGGTTTACAAGATCGAAGGAGAATATCGAGAAGCGGCCAGTCGAAGGCAGTGTTGCTGCTACAACGGGTGCAGCTCCAAATCGGGAGATACCGGACGGGGTTTGGGCAAAATGCTCCGAGTGCAAACAGATGCTGTATAAAAAGGCGATCGAAGAAAACCTTTACACCTGCCCGCATTGCGGTAAGCACTTTCGAATCGGGAGCCGCGAATATTTCCGAATTCTGCTGGATAATGGACTTGAAGAAGAAATCGCAGCCGAGCTTCGGCCTGCCGATCCCCTGGAATTCGTCGATTCCAAACCCTACCGTGTACGCATCGCCGAAGCCGAGCGGAAAACGCACTTGACGGAAGCAATCCGCGTGGGACTCGGCCATCTCGACGCTCAGCCCGTGGCAATAGGCGTAATGGACTTCAATTACGTCGGCGGCTCGATGGGATCGGTCGTTGGCGAAAAATTCGCCCGTGCCATCGATCGTGCTATGAACGACCGCGTACCCTTCATCATGGTTTCGAGTTCCGGTGGCGCGCGCATGCAGGAAGCGGCGATTTCTCTCATGCAATTGGCGAAGACCAGCGCTAAGCTTGCGCAGTTTGCGGAAGCGGGTCTCCCCTATATCTCCGTGCTTACCGATCCTACAACCGGTGGCGTTACTGCAAGCTATGCTATGCTTGGGGACATCAACATCGCGGAGCCGAAGGCGCTGATTGCGTTCGCCGGCCCCCGCGTTGTGGAGCAAACGATTCGCAAGAAACTTCCCACCGGTTTCCAACGCTCCGAATTCGTGCAGGAACATGGGTTTATCGACATCATCGTTCATCGAAAAGATCTCAAAGCGACCATTGCCAATGTGTTAAAGCACCTCCAACCAGAACCGGGATTACGCGGAGTGGATGGATTACGCTGATTGTTTACACCTAATCCTTTTCGAATTTCCCACCATCACCTTTAAACGGAAACGCCCCTGTGAATCCATCCAATCCGAAGCGAACGAGCGATCCTTCGCGTAATCCCGGTTCCGTTCGCCTCATTGGGTTCCCAATGGACTTAGGCGCCGGGCGCCGCGGAGTGGATATGGGACCCTCGGCAATCCGCATTGCCGGAGTTAGCGCCAAGCTCCGGGCACTCGGCTATCACGTGATCGATGCCGGAGATATCGACATTCGCACCGCCGAAGTGCAGGAGATCGAGGACATTAAGCTACCCTACCTGCCCGAGATCGCCAGCGCCTGCACGCGGCTTGCGATGGAAGTAGAATCGGCCTTAGATGGCGGCGAATTCCCCCTCGTACTCGGCGGCGACCACTCGATGGCGATTGGGACGATCACTGGAATCGATGCCTACTGCAGAAAACGGAATAAGCGGCTCGGCGTCATCTGGATCGATGCTCATGCGGACATCAATACGCCGGACTCCTCCCCCAGCGGGAATATCCACGGTATGCCGGTAGCGGTCGCGCTTGGATTGGGAGCGCCGATGCTGACGAGCATTGGCGGTCCCGAACCGAAATTAACTCCGGACCGGCTGATCTACATAGGACTTCGTTCCGTCGATCCCGGCGAACGCGCACTCATTCGAAAGCTCAAGATCGAGGCACATACCATGACCGATCTCGATAAGCACGGCGTGTACTCTTTAATTACAAAAGCCGTAGCCTCCCTTCGAAAAGAAGTGGACCACTTACATGTGAGCTTCGATCTCGATGTCGTTGATCCCATGGTTGCCAGCGGCGTTGGCACACCGGTTCCGGGTGGGCTCACATACCGCGAAGCCCATCTCATCATGGAAGTGATTGCGGACACCGGTTACATGCACTCGATGGAAGTGGCCGAGGTCAATCCGATCCTCGATGTCCGGAATGCAAGTGCCGAATTTGCGGCGGGACTCATTGCCAGCAGTATGGGGAAGAGAATATTGTAACATGCGCACCATCACCACTTCTAACGAACTTCGCAGCGCGCTCGCGCTCCAGCGCGAACAAGGCAAACACATCGGCTTTGTGCCAACGATGGGCGCACTCCACGAAGGACACCTCTCCCTTGTCCGCTGCTCGAAACAACATGCCGACAGAACGGTTGTCAGCATCTTCGTTAACCCCACGCAATTCGGTCCTTCCGAGGATTTCGACCGGTATCCTCGCACGCTGGAATCGGATGCTGGGCTTCTCATCGATGAAGATGTCGAGTTCCTCTTTGCGCCCACGGCCGATCAGATCTATCCACCCGGACACTCCTTTTCCATTCATGCCGGCCCCATCGCGACACTGTACGAAGGCGCCCGCCGACCGGGCCATTTCGATGGCGTTGCGACCGTGGTTTCCATTCTCTTCAATATCGTACAGCCCCAGTCGGTCTATTTTGGGCAGAAGGACGCTCAGCAGGTCGCAGTCGTGAAGAAGCTGATCCACGACCTTGCATTTCCTATCGAGGTCGAGGTCGTTCCAACCGTTCGGGAGAACGATGGTCTGGCGCTCAGTTCTCGAAATAGGTATCTGAGCCAGGCCGAAAGAAAAGAGGCTGCTGTCCTTTCGAAAACGCTGGTTTTAGTACGCGATTTAATTCAGAAAGGGCATTCCGCGCCTGCCGCAATTGCGGCTGGAATCGAGGAATTTCATAAGCTGGCACCCCACGGAATCCTGGACTACCTCGACGTTGTGGGTGCCGAAACATTTCGTCCGGCCGCCTCGTTTGAGGGCAATGAGGAGCCAATTACCATCATTATTGCAGCAATATTAGGGACCACACGGCTCATAGACAACCTCCCGCTCTGAGGATACTAATTCCATGAAGCGCACATTATTCAAATCGAAAATCCATCGTGCAACGATCACGCAGGCGGAACTTTACTATGAAGGTTCGCTCACGCTCGATGCCGACCTGATGCGTGCGGCCGATATGCTGCCCTGCGAAAAAGTGGCCATTGTCAACAACAATAATGGCGAGCGCTTCGAGACGTATTTGATTGAAGGCCCGGCCGGTTCCGGGGTCGTCTGCCTGAATGGCGCAGCCGCCAGAAAAGGCGCTATTGGCGATGAAATTATCATTATCACCTACGGGGAGTACGAGGATGCCGAGGAACTCCGGTATCACCGGCCCATTATTGTTCAGGTCGATAAGTCCAACAAGATTAAAAAAATCACGAATTCGACGCCCGCGTTTTCGATGGTGAATTAGTTCCGAACCCTCCGGCCCCCGGAACTTTTGCTTGCCCCAGTTTTGGCTCCGTGCCGTTGCCGGGCGCGCGGCAATTTGCTCCGGTGCGTTTATTTAAGATAGATCGTCATCCACAGCGGTTTCGAGAACGCAAATTTGCAGTCGTCGAAAGTCGGTTTGGAAAACGTTGGGCGATAGTTGAGGCTCAGGCCATACGGCTCGGTGGGAATACCGAACCAACCGCGATCGAGCTTGCCGTTGTCGTTCAGATCCTGATACACCGCGACGGCGTAGGTTCCCGGCGCGAGCGGAACGGAGAACGATAGCGAGTCGGCGGTCGCTCGAACGGTTTTGGAGACGAGCGGCACCTTGAAAAAATGTTCCTGATCCTGAAACACCGCAACGGAGATACTGCCTTTCCCGCGCTGTATATTTGTAACCAAAAGGTGAAGCTCCGGCTCCGGGGAACGCGGAGCGAACGTGGATAACAGGAGCAGAATAAGTGCCGTGAAGTTCATGGGTGTGGATAGCTACCTATCGCGATGATGAGCAGGCTAAGTGCATAACATGTGATGAGCGCCGTTCGAAGCCAGTGGGTGCGCAATATGCTTTGCAAGTAGGGGCTTTCACCACCGCGGGCATCCTTCGAGAGTTTCGCCTGCCACGGACCCCAGAGCATCGCGGTGAGAACATGCGAAAGAAGTTCCACCCCGATAACGAGCCAAATCCACCCCGCCGGAATTCCGGCGGGCCGGTACCACAGTAACGCAACCGTGCCCAGCAGCGAGAGCCCGACCGGCGCGAAGACCCAGAACGGGAGCTTTTTCCAATGCGCGGTCTGGACCCGCAGGAACGTAGCGGGATCCAACAGTTTCCACGTTCGGAAAATATCCACTTCGTGCGCCCATATCGTTCCCACATTGTAGAACGCTAACGCCACGTTGAGAAGAAGGAATGTCTCCGGCCGCATTCCTCACAAAACGGAAGCCCGGGGCGAAATTACTCCCGCCGCTGCGCGGCCAGCGCCCCCGAAGCGCCGCCCGCAAGCAACGGCGCCGCTATGGCCCGCCCCGCAAGCCGCGCATTCCCAGGCACCGCTTGGAGCCAAGCGTGAACTTTAGCCGAAGTGCGCGCCGTTGATAGTTGTGAACTTTGTAGTGAAGGATTTTGGAACCGCAAATCCGGCTTGTTGAATATTACCGGCGCCCCGATGCCTCGTGTCCGGCGGAGGCGTGGATGCTATCGCTCGCGTATCCCGCGCGAGCGGTTGTTCAAAAGCGGTTGGACCGAATCGAGCGAGGGTTGCTCGGCGATTATAAGCCGGTCGGTGAAGGCGTTCTGGAGTTTCGAAGTCACGAGGGACAAGGGCTCCGAATTTATGGGGGCATTTGGGGTGACGCTTTGATTGTACTCACCGGCAGCGATAAGTCCGGACAAGGACGAACTATTCCGCTGGCCAAAGCACTTTGGAAGGAATTCAAACAACGAATCGGATGAACAACCTATCGCATCGGGATTTTCTCGCTGGGCAACTCGAAGACCCCGAGTTCGCGGCGCACTACCTCGCGACCTATCTTGACGATGGCTCGCCGGAGGAAATTGCGGACGCGCTATCCAAGATCATTCGCGCCCGCAGAAATGCCGATCGTCCCAAAATCTACGAGCACCTCTTCGAGGATAACCAAGATTCGTTCCGCGCCAAAGCGGCCTAAGCCACCCGCCGCCGCGCCGCCAGCGCCCCCGAAGCGCCGCCCGCAAGCAACGGCGCCGCTATCGCCCGCCCGATGCCCGCCGAGGAGCCGATTACTATCCGTCGTATTGCAAAGATTGAGAACCATGCACGACGAGGCCAGCCCCCAGGAGGGAAATACTTAGATCGTCTCTACGTGCGGATATTCGAGATGCGTCGATCGATCGTGAGCAGCCGTGCGCCGTGCATGTGTGCCGTCGCAACGATAATGCAATCGGCAGGATCGCGGTGGAAGGTGCCGGGCAAATGATTCGATTCGATGGCAATTGCCGGAGTGAGCGGAAGAAGCCGGACGCCGCTTCCTTCGAGCGCACCCGCAAACCATTCCGGCATCGGGCGGTGCAGTGTTAGCCGACCCTGCGAAACAAGCTTCGTGATTTCCCAACATGAAATCGCGCTGATGGCAATGTCGGAACTATTAGTGTTCGAGGGGTGCCCGATGGTCCCGGCTGAGATGTGAATCGTTGTGGACGGACCACACCCACACATGTGTATCAAGAAGAAGCATTATTCAAAGCTTCCCAGTCTTCTGGTGGGACGGCAGGTTCCGTTGGGGAAATATATTCCACCGGTACACCGGCAAGCGGACCGCGAAAAATCTGGCCGAGCGTGCCCTGCTTAGGCTGCACGGTTACTTCCACCTCATCGCCGGGTGGAAATGGCAACCCTGTTAGTACGAGCGCCCCCGCCTGCGAAATCTTCGATGTCGTGTGATATGCCTGCATAAGGAGCGTAACGCGGCGCTGTTTCCAGAGGGTTCCACGCCACCGAAGGCGCGCATGGCAATGCCCCTGATGGCAATGCGCCCGTGTAGCGCAGGCTTACAGCCTGCCCCGCGAGCTTATAGCTCGCGAGTACTGCCGCCCGCAAGCAACTGCGCCGCTATGGCCCGCCCGATGCCCGCCGAGGGGGCGATTACTATCGCCCGTTCGATTTTTACCATAAGAACTCTTCGTAACGAGAAACCGCCAATAAGTCGTTCGGGAAATGAGCTTTGGATGCTTGAATCGGGGACAGCACAATACGTGCGAGTTGAGGGAGCTAATCGGGATTTTCAGTCTCTTCTTCGTCACTCTCAGTGGAACCACGGGATAGAAAATTGGTTGTTATGCCAGCAAGACTGGCCGTATTTAGTTCCGTCCTCTTTTGGGCAGCTAAAATGGTCGGCATTATCGCGCTAATGAGGGATCTCAAAGCCGCTTCCTGCTTTTGCCATTCAGAATTAGCTATAAAAGCGGTAACCTGCTCAACGTTCTTGCTTACGGAGCTAAGGATTTGAGAAATTTGGGTTGCGTATGGATACGCTGAGGCATACCGAATATCAGCAGCCTCGCGTACGCTCTCACTGGATACCTCCGCCTTTTTCCTCTTCGAAACCTCGCGCAGGAACTCGTCTGACGTGCAAATTACAATTCGTTGTTTTGCAACGTCCCAGACCTCTTGGAGCAAGTACGGGTGCGGAAGTCTGTTCTCTTTTTTTCCAGGGTTCGATATTGTCCACCAGTCAGTTTTGACATCATCGATTACAAGAACTACGGGCGATTTCAAAGTTCTCGCGTGATCAAGAATCTGACACCATAAGATATAATCACCAAATTGACGAGTATCCTTTTTTGTTTCCGAATCACGAAAGCCCGGAGGGATTTCAGCTAAGTAGCGCACTTCGGCCTCACGAATTTTCTCTAAGAGGATCTCGGGTGGGTACTTGTCACCGATAGCCTTTCCAAAAGTCTTAGTGACCCATTTCAGAATGGTATCGCTCTTAAAATAGTTTGGATATTGCTTACGCTTTCGCTCAACGTCTTTCTTAATTTTTGCTTCGAGTTTTTCGAATTCTAATTTATATTTTTTCTCGTCCAAAAAGTGATGGTCACGAATGCCTTTTAAGAGTTCGTCGCGCTTCGAATGATAGTCCCTTAGGAATTTGTCGAACGTGTCGTACTGCTGAGATATGGCACGATAGCGGTTGCGATGGAATTCGAGGCCGATTTGGTGAGGAAGGAATACATTCGGCCGGAATGAGTCCACTGCTGCCTTGACGTCCTTTAGGGTTCCTGCCGAATAGCGATAAAGCCGCAACAGCGCGCTCGAATCAAGCACCAGGAATCCCCTCTTCCACACTGATGCAAGCTCGGCGCTTGTATATTCGTAAAACCCTTTGTAAGTCCTTTTCATACTACGATAATTTGCCCTGCACGACCCCATGCCCATACCAAAGTCAACTCAGCATTCCGCTTTGCTCCTTGCTGGTCTGCGAGTACGTCGTCACTCGCGACTAAAAACCAATTAGTCAGGATGCGTCGCAATCTTTTTTAGCCACGAAATCAGTTCATTCTTGCCATCAACTTCATTAAGATGTGACAATGTCATGAGCTCGGCTACCTCAGTATTCAATCGGGATTTCACATGAGATTCCTTTTTTCTTCTCTTTTCTTCATCAAGGCCGTCCCAAGGTTTTCCCCCCGAGCTATTATGCACTTCCATAGCAGTTAGCAAAGGTACGTCGTCCATGTCTCCCATTGGCGCAAGTTTAATCTTGAACACTTGATTTATTAAATCATGATGGAGATAATTCTCCAATTCATTTTTCGCTGTTAACATTGCGCACGACTTATCACTTCTTGCATTCACTGCATCGCACTCTTTCTGATATTTACGAGGGGTTTCTGTTCCTCCGTCATAAATGTGAAGCTCAGTAATTCCCAATTTTTGTAAATAATTATGTTGAACCCACTGACTTAATGTTCCTCCACCCAAAGGAAGAATAGCGATATCGGGAATCGATGCGATGTCTGGAATATTCGGATCCTCACTATGGAGTTTCCTACTTATCCGTTTTAGCATCTCGATATCGTTTGGCCCTTCAACGCAAACCATCAACCTTAGCTTATCAGGATAAGGAAGCACCCCAAGCGAAGAAGCGATACGCGATAAGATTTCCGCATCACGAGAAGTTACATGCTTCGATCCATCCTCTTGATCCTCTACAAGGCGCAAAGAATCAACGGGCAATAAGCCAGCGAAGCCGGGAACGTGCGTAGTAAGTAAAACTTGGCAACCCGACTTCTCGGAAAGAGATAAAAAGGCTTCGGCAAGCATCCGTTGGTTTGTAGGATGTTGTGAAGTTTCGGGCTCCTCTATGGCGTAAATAATTCCCGGACTCTTTTCTAAACCCTGCTTGCGTTCAGCCTCAGCTCGAAAAAAACTAATTAGAATCAATCTTCTAACACCGCTTCCGCGTTTGTTCAGCGGAATATCATGGTCGCCGCGAAGAATAAATTTAAAAATGCTATTCCATTTGGGCTCCTCTTTGAATTCAGGGGTTAATTGACCAGCAATTTTGGGATTTATTTCACGTAATTTATCGAGCGTACGGCCTGCTACATCCAGAACCCTTTGCTGAATTGTATTCTTAATTTCGTTGAGCTTTGGCTCAAGTTCCCGAATTGCTTCCTTGGTTGCGTAGGACATCGGATTTTGAGCCTCATCATCATCGTCACGAGAAGTTCTATCGGCTTCGAAAAGAGCGTATAACGGAAAATATTTTTTAAGTTGCTCGTGTACCTCTTTTGCTCCCTCCTTGTCAAGAGGAATTTCTTGAATTGAGAATTCCTGTGCCACTGACTCCCAGAGCGCTTGTCTCATAGAGACATTAGAATTCTTTTTGGTGGTGTCGGTAATTTTTGCTTTTTTAAGTTCGTCCTTTAACTCAGAGTTCTTTAATAAAAGTAGACTCTTGCTAAATGCCGTAGGATGATTCGCAATTGCGAATGTTTCTGCCTTGGGCTTAGCACTAACGCTATATCGTTTATGCACCTCAAGGTCGCCGTCAGCATTAAGTAAGAATTCCTTCTTTAATGTTGTGGTCGCGCTCTCGTCAATCACGAGAAGTTCATTGTCGGTGCCGAAAATGCAACCTATCGTAAACACGTCTGTGCTGGCACCGGCACTAAGGTCGTCCTTCTCTGGCTTAATTAATTCTGAATTGAAAAAAATTTCTAAGGACGCCAATATGGTAGACTTGCCGGCCTCGTTCTTGCCGACAAAAGCTGTGAGCGAGTCTATTGGAATTACAGTACGATTCCGATATGAGCGGAAGTTTTCAAGTATAACTGCTTTGAGTTGCATGTTCTGTGCGGTTAAAGTAATTCCCCCTGCTCCCCGCTCACATCCTCCACCCTCGCCTTCTTAAAGGTTCCCTGGCCGAGGGAGAGATCGGGGTATTCGGCCCGGTCGGTTCCGGACATCAGGCCTTCGATGGTGAGTATCTGCAATTTCGGGAATTTCGTTCCGAATCGGGGTTCGTCGTAGAAGCCGAGCGCGGCTGCTTCTTCGCGCATCGGTCGCGTCGGTTCGGCGAGCGAGACGAAGAGGCCGATGGCCGCTTTTTCGCGGTCTATCACATGCGCGAAATCGCGGATCATCGTGACCGATACGTTCTCACCACCTTTGACGTTGACGAGAACTTTCTTCGCGCCGGATTTATCGTCGTGGATGAAGATAAGTCCGTCAATACCTTTATCGGCGCCTTTCTTTTTGTTTTGTGCGGGCTGGGCGTTCACGAGCGTGCAGGCCCAGTATTGGAACTCATATTTATCGAGTTCGGCGAGCTTGCGCGCGCCGTCCAAGTCCTTCGGAGTTCCCTCGACGGAGAACTCGATATTTGGGAACGCATCGCGCAGCCGTTTTTCGATGAGCGAAATCGCCAGGTGCGTGATGTCAATGCCGATCCATTGCCGTCCCAGCTTTTGCGCCGCGTGGACCGCCGTGCCACACCCGCAAAACGGATCGAGCACCACATCGCCCTCGTTCGACGAGGCTTTGATGATTCGTTCCAAAAGCGCAAGGGGTTTTTGAGTGGGATAACCGAGACGTTCTTGCGCTTGAGAATTGACAGGAAATATATCATCCCAAACGGCTTGCAAAGGAACGCCTTCAGTCTCATCGAGATAAACTTTTAAACGTGGCATTCCCGTGCGTGTCCAATAGATCTTGTTTGCAGTTAAAAGCTTATCAATGCCTTCTTGGTCATACATCCAATGCCTTCCACTTGGCGGACTGATGGAGCCTTTATCATTGAAACTTCTCGCGGGCCCTTGTCCTGCACCGGTCAAATCGAAATCAGCCCATTTTCTTCCGTCACTATCCTCGTTCCTAAACCGCGCGGTATATGTTTCTGCGTGTGCGCTGTATTGAGTGTTCCAAACATAGTCATTTGTCTTCGTATAGAATAAGATAGTGTCCGCATTCGCGCCAAATTTTTTCGGGTCATTATGGGCACTCGTCCTTTTCCATGTAATTTCGTTCTTAAACCGAGCTGGCCCAAATACTCCATCAAGAATAATCTTGAGATACGCGCTTGCGGTGGGATCGCAATGGAGATAGAGGGACCCGGTTGGCTTGAGGACGCGGTGGAGTTCGAGCAGGCGGTTGGCCATCATGGTGAGATAGGCCATCATGTCGTTCTTGCCGAGGAAATCCTGCAAGGCAATGACCATTTTGCTGACATCGGTATTCGGCTGGTGTAATAGTTCCGAATATTCG
>JAKAIL010000131.1 GCA_021825235.1 Bacteroidota bacterium | reverse complement strand
CCTTCCCCATGCCCACAGGTTTCTTCCTTCAGTCTCGCTTCGGGCGGCTGTTGCTGCGCTTCGCTTCACCCCCCGCTCCGTTCGCGGGCCGTGGGAACAGAAACAGCCGCGGCGCGGCGGCGGGAGCACCATTGGTGCTCCCTGTACTCGCAGCACAACATGGAGCGCAGTGGAATGTTGGGTAACTGTGGGAATTTAATTATTGGAGTCCTGTAAGGACGGAGTACTTCGCCCCCCGATCAGGTCGAGGGCAGGCTCTTTCAGGACTATGGGAATTATTAACGCATCGCGAACCCAGGGTTCCGCTTCGCTCCACCCCTGGGCTGCGGGTACATCGTCCCTTCGGCACTTTTGATGATCGGCCCCTCGGCGTGCATCGGTCGGGCCATAGCGGCGCAGTTGCATGCGGGCGGCGCTTCGGGGGCGCTGGCAGCGCGGGGGGCTTAACATAATTCCCTTCGTCCGCCGCGCGGGAGCTGTGAGCGAGAAGACGAGAATGCTGATCGGGTGGGTGGCGGCGACCGTTGCAGGCACGAAAGGTCTCGAAATTTCATTCGGTACCGCGACGTGAAGACACACCACAAAATCATAAACGGCGATAGCAGGAAGATGTCCGGGATACCGGATAGGTCTGTGCACCTCATCGTAACCTCACCACCCTATTGGCAGCTAAAAGATTATGGGTCGAGCGATCAGATCGGGTATCACGAAACCTACGAGAGCTACATCAATAATCTGAATCTCGTTTGGAACGAATGTTATCGTGTGCTCCATAATGGCTGCAAACTGTGTGTGAATATCGGCGACCAGTTTGCGCGTGCCGTTTATTACGGCCGGTACAAAGTCATCCCGATCCGGGAGGAGATCATTCGATTTTGCGAGACCATCGGCTTTGACTATATGGGGGCCATTATCTGGCAAAAAGTTACCACTACGAACACGACCGGTGGTGGTGTGCAGATGGGATCCTACCCTAATCCGAGGAACGGGGTCTTGAAATTGGATTACGAGTTTATCTTGATCTTCAAGAAGCTCGGCGAGTCGCCGAAACCCACCGCGGAGCAAAAGGAACTTTCCCAAATGACCAGTGAGGAATGGAACACTTTTTTCGCCGGCCACTGGAATTTTGGTGGCGCGAAGCAGGACAATCACATTGCAATGTTCCCGGAGGAGCTTCCGCGCAGGTTAATCAGGATGTACTCCTTTGTCGGCGAAACGGTGCTCGATCCGTTCGCAGGAAGTGGAACCACTTCGCTTGCCGCCAGGAAGCTCGATAGGAACTCGATTGGCTACGAAATTAATGCCGGCTTTATTCCGACGATTGTTCAAAAGCTTGGCGTTAACCAGCCGGATTTGGAAGGAACGACTTATGAGTTCACTACTGAAAACGTCACGAGCAATTTTGAACTTGCCATCGAGCAGCTACCTTATAAATTTAAGGATCCGCATAAGCTTGATAAGAAGGTTGACCCCAAGAAGTTGCAATATGGGTCACGAATAGATACGGGTCAAAGCACCCGAGAAGAATTCTATACGGTAAAAGAAATTCTCAGCCCGGAAAAAATACGCTTAAGCAACGATCTCATCGTTCGATTAATCGGCGTGAAGGAGGACCCCGTTATTAATGGCAGAGCGACGGAGTTCCTTCAGCAAATGACAAAGGGCAAGCGAGTATTTATGAGGTTCGACGCGCTTAAGCACGATAATCAGGATAATTTGCTTTGTTATCTCTACCTGGAAAATAAAACGTTCCTGAATGCTCACTTGATAAAGAAGGGACTCGCGAGGCTCGATAGCTCATTCGAGTTTAAGTTCCGCGACAAGTTCTTGCAATATTCACTTCAGAGTGACGAAGGCGGAAATTAAGAAAGCCATCCTCGACATCCTCAATGCCGTTGAAGGTGATGGTTATATTACGGCTGATAAAATTTACCGACGTATTTCGCAGCACGTCCATGAGGGCCGCACTCAGGAAACCATACGGGGTTATATTCGTGAACTTGTAGACGAGGGAAACCTTATTGGAAGCTCGAAAAACGGCTTTTTCATAATTAGGACGCGCGCTCAATTAGAAGAAGCAATTAATTATCTAAATTATCGAATCCGCCCCCTGCACACAAGAGCTGTTAAACTCCAAAGCGTTTGGGAGGAGAAACACAGTTAGTTTGAAACTCAATCAAAATGGCAAAAGAATGGATTCTGAATAGCGTCATGAATCGCTTTCAGCTAAACTTCAAGCGCAATGTCGGCCCCACCTCGGAATCGATCCGGAAATGCTCGCCAAAAACAATCGACGAGTGGCGGACGTATTACTTTGCGAATGTCCGGTCTCAGGATCAGATCGTTGACCTTGGTAGGAAGCTCTACACGAAGATATCGGAGGTCATCCAGGCAGAGGTGCAGGAAGTTACCGAGCAAGACTGCATCGATTATATGATTCAGCTCGTGATCGACCGGACATTCGATGGCTACATGACGGAAATCAAGACCGTTTACGGCCAACTCGAACGTGAACTTGGGGTTAAAATCGAGCCTGCTCCCGACGATTGGGATCGCCTGTTTAACGTCGATTTCTTCATCAAAATCAATGAGAAGTACATCGGCCTTCAGATTAAGCCAGTCAATCAAGGAATTCAGCTCCCGGAAATTTTCAAGGAGTACGCGCTTCAGGCTGAGTCTCACAAAAAGTTCACTGAAGTGTTCGGCGGAAAGGTATTCTACCTGTTTTCCGCGAAGGTCGGTGATCGAAAGGAAATTCAAAATCGGGAAGTCATTCCGGAAATAGTAGCGGAAATTCAGCGGTTGCGCATAGGATAGCATCCTATCTCACACTCGGATGGCTATGCTGGGCCATAGCGGCGCAGTTGCTTGCGGGCGGCGCTTCGGGGGCGCTGGCCGCGCGGGTTCCCATAGCCGCGAAGCGGCGCAGTACCCGCAGCCCAACATGGAGTGAAACGGAATGTTGGGTTTGTGTGGGAATTTAATTATTGGAGTCCTGAAAGGACGGAGTACTGCGCCCCCCGATCAGGTCGAGGGCAGGCTCTTTCAGGACTATGGGAATTATTATTGCGCACCTAACCCAGGGCTTTGCTTCGCTTCACCCTGGGCTGCGGGTACATTGTCCCTTCGGGACTGTTGTGCGCTGCATTCCGGTTTCCATCCGCGTTCGCGCGCGTGCCGCCCGGTGCGGCGGTAATTGCGAGGGTTCCGGATGTGTGGGCGGGGTTGGCGGGGGACGGACTAAAAGTCCTTTCCGCCGCCGAGAACGGCGGCGCCACTATTCACTGTCCGAAGTCCGGGGTCCGAAGACCGATGTCCGAAGTCCGAAGTCCGAAGTTCGGGATGTGAAGGCAGCGCATCACGCCTTACGCGCATCACGCGCTATGCATTACGCATTACGTGCTATGGCCGGATGCCGTAGCCTACGCCGCGCTCGGAGATAATGAGGCGGTCTTTTTCTTCGCGTCCGGCGTCGATTTTTTCGCGGAGTCGCTTGATATAGACGTCGATTACATTCGATCCCATGGTGAACGAATAGCCCCACACATGCTGGGTGATGACCGCGCGGGAAAGGATGCGGCCTTTATTGCGCATGAGGTATTCCAGCAGCTCGTACTCTTTTACGGTCAGCGGAATGTGTTCTTCCTCTTCGGAACCAATTTTTTTTCGGCGGGCGGTGTGCGTAACGGTGTCCAGCACTAAATCGCGGGAGATAAGCTGGGTTTTCTTTTCAATGTCCGACCGGCGGAGGAGGGATCGGACGCGCGCGGACAGTTCCTCGAAGAGGAACGGCTTGGTAATGTAATCGTCGGCGCCGGCATCCAGGCCCTCCACTTTCTCACCGATTTCCGTTTTCGCCGTGAGGCAAAGGATGGGAACGTTTCGCTTGGCAGCACGAATCTCCTTAATCACCTCGATGCCCGATTTCTTGGGCATCATAATGTCCGTGATAATGAGGTCGTACGATTCGTTCATCGCGCGCTGGAGTCCCTCTTCGCCATCGAAGGCGACGTCCACATCGTATTTCTCTTCCCGAAGTCCCTGTTCGAGGAACCGGGCGACTTTCTTTTCATCCTCGACAACGAGTATTCGCATACAGCAATCCTATTTTAGTAATGAGAGATCAGTATCTCGAATTGAACAATGAACCCTGAATTAGAATTCTTTCGAATTGCAACGCAGGTTTTCCCATTAGAATAAGCAAAATTCATGCTGATTCATTCATGAGCGCCAAATATTTTGGCTTTGCGAAATCACTTTGGCTAAATTTGGATTTGATAGCTCGTGAATCCGAGCATTCTTCTTCCCCAAATTAATACGTATCTCGAGCACATTGTCCCGGAATGGCCAAAATCGCTGTACGACCCGGTCCGGATGGCACTTACGACCGGCGGAAAGCGAATTCGGCCCCTGCTGGCCGCCCTTTGTGCCGGCGACGCCGCCAGCGAGGACAACTGGCTTCCCGCGGCCTGTGCGGTGGAATTGCTGCATACCTTTACCCTCGTCCATGACGATATTATGGATAATGCCGCTACCCGGCGGGGTAAGCCGACGATTCATATAGCGTTTGGGCTGAATGAGGCCATTCTTTCTGGGGATGTGATTGTGGCGCTGGCGACGGAAGCGCTTTCTTTGGCTCCCCGGTCCGTCGAAATGCTGGGGGAGTTCAGCTCCGGGTTCAAAGCCGTTTGCGAAGGGCAAGCGCTCGATGAGGAGTATGAAGAGCGCGATGAGGTAAGCCTGGCAGAATATTTTACGATGATCGAGCTTAAAACTGCCCGCCTGTTCGAAGTGGCGGCCGTACTTGGTGTAGTTGCCGGTGGAGGGGCTCATCGTGAAGCTTGCAGAGTTTTTGCCAGAGAGATTGGCCTGGCGTTCCAGCTTCAGGACGATCGGCTCGATCTCATAGGGAACGAATCATTTGGCAAGACCATCGGCGGCGATATTCTGGAAAGCAAACGTAGCGCCCTGTTTGCGCTCGCCATGCAGCAGTATGCAGAAGTGGATGGGAAGGAACGCGCGTTGCTCGATCGGCTCCGAGGCCGGTGTACCGAGCCAACCGATGTCCAGCTTGCACGCGAAGTATTTGCGAAATTAGGCGTCATGGAGGAAACGAAGCGCCTTGCGGCGGAACACACCGCGCTTGCAGAGCAGGCATTGCTTGCGCTTCCGGATGCCCGGCAGCGCGAGGACTTGTTGGACTATGCCCGGCACTTGCTGGGCCGCTCCGTGTAGGAATTATTCCCGTAGATCAATCATCTTGGTCGAAGCCTTTGGCTGGAAGACGAAATCCGAAGGGGAACTATGCGTTAGCGTGGTGATTTTTAGATTGCGGACCTCGGCGGTGCCTCGGGAACTCGAAGCCGCTGCGGAAAGAATACGCACCTGGGGACCATGCACGACAAGATCGAGCCGGAGCGACTGCATTTCTCCCGCCGCGTGCAGGAGCGATTGCAATTGCTTCGCTGGGGTAAGTTCCAGGGTGTACCTCGCGCCCGATTCCGAGAGGATGTTTGGCGTGTAGTTATCGGCAAAGCGAAACATGCTTGCAGGATCGTGAAAATCGCTGGATGCCGTAACATCGTCGATGGTTACCTGATCTGCTTTTTTATCGTAGCTCCACACGGTTTTGCCGTCCGAAATAATGAGAAGGGACGGGCTTTCGAGTCGGACATGCCCGCCTCGTAAATCGGCGGTAAATTGGATGTGGCCCTGGTGTTTTAGATCGAAACTCAGCTCGACACCCGGGGCGCTCAGAAATTGTTCCTGCAATTTCTGAGCAAGCGTGTGCGGCGTTTCTTTGGCCTTCGCGTAGGACGGTACGAACAACAAGGCCAGTAATGCCAAGAAGGACGCGAACGCTGTGAGTCCGAAATGCCAGCACTCCGCTCGACGGGAGGCGGTAAGCCTTCTCGAGCCTGCGGAAGGTTGTTTTTGACGCGTTTCGATTACTGTCATAGAAGTGTCCCCTAATTACCCGGCGCGAATGTAGCTTTTAGTTCCGCTTTCCGCTCGCTCCATTCTTCGGCCGTGATGGCAAAGATCTGGGTATCGTGCCAGTGATCGCCTAAGAATAAGCCGCGCACGGCGATGCCTTCAAACCGCAAGCCAAGCTTTCGCGCGATGCGAAGGCTATACTCATTGTCCACGGAAATCCAGAGCGAAATACGGTGGAGCTTCAAAATATCGAAGGCGAACTCCATTGCGAGCACGACAGACTCCGTCGCATAACCGTGCCGGATGTACGGGAGTCCGATCCAGTAACCGATGAAGGACGATTGCGATACGCCGCGAATAATTTGGGTGATCCCGATTTGCCCAACAATTTCGCCGGTTTCCCGCAGCGTTATGAAGAAGCGGTAGTCAGAACCATCTTCCCATTTATCGAGCGCGATGAGGAGGTGTTCGCGGGCGGCGCGGCGTCCGCCGGAGGTGGCTTCCTGCTCCATGCTGGGCGGCGACCACGGCGCCAGATGCGTTTGGTACGAAACGGATAATAGTTCCGCAAGAGCATCGGCGTCCTGCGTACGATATTGCCGAAGCACGATGCGCGCAGAGCCGATCTGCTTGGGAACCCGCTCCGGCGGGCCAAAGGCATCGAGGGGCATCATGCCATTACGCTAATGCCGCAAGTACTTCCTCCACATGCCCGGCCACTTTTACCTTTGGGAAGAGTTTGACGATCTTACCGTTTTCGTCGATGATAAAGGTCGTTCGCACCACGCCCATGAATTTCCGGCCATAGAGCGACTTTTCCTTCCACACGCCATAAGCATTCACGAGCTTTTTATCCTCGTCCACAAGGAGCGGGAAATTCAGATCGAATTTCGTCTTGAATTTTTCATGGCTCTTTTCACTATCCGGACTCACGCCGAGCACCACGGTGTCCTTGCGTTTGATGCGACCGAGATTATCGCGGAAATCGCACGCTTCTTTTGTGCAGCCGGAGGTGTTGTCCTTCGGATAAAAATAAAGCACGACTTTTTTGCCGCGAAAATCTTTGAGGGAAACGTCGTTGCCGTTATCGTCTTTGGCTGTAAAATCCGGAGCTTTATCGCCTTCGTTCAGCATACAAGAAATGATTTTGGTTATTGAAAATTTACTTCGGATTCCCCTTTGGTAACTACGGCGACTCTCCACGGCTGATGCTTCTGTCGCACCAGCCAGAAGAAGGCGGCGTCCTGCCCCGGTATCGGCGATTTCACCATTACCATGCCGGTCTCTTCGATCTTGTCGGTATCGATAAGCGCACCCTGGAGCTTTTTGGAAAGATCGTAGTCCACATCGGCCGTAGCGGGCTCGAGGAATTTATGCGTGTGGTAATCGTAGAAGGAACGAAACCAGGTGAGCATGTCGCTGGCCACGTAGGGATTTTGGAAATACTCTTTGAATTTTTGGGTGGCGATCATAGAGTCGCGCCGCGGCCCATCATTCGAGGCAACGGCGTCCGCGAATTTCTGCGCGACGCCCACCTCCTCGCCAGCGCCGCGGTCGCAGGAGGAAAGTGCCACACTAAGCGTGACAGTAAGGAGGAAAGTCAAAAGGAAGCGGTATGTGTTTGGCATAAGAGAATGGATATGCAAGGAACATCCTGTGCAGCGGTTGGGTGCTACCCATCTTTGCCCGCTTGAGCAGCGGAAGGCTGCTTTTTCGTGGCGAGCAGTTGGTTTATATTAAAAATCTTCAAAGATATCCTCGCAGCTTATAATCTTCGAAATTACTAGCAATTGTTCTTCCCTCGACCGATTGCCTTTAAGACGAAATATGTCTTCAATCAATGCTGGCACTTCTGCACGGTGCTTAGTAACTATGTATCTGATATCTGTTGGAGTGAATGAAAGGCGGTGGGATTGAGCACGTTCATTCAATTCGGCGAGCTTTTTCGGTTTGGGTGCCATTTGAAAAATTTCCCCATCTGGCACGAAACGCCACTCTCTTTCATCGTAGTAGCATTTATCCCCATCACGATATTCTTTAATAAATCGCTGAGATTTTACGAGTGCTTCTACACCCTCCTTTTCGAACGTCGCTTTGAAGGCTGTATGTAGGTCCCCAGCCAAAATAGAACCAGCATTCAAATATAGAATCGGATTCAATCCTTTCCCCATACCCCATTCTTTACTCATGCCTATACCATAATGTCCATATGTTTCAACGTGCTGATCTATCTGTGATAATGGAATGTCACAAAAAGACACCATGGGAATTAATAACTCATAATTGACATCTTTCCGAAGATGAATTTTTTCTTTGTGGTAGTGTGGCCAGAAGTCGTTGGTCAAAATGCTTGCCAATTTTTCCGGCTTGTCAGTAAAATGGAATAATGCATTGGCGCTAATCCTTGCCATCAGTTTTCCTCCACAATCTTAATTTCCTCCTCCGTTAGCCCGTAAAGTTGATACACGAGTTTGTCTATCTCGTGGTCGAGCCAGGCGCACTTGGCTTCGAGCTGGGTACGCTCCGCATCGCTGCGGACGGTAGCAAGGCGCTGTTTCGTGGCGAGCATTTGATCGACCTGGTCCTCGATAGCTTGCAATTGAGCTTGGTCTTTGTCCTTTTCTAATTCAAGTGTCCTAATCGGGATCGGCGAAAGATATTGACGATTCGCAGAATAAAAGCCGCCACGAAAAGGCGTGCTTACAAGTGGGAAATACCAGCGCATCAATTGGGAATTTAAGATCGCCATAAGATACTTAGGAGTCACTGTTTCTACACCCGACTTTATAGTTACTCCGCCAACATCCACATTATCTAAGAAATATTCGCCACGCGCGTCCCATCCGACGCCAAGCCTTTCTACAAGTCGAGGAACGGCGAGCTTAGGGCGTTCTTGAATGCCAAGATTCTGACTCCTCCCAAAGCGATACCATTGGCTATCATCAAATTTTGAATGCTCACGCGAAGCCAAACGCCTCTTGTTTGATTGAAGGTAAGTTGCAATAAGAGGAAAAAACTTGGTGATTTCGTTCAGTGGTAGCAGTTTCGGCATTTCATTCTCAACTGAATAGGGAAACAAAATGTATTGCCTTTTTTTTGAGATATGATACCGCTTGATGTCTTTTCCGCTCAGGAGCGGGTGAACTAAAGCCTTCTCAAGCTCGACTTCCTTCTGCAATGCTTTTGATCGTAGTAGAAATGTTCGTGAGCGCTCTTCAATGAAATCAAGGATATAGACATCGTCCGCGCTGGTCTGCAGACCCACGAAAATTTCGCATAGCGTTCCCAAAGGGGTATGCGAATTACGAAGTTTCTCCATCATTTGTGCCCGCGGACCACTCACGAAACTCCAGGGCCCGGAATTTAGACGAACTCCACTGACCTCGGACATTAAGCCATCCTCTGCCCTTTGGAATTGTGCGAAATCCTTCACCGTAACAATCTCGACCTTTGCGTTACTCTCTTTATTCAAGAAGAGAATGCATGTATAAGTCGTCGCGCCTCGAAAAACCTGTTCATGCCCGAAATTTACATATTTTCGAAGGTTTTTTTCGCTGGAAATGAGGGTTCGCAATGGCATTCCGTAATCCATTGTCGTGAATTTGCTCGGAATGATATATCCAATCTCGCCATTTTGTCGAATAAGTTCTAATGCTCGATCCACGAATAAAACATAAACATCATAATTTCCTTTGCCGGCAGCGCGATATTCCTGTCCATAATATTTGACTTCCTGAGGCTTATATTCATTGAGAATTTGAATTCTGACATACGGTGGGTTCCCAACAATGGCGTCAAATTTACCAGGTTCGGCCGAGAACTTAAACCTTGTTTCAAAATCAAATGGCTTGATTCTCATCTCTTCATCAGGAGTAAGCGGAAAAAGGTGTGAAATGTTATGTTCCACCAGCGAATTGCCGCACTGGATATTTTTCGAGAGGTCCGGAAGGATTGTGTGCTTTTTATCGAATTCAAGTGCGGCCTGTTTGGTGGCGATGGTCTCGGTTTCGAGAAGTTTCAGGAACAGAGAGAACTGTGCCACTTCCACCGCTTGCGGATCAATATCAACGCCATAAACATTTTCTCGCAAGACCTTCCGTTTTTGGTCGAGCGTGAGCACCCATTGGCCTTCCTCATTTTTCCGGCAACTGGCATCGCGCGCTTTTCCGGGATGTGCATTGTACCAGGCTTCCAAATGCCGTACAATTCTATCGAAGATGGCAACGAGGAACGAGCCGGAGCCGCACGCAATATCGGCAAAACGAAGTTTGGAAACCTCATCGGGGTTTTTGCCTTCCAAAATTTTTCCAACCGTGTTCTCGACAATGTAATCGACAATATACTTCGGCGTGTAATAGATGCCGCCTGCCTTTCGAAGTTCAGGTTTCCGGTCCAGCGCCACGCCGCGGCCTTTGAATACGACAACTTTTCCGAGGAATCGCTCGTAAATCGATCCCAGAATTTCGACCGGAATGTAACTGAAAAGATATGGCGAATTCTGGTGGTTCAGTTCTTCGCAAATATCGAAGAACTTGTCATCGTTGGGCGGGATGAAATCGGTCTGGTCGATGATGTTCTCCTTAAAGACGACACCGTTGTACTCCTTGTCCAATTTTCGCGACTCGAGAATGAATCGCTTCCATGCCGAGCCTTTTACGCCGAATGTATCGAGAATAAATTCGTGCTCGATCATCTTGTCTTCTAAAAACCGGATGAAGACAAGTCGATCCAGCACTTTTTGGGCTGCTTCTGTTAGCTGTTCCGGGGTGAGATCCGGATTTGATTTCCGAAATTCAGAAGCGAGTGTGCGGCGATGCTCATCCAGTTCGGCGAGGAATGCATCGTCCACCGGAGCAAGTGCATCACCAATGAGCTTCAACTGCTTCGTCTTGCCTTTAGGCTTTGGGAGCGATTTCCGGTAAGCCTTAAGCTTTCCCTCCTGAACTGCTTCGTGCGAGAAGGTCCAGTAGATTTCACCAAACTTGTCGCGATCGAGATAATCCTTGTAGGTGTAGCGCTTGAGCCCAGCGTACATCACAATCGCATCGACATTTTCTGGCTTGCGCCGGCAGTCGATAATATGGAACTCCGCAAAATCCGTAAGAACAGAAACCGTTGTGCTCGTTGAATATCCGTATCGGGCAGTCTGAAAATAAAACTCTTTGCTTGCAAGTATGACGGAAGGCTTCTTGGCTTCGACCAGGAATTGCGGGCGCTGAAAATCGGGAGCTAAATAAAAAGCATAATCGGCCTTACGATTGCTGACCGAATCGGAACCACGTTCGACCTTTACCTCCTGTTCACGCGGGTTGGTTTGAACATGATGATCGACATCCCAGCCGAGCGCTTTCCAGAATTTATCGAGAAAATCCTTGCGGAGTTCGGACTCCTGATATTTTGTGGAACGATAATAATCCTCGCTTGCCTCGAAGTCGCGAACGAGGCCAGCTACTTTTTCAAATGCATCATCGAACAGAGCCATGCTGCAAAATTACGG
>JAKAIL010000345.1 GCA_021825235.1 Bacteroidota bacterium | reverse complement strand
TACTCGGCAAAGCGAAGGAGAAAAGAATTTCCTTACCGGTTTCGACTTCTTTCTCCGGTTCGTCCGTCAGCGATACGCGGATAGTATCGCCAATACCCTCGGCCAGCAGGGTTCCGATTCCAACAGAAGATTTGATCGAGCCAACGCGTGTGGTTCCCGCTTCGGTCACACCGAGATGGAGCGGGTAATCGGTCCGCTCGGCGACGAGGCGGTAGGCATCGATCATAAGGCGCACATCGGTGGATTTCACGCTGATGATGACGTCCTCGAAGCCAAAATCTTCGCAAATCTTCACATGGCGCATCGCCGATTCGTAGAGCGCTTCGGCCGTCGGATAGCCGTGCTTATCCAGAATATCTTTTTCGAGCGAGCCGGAGTTTACGCCAATACGAATGGGAATTCTTTTCTCCTTCGCTTTGCCGAGTACTTCGTGGATGCGCTCGATCTTTCCGATATTGCCCGGATTGAGCCGCACCTTCGCCACATTCCCCTCGATCGCCTTCAGCGCGAAGACATGATTGAAGTGAATATCGGCAACAACGGGAATCGGAGCGCGGCGAACAATCTCAGCGATGCCGTTGGCGGCTTCCCAATCATTGACGGTAACGCGTGCGATGTCGCAGCCGGCCTCGGCCATCCGCTCGATCTGCGCGACCGTCGCATCCACGTCGCCCGTTTTCGTCTTTGTCATGGACTGCACCGAAATCGGCGCGCCATCGCCCACGGGAATATGCCCAATCATCACGCGCCGGGAATTTCGGCGCGGATGCGAAGGATGCTGGCCATTGGCAATAATTGGAAGAGCGGTATTCACAAAATTTATGCAGTTACGATTTCGGGGGCGAAGCTTTTGTAGGAAAACGAGAGGTTCTCTGGATCTTCAAGATCTACAGTTAATTTTTCAAATCCGAGCGGCGTACCACCCGCAGACTTCATTACTACCCTATCGTCTCCGATCTCCGAAGCGAAATCCTCCTTGGACGGGTCGTCAAACCAGACTGTGAGCGTGTGCCCGGTCCTATCGTAATAGACTTTTAGCTCGGCCATATCCTTTCACCTTTCTTAATTGCATCCGTGATATACGCGGTAACTAGAAAACCTGTTCCATTAAGTCGTTTTGTAACCGCACAAATCCACCGCTTTATCGAAATTTGGCGATAAAACAGTAAAATAGTTCGATCGATTTTGCTCCGTAAAATATCGTCCGGTCGCTCTATGGCCACTTTTAGGTCTTCGAGCCGATTGGCCATCTCCGATGTTTCTCCTCAACGATGAAGCGCCAATATGATCGAGTGGTTCGAACGCGAAAATTCGCTGGCGTATGGATATCAAAGAGGACGTCCATCGAGCTATCTTTTCTCTTCCATCCTCCTCGATGCCTCGAACAAAATATCCCGTTCATCCTCCGTCAGGTTCTGGTAGCCGGTGGCGGCAATCTTATCGAGAATGCGATCAATCTCCTCTTGGGTAATAACCCGGGCCTGCTTAACATTCGGCGCATTCGAGGCAGCGGATGCGTGCGCACTCTCGGTAAGGTCCCGGTATTCGGCATCGACAGCTTCGCGCTTCGCGCGCGTGCGGCCAAACATACCGCCGCCGTTGCGTGTCGCCGGCCCCCCGGATGGATTCGACCACTGCGATGAAACTCCTCGCTTCATACGGCCTGCCAATAGCGTTCCGCCGGACATAATCAGCAGATAAATCATTCCGGTTAATGCGCCTCCTAAATGGGCAAGGTGCGCAACATGATCATTCGCGCCATAGAGCGAAAATACCTCGATCGCGATCCAGCCGATCACCACCCATTTCGCACGAATCGGAACTAAAAAATAGATGTAAATTAACTGATTGGGAAACAGCACGCCGAAGGCGACGAGTACTCCGAAGATTGCGGCGGATGCTCCAAGCATAGGACCAGCCTCGATCCCCAAAGCACTCGAAAGGAACATGTGCGAAACAGCCCCTCCCAGTCCGCAGACGAAGTAATAGATCAAAAACCTTTTCGTTCCCCACAAATGCTCGATTTGGAATCCGAACATCCACAGCACGAACATATTAACCGCGATATGCCAAAACCCCTCGTGAAGGAACATATATGTGAGGAGTTGCCAGGGCATGAAAAAGGGCGTATTCAGGGGCCAAAGAGAAAAATGAAGGTCAACCCAGTCCGGGAACAGAATTCCCGCTATGCGAAAGGGCCCAAAAAATAACTCTGCGAGAAAAATGCCGATATTGCTCGCCAGCAGGAATTTCATTCCGGGCGGAAACATCGAAAACCCCGACATACGGGGGCGTCTATAATTTTGCTGTGGATCCCAAGACATGCGAAGCTGCTGACGTTCCGAAGGTACTGCTTATTGCTGGTTTTCTGTGAATCTCCGTAAATAAAAGGCGAGCACTGCTCGTTTCGTTCAACAAATACGATTCATCGGATACGATTCATCGGAGCGTATGATTCAAAACCACGAACCTTTACCCCATGAAGAGGTACGGCTCCCAGTCCTTGCTGGCATGGTTGGCAAACTGCCGCAGGAAGGTAACATG
>JAKAIL010000130.1 GCA_021825235.1 Bacteroidota bacterium | reverse complement strand
ACCTTCATCGTACGAGACGCGCATGACGACGTGGACCGCACACTACCACTCTCCGATTCGCTCGCTAATTTTATTTCGATTCCCAATGCCCCGACACCGGATATCCACGTGGACATTCAGGCTCTCGGGGAACGCAAGATTGCCCGTGTGCCCGTATCGATCGAAGCGTTGCCACCACAGTACGAACTCGTTCTTATTCCGAGTTCAATCTCCGTTACGGTCCGAGGAGGCGTTGACGAATTAGCGAAACTTACGCCGCCCTCTATTCATGCAAGCGTGATCTATAATCCTGCGATTCTGGATACTGCAACCGTGCTAACGCCTGCTATCGATGTTCCCAAAGGTCTATCGTATTTATCATCGGATCCACCGAGCGTCCAATTTATATTACGAAAGAATTCGGAAATACTGGCGCCGGCAAAAAAGAGACATGCCGATACCGGCATAGTAAAAACCCATGCTGCTCCGTGATGCATCGTTCGTCGTAGTCGATGTCGAAACGACCGGGCTTTCGGCCGCCAGGCACCGCATTACCGAAATCGGAATGGTGCGTCTCGCGGCACAACACAGCGGCAGCTTCGGAATTGCCGATTCGTTCCAGTCGCTGATTAATCCCGAACAGTACATTCCCCCGTTCATCACGCAGCATACAGGCATAACGAACGCGATGGTATATGGGCAACCCACGTTTGCCGAGCTTACTTCGGATATACAGAAGTTCTTTGCACAGTCGAGCGGTCCGGTGTTCGCGGGACACAATGCGAATTTCGATCACGGTTTTCTAGTCGAGTCCATTTCTCGCGCAGGATTGCAGTTTCACCCCGCCGAGTATGGGCTGCTTTGTACCTGCCGGCTTGCCCGACGACTGCTGCCGAAATTGGGAAGTAAGTCGCTGGCAAGCCTTCAGGCGTATTTCGGCATTCGCAACTCGCGGCAGCACCGCGCGCTGAGCGATGCGGAAGCCACGGCGCAGGTGCTGGCGCGCTTTATCGAAATGGCCGGAGAATTACAGATCGATACGCTTGAAGACTTCCTTCGCCTGCAATATGCGAAGCCGAATTATGCGCGCCGTAAGACCAAGCGCGAGAAATCGCTCCGCGAGAAGGTGCGCGAGTTCCCGGAACGACCAGGCGTGTATATCATGACGAGCCAGTATGGCGATGTGCTCTACGTTGGCAAAGCAAAGAACTTGCGGAACCGCGTGTCCAGTTATTTCGCGGAATCCCACACGCAGGGAACAAAGCTCGCCAAGATGATGCGTGCCGTGAAGGATATTTCGTATGAGGAAACCGGGAGCGAACTTTCTGCCTTGCTTCTCGAGAGCCGCAAAATAAAGGAGCTGAGACCGCGCTTCAATGCTATGGAGCGCTGGTACAAGCCCCAAAGCTTTCTTCGGCTCGATGTGCAGAATGACTTCCCGGAACTCACTTTTATACGGGAACCGGCACAGGACGGTGCGGAATACTACGGCCCTTTCAAATCGCGTGACGCGGCCGAAGCCCTGATGGACATCCTGAACCATGCGTTCAAGCTCCGCGAGTGCGGCGAGAAATTTCGCATCGGCGCCGACCAAAAGCCCTGTCTTTACCATGATATTCAGCGTTGCGGCGCACCGTGCGCACTGTTCCAGACCAAAGAAGAATACCACCAGGAAGTCCGCAAAATGCAGGAATTCCTTGCTGCCGGCGACGAAGGCATCTTAGCGCATGTCGAGCAAATCATGCGGGACTGTGCCGACCGACTCGATTTTGAGGAAGCAGAGTTCTACAAGCGCCGATTGTTCGAACTTCGCCGGGTGCTGGGAACCGGCGACCGTGAAAGCGCGAGTATTAGTTCCAATGATTTTGTGATATTGAATCCTCTCCTGATTCGGGGGGATACAGGGGACCATTCCCCCACCCAATGCGAAATCTTGTTTATTCGTTTTGGACGCTTGGTAAAGCAAACTATAATCAACCGAAACCAGCTTGAAAGTTTGCACAGTTGGTCGGAACGGCAGATTCGCCATTACTATGGACCAACCTCCGCTATTCCTCCGACTGCGGGCAAACCGGAAATCGATGAAATGCGTATTCTTATGTGCTGGGTCGAAGAGAGTAAGAAAAAAGGCAGCCGGATTGTGTTTATGGAGCACGATTCCGAGGCTTCCGCGGAGCGCATCCTGAAGGAGTTGAAGGATTTGTTCCAAACCAAACAGGAGGTGATACCGCTTACCAAAGTCACTTCTACACGAGAACGAAAGTTAATCTTAAAACCAATGAAGAAGGTCTGAACCTGGATTTGGGGAGATTATTGAAATTATGAAGAGGCGAATCTGATTGAGATTATTAATAGGTAATTCGATGCCAAATTAAATTTGCGTCAGGCTAAATTCGAACCAAGTGAAGCAGACCATTATCTCATTAATCTCAAAAATCTCCCCAAATCCAGGTGCGACTTTTTTCCTCGCCATGTCTCTTCCCTTCAATCCGACACGCATGACCGGTCATTCTGGCGGAGATACAACGCATGACACCACCCGAGGCGAGCACACAAGCTCCCGATAGCGCCCAGAATGCTGAAAAGCACGAGCGGTTCATGGCACTGCTTACGCCATGCCTTGCCCCGCTTTCGCGCTATTGCCATGCGATGACAAAGGATGATAGGTCTGCGGGTGAGCGATCGTTCGCGGAGGACCCTCGCGATCTCTTAAGCGATGCCATTGTGCTGGCTTACGAGAATTTCGAGAAGCTCCGGGCACCCGAGGCCTTCTTAAGTTACATCTTCACCACGGCACGACGGCTTTATTACCGGCGCGCCAGGCGAAATGCAATTTGGGAACGCATTGGCCCCGCCACTCGCGAACTCGCGGACGAACGCTCGGCTACACCGGAACTTCGGCTGGACCTCGACGCGCTCGACCGGGCGCTCAACCGGCTGCCGGAGAAGCAGCGTGAGGCGGTGGTCCTCTTCGAGATTTCGGAACTCTCTTTAAAAGAGATCCGGGAAATCCAGGGTGGCTCGCTTTCCGGCGTGAAATCGCGCATCGTGCGCGGGCGCGAACGGCTTGCGGAGTTACTCGGAGAGCAGGGAGAACAGCCGAAGACGGCTGTTCGACAGCAGGCGGGGACGCCTGCTCCACGCGGGACATCCTTTCAGCGCAATGGAGCGATAGCTCTCATAAAGGAGAAAATATGAAGAATCCACTTCCTCATTCGGAACCATTAGCGAAATTCTTTGCGCCGCGGCGTGAAGAAACGCCGATGCTTTCCGCTCCAGAAATCGAGAAGCTGCTCGACCGGAGTGACATGCTCCATAACCACCCGACAACCCCCGCTTTAAAAAAGTGGAGGAACTTACATAAGAGAACCATCATGTCACTCAGTGGAATTAGTATTCTTGCAGTAGCAGGTTACTTTGCATTTTTTAATGGGCAGCCACGGCACGCTCAAGGGACGAAAGGGCGCATAGGGACGCAAGTCCAGTCCCTTGAGACCTTCCGGTCCTTGCCGTCCATGAAAGCCGCAACGGCACCGGAACCCCAAAACCGCTTCCTTTACGAGAAGCCTGCCCGGTCCACCGCCAGCGCGGCCGCCAAGCCCGCCTCGCGCGGTCCCTGGAGCGCCGGTAACGACCAGATTTACGCCGACCTGACGCCGAAGGAATTGGCGAAGCTGGGAATAGTCGTTTCAAGAGAGGATACTGTAAACTATTACGATTTAGAAAGTTTGGTCACAAGCCAATCGAACTCAAACGAAGAAAAGACTCCTCTTTTTGGTCCTGCGGGAGTTGAGACGCAAGACGATAGCTCCGCCAAACGCGAAGAACATTACCAGCGAATGACGCTCACATCAAATCTAAATTCCCTTCAACGAATTGAAAGAAGCGCAATTCCAGGGGGCGTTCGTGCGCCAAGGTTCTTCCCCGTCCTTATTACCACTGGCGGAGGTGCCAGTTGCATGTATCGTTATCACGAAGGAAACGTAAGCGGGTTTGGATCGCTCAGCGATGCAGAGCAAGAAATTTCTGGTTGGCACAAATGGCTAAGTAAACCGGCAATACCAGGCTTACATGCATTTGCTTATAACACGACCATTGTAACGACGTCACCCTGCGAGGGATGTACTGCTACAGAACTTGACACTATTACAATTAGAATCGGAAAAGATCTTCCCCTTCGTCCTTTCCCAAAGTCTCCTACCCATTTCGCATCGATGGATTCCGCGCAAGTGAATGCATTTGGCCAACTAATGCACTATTATGAAGGAACAGCCCAGAAGCCAAGCGTCGAATGGCCGAAGAATCTTACTATTAAAGTTGACACGATCACGGCTCAAAGGTTCCGCGAAGAACTCGACGCACAGGAAAACACTTCTGCCATTCGAAAAGGGCGAGCTATTTTCAGCAGACTGAATGAGCTCGTGCCTGTGATCGTCCGGCATAGGAACAGTTCAGGTGCGCCAGACTCCGGTGATTACATTTTCTGGTACGAACCGAGCGACGAGCTATTTAATGCTCTTCCACCCGCGCAGGCCGCGCTCTTCCGCGCCAAGCTTGCGGAGCCGCCGCATTGTTTCACCGCACCCAATGCCGTGATGACGCGTGCAGAAATCACCTACTGCGTTCCTTCCAATCAGGGAGTCTGGATAAGCGTGTCTGACCTCACAGGCCGCGAATTAATGCGATGGAGCAGCCAAGCCGTTGCGGGAGACAACATTGTCAAATTTTCCACCGAAACATTGCAATCCGGGATGTACCTCGTGACTGTTAAAGCAGCCGATGGATCCGAGCGCACTCGCCGGATTTGGGTAGAGAATGCTCATCCAAAAAGTGAGGAAGAAAATGTTGATGAACAATTCAATAGATCACTCAGAGACGGCAAGAATGCGATGATCGTTTTAAATGCAAATGGTCGAAAGGATTTCCGTATTGGTCTTCCTTCAATTCCAATACTTGCACTCTCTGATGACGAGCTTTCCGCTTTGGGAATCGATAACCAGAGTTTTATGGCCCGCTTCCACGAGCGTTCGCCGTGGAACTCTGCAAAAGTCTTAGACATTGGCGTTGAGCGCAATGGCCGCGTACAGGTCCAAGTTGTTGATTCAATGAATGTTCACGAGCCCGTTCCAGAATTCCGTCCGCAATACGTTACCGATGGCCTCGGTACGGAGCGCGCGGTCATCGGTGACTCCGGCATTGCGATATTTGCTGTTCAGAAATTCGATCCAAGTATTCTCGTTCCTATTCTGCTTCGGACAGACACCACGAGGGATTCCCTAAATTCGAATGACCTTATATTCTGGTACGCTCCAACCAAAAACTTCCTCGCCGCATTGCCTCCTGCAGAAGCGGCAATCTATCAAACGAAGTTAAATGAACCTGGACAGTGTATGAGCGTAATCAATGAATCATCCACAAAAGCGGCGGTAAATTACTGTGTTACAGTTTCACAAGTGGTTCAGCTTTCCGTAACCGATCTTATTGGTACTCCGCTCTTTAAATGGGACGAGAATGCGTCTGCCGGGGATAATATTGCACATTTCCCAACCGCTACGCTCCAATCAGGAATGTATCTTATAAAGATACAGACGCAAGATGATAGCACTCGCGTTGAGCGGCTTTGGGTCGATAATCCCAATCCCGTTAGCGATACAGCTACGACAGAAGTCGCCAGTATCGTAAGCTATGTTCGAGATACTACATGGTTTAATTCACACTTCAGCATTCAAATCGGCATTCCGGCAATTCACATAATTCGGCTTGAGCCGGAGGACACGAAAGAACTTGGAATCGTGAGCACAGACGAAGCAGTTAACCTTTATACCAGCGGTATAGGCGATTCAACGCGATTGTGGAGATTGTTTCGCCAAGGCGGTGGAGATATAGAAGAAGCTCGTACATTCGATACTTCGGTTCGGGTTTCTCAACTCAAACCGACAATTGTAACCGATGGCCTTGGCTTGAAGCGAATGTGGATCTTTAGGAAAAGAATAGCCAGCCTTAAAGCTAAATTTGACACAGGTCCGGACAGAATTGACTCGCTCATCCCGATTCTGTTCCCAGAATCGGAGAATACAGATTCCATTGGCCCCCGCGACCTCATCTTCTGGTACCAGCCCACGCCCGAGTTCCTCGCCGCCTTGCCTGACTCCGCGCGGCAGATTGCCGAACAAATGATTGGCGGCACCGGCAATACAAATGCTGTCGTTGCGCAGGAACACGGGGCAATCGAAAACGCGATTGCGTTCCCAAATCCTTCCTCGGGAAGGTTCACGTTGAAGCTCTCTCTAAGAGGCGAACGCAACCTTACCTTCACGCTTCGAAATTTGCTGGGACAAGCGGTAGCACCACCAGTGGAAGCTCACGTTTCGGGCGATAGTCAGCAGCCTCTCGATTTTGGTTCCGTCGGCGAAGGCGTGTATCTGCTGGATATTACTTCCGATAAGGGTGAACGGTATTTGGAGCGGATAGTCATCGCACGCTAACTTATTAAGGGTATAGGGTATAGGGTGTAGGGTATAGCATTTAGCGATGCATCGTGAATCCCCTATACCCTATACCCTACCCCCTAACCCTTCCCTTCCATTGTAATTACCGGCAGTATCACCTCTTCCATCGAGATGCCACCGTGTTGGAACGAATCGCGGTAGTAGTTCAAGTATTTGTGGTAATCGGTGGGATAGACGAAGTAGTAATCTTCCTTGGCGATAATGTAATTCGTCGCCGCGCCGCGGACCGGCAGCTTGTAATCCTCAGGCCGCTTGATTATCATCGCCTGCTTCTCCTCCGCTTTTACGTTGCGGCCATATTTGTAGCGAAGACTGGTGGATGTCTCGCGATCGCCCAGCACTTTCGCTCCACGCAAGCTGCGAATGGAACCGTGATCGGTGGAAATAATCACCTTAAGGTTAGGCACCGTCGCAAGTGCCTGGAACATATCGAATAAGCTCGAATGCAGGAACCAGGACCGCGTAAGCGAGCGATATGCGCTTTCATCCGGCGCAATCTCCTTCAGGATCGGCGAATCGCTCCGCGTGTGCGCGAGCATGTCCACGAAATTCACGACAATGGCGGTGAAATGGTTCTTCGCGTGTTGCGTGATATTCTGCGCAATCCCGGCGCCGAAATCGCGGTCGATGATCTTAATATACTTTAGCTCATTGCGGAGCTTGACGCGCTCGCGGTCCAGAAGCTTTTGGAGCATCGCTTGCTCGTCCTTGTTGAGCGAATTTTCATCGTCCTCTTTACCTGCCCATAGGTGTGGGAACAGTTTTCCAAACTCCGAAGGAAATAATCCGGAAAATATCGCATTGCGCGCGTACGGCGTGGCCGATGGAAGAATTCCATAATGATAGTCGCGACGAATCGTAAAGAAATTGCGCAATTCGGCTTCCATGATGAGCCATTGGTCCAGCCGCATGCAGTCGATGACAAACAGAACGACATTTTGCTGCTTATCGGATTGCAGCTCTGGCAGCACCCACTGCTCCACCAAGTCGGGCGACATGGGCGGCCGCTCGGCCGCGTTCGATTCCACATAAATCGTATTCACCCAATCGCGATAGCGCCGCTCGACAAATTTTCCGAACTCGGAATTCGCCTCGCGCTTCTGGTCCAACAGCGTTTGCTTTAGCCCGAGGCCGGAATGCTCATCGAATTCCAGTTCCCACCCAACGATCTTTGTATAAATGTCAATCCAGTCCTTCGCATTGCGGGCATTCATCAGGTCGAGCGAGATGCGCGCAAACTCCTGCGTATAATCGCGCGAAACAGCCTCGGAGACAATCTGCCGGCCCTCCAAAAACTTCTTCACCGAAAGCAGCACCTGGGTGGGATTGACCGGCTTCGTCAAATAATCCGAAATCTTCTTGCCGATAGCCTGCTCCATCAGGTCCTCCGCCTCGGATTTAGTTACCATCACCACCGGCACTTCAGGCCGAATGGCCTTGATGCGTTCGAGGGTCTCCAGCCCCCCGATGCCGGGCATATTCTCATCGAGAAAAACGAGGTCGGTGGGATGATCCGGTAACAGTGCGAGCGCATCTTCTCCGCTCGCCGCAGTTTCTACGCTATATCCTCGGCCTTCGAGCAGGAGGATATGTGGTTTTAGCAGGTCGATTTCATCATCGACCCAGAGGATGGTGCCTTTGGTCATTCCCGTATTGAACGCGGGAAATGGGAGAGCGTTTCAGGGCAATTATAATGCCCTACGCCAGAGGATTCGAATGCAGGAACGTCTCCTCGCCTTCATCAAGTCGTGTCAATTCATCGCGCAGGTATTCGAAGGCTTCCTGGGGCGATTCGGAAAAATGAATCAGGCTCAGATCCTGCCTGGAAATCATGCCATAATAAACCAACTTGTCGAAATCGACAATTTCGTTCCAGAAACTCTTGCCATAGACCACGACCGGCATTTTCTTGCGAATTTTCCCGGTCTGGATGAGCGTAAGGCACTCGAAGAGTTCGTCCATTGTGCCGAACCCGCCGGGAAACACCACGAGCGCCTTGCCCAAATACGCGAACCAAAACTTACGCATAAAGAAGTAGTGGAACTCGAAATTCAGCTCGTCCGTGATGAAGCTGTTGGGCATTTGCTCGAATGGCAGAGCAATGTTGAATCCAATCGACTTACCGCCTGCCAGCATCGCGCCTTTATTGGCTGCCTCCATGATACCCGGTCCCCCACCGGAGCAGATCACATAGCGCTGCTTAAAAGAATGCGTCTTGATTGTCTCGACATTTACATACGGGATCTGCTCCTTCACTTGAGCCGCGGCGATCTGCCCTTTTGCCACCTGAGCACGCTCATAATTCTGGGCCGCCTGCGTGATGGACCATTCCGTCAGGATACGGGCCAATTCGGTCGCTTCATCGTAATAGCGCGTTAGTTCCCGATGGCGGGTCGCGCGGCGGACCGCGTCCTCGAGTTCCGCTTCCACTTCGGGCGTGCAGGAATTCGTTTGAACCGCAAGCGCACGCGCATTTTCGAGCTGGTGTAATTCCGCATCGACCTCCGTGGGCGTCTGGACTCGGGCCGAGCCAAAAAAGACGATGGTATCGCGTACCCGTGCGTGCGCCAGCCGCGTCCGCGGCTCGATATACTCCGAAAGCATGCGGACAATCCGCGCTTCGGGGCTGGTGAGAAATTGTTCGTTAAGGTAGGCCTTTTCGGCCCGTTGTTTTACGGCTGACATGAATTGGTGAGTGCTGAGTGCTAAAGTGCTGAGTTATCGAAATAACCGATTATGTGCCAAATTCATTTAGGATACTTTGTAACTGCCGGTTATTTGCGGTGTTATTGATACATGAAAAGGCAACGTGCGTTCTCGTTTGCGCTTCTGCTTGCGAGTGCAGGGCCACTGCACTCGCAACCGAAACCCGCTGCAACCCTCGATAGATTTCAAGTCACTCTTGGAGGTGGCTTTGTCTATGATGGATTTGGTGTAACATTTGGGGCTCAGGGTTCGTCCGGCCCATGGATCGTCGGAGCGCGATGGTCTGCGCTTGCTGCAATTTCTCCCCTCTTCCCAAGTAGAGTCAATATACCGTCCGAAGAATTATCGGAATTTGCATTAATATTGGGGTATGGTCTTTTCGGCAAACGCGGTTACCTCGAATTTCTGGTTGGCCCTTCCTACTCATTCGGAACGGTAGATGGGAACCTTGACTCGGTCGTTTCGGCTGGATTCCGAATCTTTGGTCCCTATGAATACGACTACTACGAGCCGATCTCCTTACATCACTTCGGCCTAACGCCCCAAATTGGGATGGGCTTGTATTTGGGACGCTCCGTCGGGCTGGGTTCCACGCTCTTTGCTACTTTCAACAAGAAGACGGCTTATGCGGGCGTCTCGCTGGATTTGATTGTGGGAATTCTACGGTAGGCAAGTATTCTCCTCTTAAGAGGAAACCGTTCTTCCGCCATCCACCGCCAAACACTGCCCGGTCACGTACGGCGCATCGTAGGCGAAGTATAGCACGGCGCGGACAATATCCTCAGGAGAACCATAATGTCCAAGCGGGATTTTTTCTTCGGCAATGCCCATGCGCTCCGAGGTTTCGTTATCCACTTGTATAGCGCCGGGAGCAATAGCATTTACGGTAATCTTTTGCGGTGCAAGTTCCCGAGCGAGAGCCTTGGTAAGCGTAATGAGCGCCGATTTCGAAACATTATAGTCAATTCGTTCCTTCCAGATTTGCAGGCCACCCAGCGAAGCGAGATTAACGACCACACCACCATGCTTCATAAACTCGGACGCTGCTTTTGAGATTTCGAAGGACGCAAGTAGATTCAAATCGAGCGTTTGGCGAAATTGCTTTATCGTGAGGTCGTGAAGCGAGGCGCGCTTCGGAAATACACCGGCATTGTTTACCACGACATCAATTCCATCCGCAAGCTTGGCAAAACGCCCGACGACAGCATCAACCTCTTTGGTTACATCTCCTTTGATGAGAAAGACCTGCTTCGCGCCACGCTTCAGACATTCGCTTTGCGCATGGTCCGCTTCGCGGTCCGATGCGTGATGATAATTCAAGCCGAGCACAGCATGCCGCTCGGCGAAGCCATACGCGATTTGCAGTCCGAGCCGGCGAACGCCGCCGGTAATTAAGACGCGCGACGCGATGCGGCGTTCGCCGTTATCTCCAACATTCGATCCAATGCCACTTTTGCCCATCGTTTATCCGAATCCAACACTTCAATTCGGTTCTTTATTCGGCCATCTTTCAAATTGTCTAAAATATCCAGAAGCGATTCCGGCGAAATGCGAAACATTGTGGCACATTCGCAGGCATAGGGTGCGAGCGTGGTGATAAACTGTTCCGGGTGTTCTTTCTTTAAGCGGTTCACGAGATGGTGCTCGGTTCCAATCGCCCATTTACTTCCAGGCAGAGCGTTTTCGACGGTCTTCACAATGAAGGATGTGGAACCAACCTTGTCTGCTTGCCGCACGACCTCGAAATTGCATTCGGGGTGAACCATCACTTCGATGCCGGGATAGAGCGCCCGCATAATATCGGGATGCGACGGCTGAAAATGCTGGTGGACCGAACAGTGACCGCGCCAGAGAATGACTTTTGCCTTCTGCATTTGTTCCGCCGTCAAACCACCGTATGGCCTTGTCTGGTCGTACAAAACGATTTCATCTAGCGGAATGCCCAATTGATAATAAGCCGTATTCCTTCCCAAATGCTGATCGGGGAAAAAGAAAATTTTCTTGAACCCTTGCGCGAAGGACCATTCGAAAATCGCTTTGTTATTGGAGCTTGTCGAAACCGTTCCGCCATGCTCTCCGCAAAACGCTTTGATTGCGGCGCTGGAATTCATGTAGGTTACCGGGCAGACTTTCGTCGTATCGATAGACTCGCCTATTTCATCCCATGCATCGAAGACCTGTTCCGTGCCCGCCATATCGCTCATGGAGCAACCGGCTTTGAGATCGGGAAGAATTACCTTCTGGTGCGGTGCCGAAAGCACGTCCGCCGTTTCGGCCATGAAATGCACGCCGAGATCGGAA
>JAKAIL010000129.1 GCA_021825235.1 Bacteroidota bacterium | reverse complement strand
GCGCCAAGAGCGGCCAGCATCACAACAAGTATAAAGAGTCGTTTCATGGTCCTTGAAGAACCCGCGAACGAGCTAAACGTTACTTCAAAGATACGTCAAAAATTTTGGCAGTGCGTGAAAAGGACCCCTCCCCGTCCCTCCCCTTGAAAAGGGGAGGGATAACAAAGGGGTTGGGAAGGGCTTTAGCTTAAGAAGCCGAAGTAGAAAGCACGGCAAGATAGCTTGGCTGGCCTACGCCAAATGCAATTCGCTCTGCCAGCCGGAGCATTTGCAGGTCGTTGGTAAATGCATTTACCGTTTCGACCGTAGCATCGTACGAAATACGTAATTCCATGCCTCCCCGAATACCCAGCCAGCATCCGGCATTTTGTAAATTGCCAAAAGCTACGAAGGGCGTGGAAGGATGCGTGCCAGAATCGTATCCGTTAATCATTACGCCATTGGGAAGGGCGACGACCGGGAAACCGCGGAACGTGAGTCCGGTCGCATTTAAGCCATTGGCACCCGCCAGTGCCGGAGCATCGGAGTGGGCAATATCCCACAAATACCGATTGTTGGAATCTTTCTTTTTCGTGAGATCGCTCAGCGTGTTTTGCTCGACAAACAAGCAGGCTCCGCGTTGCTGCGCCGGACCGATGGACTGGACGAGGGTGATGAGGTCGTCTAAGGTAATATCGGTGTAGTGCGTTTTGCCACTGGTGGACGAACCGCCGAGATAGGTCAGGTTCGTTCCCGATGTGCCGAGGATACCCGTAAAGGGCGAGCCGGTCCCGTTAAAGACCTGCGCATCTTCCTCCGCGCCGAAGACTTCCACAAAAATGCGGAGGATGGTATTATACACGTCCACGTTCGCGTCCATGAGGAGTTCGTTGGAGATGGGATAGATGGCGGCGAGCTTTTGCGCCGTAAGCGTCAGGCGTCCGAACGTGCCTTTGCTCGAAGGAATCGTTCCGTTCTCGCTTACCCACGCGACGGAGGGTTTGCCGGTCAGCGTGGAGACGTTCAGGATATTGGAGGACATCTGGATTTGCGCACAATACTTCCGCGCGAAGCCGTATTCGTTCAGCAGGAAGAGGACGTCCGCGTAGAACTCCTGCGGAACGAGATAGCCGCCGGCAGAACCGGTTCCCTCCACCTGTGGCGTGAGGGTGCGCACGTACTCCGGCTCATACGTCTGCATGATGGAACGGAGCGTGGCATGGTCGTTCGTAGCCACGGCGTTGAAGAATCGGAAGGTCTTGAGGATTTTTTCTCGGGTATGGGGTGTCGAGTGTCGGGTATCGGGTTGCACGGTGAGTTGTGTATCGGATTCTCCCGATACTCCATACCCGGAACCCGATACCCGGCTGAGGGCGCTTCGGTCCGGTAGTGACTTGATCTTCCGGTCCAGGGCTTTATCGATGATGGTGTTCATTTCTTCGCGGGTTGCGGTAAGGGTTTGGTCTTGTTCGTTAATGGTCATAAGTAGTTGATAGTTGAGAGTGGATAGTGTAGAGTTGATAGTGGGACCTTGAGAGCAGAGAGTTGGTAGGTGCATCAGAACGTGAGCCAGGCAGCGGCTTCATCTGCGGAAAGGGAGCTACGTTGTTCTCCTCTTTCCGTTATCCGTTCTCCACTATCGACGGCGTCCGGGTTCATCGGCAGTTCCACTTTGGAGCATTCGATGAGTTCCCATTTAGTGAAGGTATAGCCGCCGAACTCGTTGGCTTCGTATTCGATGGGCTGGAACCCGATGGAGTTGGCAGGTAGTAAACCGGCCACGTCCATTTGAAAAACGTGTTCTGCCAATGGGGAAATTTCCGGCGCGGCGTATTCAATGAGCGCAAGCAACACGTGGTGTCCGGCGACCCCGCCGGACAGGAGGCCGGGGTCGGCCTCCACCACGCGGAGGTTCAGGACTTTGCCAATGGTGCTGATCGTCTCGCCGCTTGCGCCATGCTGCCAGAGGAATTGCGGGTTCTTAAGAAAGTTCTTGGCGTCCATGCCATCCAAGAGGAGGATGTCACCAGCGCGATCCACGGAATCGGTGGCTATGGTGAGCCAGCGCTGGCGGGGCGAGGGAACTCCCCCTTCTACGGAGCGAAGTGGAGAAGGAGGGGGCTGGGGGGTGGTCATGTCGGGGAGAGAAAAACCATCTCCTGCCCCCTCCTCCTTTGGGAGGGGGAAATCTACAAATTGTTTGTGAATGATTTCAGTCATATCAGTTTGGTTGTTGGGCAATTTGGTCTCCTAAGATGAGTGCGGTTCCAACGCCGTTGGGCAGCGGCCCAAGTCCGATGAGCGCGCGCTGCTCGTCGATGGTCATGGCTTGTTTGAGTTCCTTCACGCGCGCCATGAAGACGTCTTCGGATTCCGGCACGACCGATTCGTGTTCGATCACAATAGAACCAGGTGGCGCAGTGCCTCCGGCCTGCGGTGGCGCAGTGCGTCCCGCCTGCGCTGGCGTTTCGAATTCGCTTGCCAGCGCGCGGGTAAAGGCTTGCGCATGTTTGGCAAGCGCATGGTCCACGACATCGCGCAGGAAGACCGTGTAGCTGGTATCGGCATTTGCGAGATTCACGCGTTCCGTATCGCCAAAGACGATCTTCGGAACCCGAAAGGCTTGCCGAATGGCATTCGCCAGCTCCTCTTTCGATTTCGAGAAATCCAGCTCTTTTCCACCCGGACCGAGGAGCTGCACTTCGCCGCCATCGGGAAGGATTCCAATGCGTCCGGCATTCGCTGGCGTGGCGTATTTTGCTTCCCAGGCAAGGCGGAGGCGGTCCATCTCGTCCTGCGTCATAAGCGCGCCGGGCGGCCAGCGAAGCACGGCCCGCGGCGTGGCATCGTTATCGAAAAAGCGGGACTGGAAAAGGCGTACCGCCGTTTCCGCTTTGGCGGTTTCGAGCATGTCCGAGATCATGCCGTGCCCGAAGAACGGGGACATGCGAATGTCCGGCCGGCGGATGTGAATGACGTCGCTCGCGGGAATGATTGCGTTCGAGGGCAGGAAGCGGTAGCTCTCCGGCAGGCCGTCCGCGCCGCGTTCGATCTGGAACGAAAGCGCGCTGGCGGGCCACAGCTCAACGACCCGCCCCGCGCCATCGCGCACTTTGAGCCAGATGGCGTTACCCGTCGCATCGAGCCACTGGCTCGATAGCTCCAGCAGATCGCTCATATCGAAGATCGGGTTCGGTTGGCGGAGCAGGTTCGAGAGGGGATGATCGCTGGGTAGTGGAGAGTGGATAGTGGATAACGGAAAGTTGCTCCTGCCCGTTTTGTCCGTTATCCGTTTTCCACTATCCGTTACCATAGCATGGAACTTCCCGCGCCCAATTGCTTCGCTCCGGGCATGCATACAGGCCGCGACGGTTTCGCGAATGTGCCGGAGGTTCTCGAGCGTGTTTTCGCGGCCAATGCTGCCGGAAGGATAGACGATGGGTATGCCGCCCGGCGGCCAGGGCAATAGCCCGCCGGCGCTGGCGGCAACGCGCTCCGCTTCGCCACGTGCGGCGGATTCCGCTGCTTCGGACCGTTTGATACTGAGTGAGAATGTTCCGAGGTTAAGATTCATGTCATAGGAATTGATAGATTGATGAAATATGATGGTTAGAGTCGAGACGTCACGTTTTCCGTTGTATATTTGCCGGATGTTTTTTCGTCGATATCGTGCCGAACTTCTGATTGCAGCAGTGGCATTGGCAATCGCTGCCTGCTGGTGGCCGATCCGCATGCGGTTCCCGTTCGACGATACCTATATCACGTTCCGTTACGCGGCGAACCTTGCTCATGGTTTCGGCATTGTGTGGAACCCGGGCGGCGCGCATACGGAAGGCTATACCAACTTTCTGTTGGTGCTGTTGCTCGCGCCATTTAGCGCCTTGGGATGGGAACTGGCGGCTGTTTCACAGGTTATCGGAGTTATTGCCGTTGCTATTTCCGCCATTGCGATCTTCCGAATCATCGTTAGCACGACTGCTTCGGAATCCGCCGGAGTGAACCGAAGGAACCTTGTGCTACACTTCGGCTGGTTCGCCGTTGCGCTGTTCCTGCTCGATTCCTATACGTGGCTGAACGCGTTCTCCGGCCTGGAGACGAGTCTCTTCACGATGTGGCTCCTGCTGGTAATACTGGCTGTCCAGCGTTCGCATTGGTGGCTGGCCTTTTCGTGCGCAACGCTTGCAACACTTACGCGCCCGGAGGGTGGGCTCCTGGGATTTATAATCGTGCTTGTGTTCTTCTTGTTTCGGAATGCCGCGACCGAGGATGGAACTCCGCGCCGGCTCACCACCGTGCTGTATCCTTTTCTCGTTGCATTCGTGTTTCCGCTCCTCGTCTATGCCATTTGGAAGTGGGCGTATTTTGGAAATCTGTTTCCGAACTCCTTTTACGTTAAGGTGGCCAATGCGAAATATCCCGGTTCGGGTGTGCTGCCCGGCTTTGGGACCTTGCGGCATGGCTTCAAAGGTGTGTGGTACCTGATCGTCCTTGCGGTGCCTGGCCTTGCGCTCGCTGTAACCAACAAGGCAAATGCTCCTTCCCGCGATCGAGCGAGAGCACTCCGACGGATTGCAATCCCCATCCTCTGGCTCGTTTTGCTCACAGGGTTTTATCTCTTCTCTCACTTGATCCAGGCCGAATATGAGCGGTTCAATAATTCACTCGATGCTATGCTCACCGTGTTTATTGGCATTCTGGGCAGCATCTATGTGGGAACGGGGCGTTCGATACCACGGTGGTTCCAAGGATCGGGGGCCGTGGTGCTGGCTGCAATTGTGTGCTTTCACGTCTGGTCCTCGCTCGTCCCACGCGGGGGCATGGGGTACATCGAGCGCGATTCCGAATACCTGAGCCGCTATACGGAGGTGGCGAAGGTGCTGGGAATGATTCCGCACCACGAGCACATCACGCTGGCCTGGGGCGATGCCGGACGGCTGCCGTATCTCTCCGAGATGCGCCATATCGATCCCATTGGGCTCAACACGAACGCGATTGCGCATGCCCACTCGGCGGACGAAGTGATTCGCTATATCCTCCATGCTCGGCCTGATTTACTCGTCATTCCGCTGTTGCTTCAAAGTTCCACGCGCGATTCCTGCCGCGCCATTATACCGCTTGGCGATGGCTTGATCGGCCGGGCGTATGCGCCACTCGCCGAACAAGCGCTCCAGGCGGGATACAAGCCCATCGTGCTGGTCCCACAAACGGTGTACGATTTGGATTTCCTCGCGGACACCACGTCTCGTTATTACTCGGAAATCGAACGGACGCTCTGTGATCGCATCGGGAAGGATTCCGATTTTCTGCCGCCGGCAATGTGCATTCGTCCCGCGCGGCTGGTTTCCACGTCCCCGTTGATGTACGAGGCCGCGAAGTAGGCGTTAGAGCAGGTGAGCGGTCTTGAGGGATCGCTTTAGGCTCAGGCCGTAGCGTGCCAAAGCTGTGGCATCGGCATAATCGGGTGAGCGGCCAAGGCGCTGTTTCGTTAAATCCTTGTCCTCCATTTTGTAGGCCGTACCATGCCGGGCAAGAGCGAGCCGGACCGAGGATAGTTCCTGATGGAAGCGTTTGAAATTCTTTAGTAGAATACTTCCATCCAGTAGTTCCTGTCGAAGGACAAAATACATTTCGGCTCGCGCATTTGCTATCTCCTTGCCCGGGAAAAAGCCCCGTGCCCGATTATTGAAGTTAATCGCATAAAACGGGACATCCAGCCGTTTCAACCGGTCGCTGACGCCACCGCCCACGCCGGTATCGTCAATCGCGATTACCAATTCAATGCCTTGCGATTTCGCGTCGTCGTATTTCTCCTTAATGCGGTCGGCCGTGGCCATCAGGTCCTCATCGAGAATGGTGTGGAACCCGGTCTGAATATCCGGGCCATCCTCGCGAACATCGAAGGTCGAATAGACCGTTGCGTCCTTCCCGAGTCCGCGCGAAATATCAACACCCATGGCCCGAAGCGTGACGCCGCTTGGCGTGTAGGTGTGCCAGATATGGTCTTCGATAAGTTCCATTGGGATAAATCCGATTTCGTCCAATTGCGCCCACTCGCCCAGGATGCGTGCTTGCGCGAGCGCCGTTTTCCGGTAATATTTACCGCTCCAGGGCAGCTCGAATGCGCGCTCGGACTCCGCTAACAGCGCATCCGGAACTTCAAGATTCACTTCCATCGACCACGACCGTACACGGTCCTCGATCCATTCGCGAGTGACAGCGCCGCGAATTTCATTCGTGCCATTCTGCACATTGGGATGCTCCAGGGCGGAGATATGGATGACCTTCCACTCGCCGGATTGCTCTGCTTCGTACGGGACGGAATCCTTATCGATGGGATTGCAAATCATGACGATCTGCGCATCGACTCCGGTAAGGTTCCCTGTCAGAGCGTCCATAATCTCGCGGTCGATACCCGTGGCTTCATCGACAGCAACGAGAATGTGCGGCGCGTGGAACCCCATTGCATTCTCCGGTATGCATGGCGAGATCGCAATCATAAAGTGCTTCTCGGTGACCTGGATGATTGTCTGGCCCAGCTTCGTGCCCGGATAGAGCTTCGCGGCCCGCGCCTGACGCCGTATTTCACTCCAAAGGTTCCGCTTCACTTGTATCCAACTGGAAGCGGTGGTGAGAACAATGGAATCGGGATAGGTCGAGAGATACCAGTTGCATATCGCCGCAAGTGCGGTCGTCTTCCCCGCGCCGTTACAGCTTCGAACGAGTATCTTCCGCTCTTTGGCTTCGACGGCCTGGAATATCTCTTCCATTTTGGACCAGCAATTTAATTTTAGTGTTTCTTTTGCGAATTCTGATGGGGACATTAGTTTAGAGGTGTGTGGCCGGAAGCGCTGCTTCCGGGTGAGGGAAGCATCGCTTCCCTCCACACATATTGATTTTGTTGTAATTTTGTATCGTATGAGAGAGACCAAATATTTCTATCGCGGTGACCTGCCGCATTATCTCCCGAATGACCGTCCTTACTTTCTTACATTTCGACTTGCCGGATCGCTGCCTGCTGATGAGCAGCAATTAGGGTTACTCTTGCTGAAACGAAAATTTGTAGAATACGACCGGCTTCTCGATACAATGAAATCTGGTCCGCATTGGCTGCGAGAGGATCGCATTGCCGCAATCGTGAAAGAAGCCATTCATCATCGAGATGGGAAGGATTATGAGCTGCATGCCTATACGATTATGTCGAATCACGTGCACATGGTTATTACGCTCAATGGTAAGCAGCCGCTGGACCGAGTGCTGCAGCAGCTAAAGTCGTTTACTGCTGTGGCATGCAATAAGGTGCTTCACAGGCGTGGGGATTTTTGGTTACATGAGGGATACGATCACGTCATCCGCAAGGGCAGATTTGGATATGTTATTGCGTACGTGCTGAACAATCCTGTAAAAGCTGGGATGTGTAAACACTGGCGTGAATATCCCCATACGTATCTCAATACCAACCTTCCCGGCTTCGAGTGAGTGAGGGAAGCAGCGCTTCCCTCCACACGATACTGGGTGCTGTGTGCTCGGAAGCGCGGCTTCCGACACCTGGTGGAAATAAGGAACTTGTTGCGTGTTTTTAAATCCGCTAATTTCTTCGCTTATGAAAAATTCTTTTCGCATTCCCTTGGTCGCAATTTTCACTTTTGGTGTCTTCATGGCCGGTTGCAAATCCAACAGTACCGGACCAGGACCGACTGGATCGACCACTACCGTCACCCGCCCCGGAGTGGGCAGCACCTTTGTATTTCATTACCAGGAATTCGATACGCTTGGCCACTCGATTGCAAGCAAAGAAGAATGGGATACCGATGTCGTCATTGCATCCGGCATAAGCTTCGAAGGCAAGACCAATGTTGTGAAATTTCGCTTCGGTAACTCTATTACCCCCAATACGGGTGTCGCCTATTTGAATTATGAGGCGAATGGCGATATCTCAAGTTATATCGATGCAGAAGGCAAGGCAGGCTATCGTTCCGGATGGGAAACAATCCCGCTTGGCAGCAAGACTACTACTTCCTTCGTTTCCTATGATTCGAGTTATGTTGTCGCGAATGGGAGCCTTTATCACGGAGTGCAAACCGATATCTACAATTATACCGGCGAACAAACGGTACCTGAAGCAGGTACGACACTCGATGCGCTGGCCTTTAGTTTCGAACCGGTTCAGCAAGATGGATACAAAGATTATTCTTCTTCGGCATGGTGGGCACCTTCGATTGGTTGGGCTATTAAAGAAACTGATAGTTTTACGCTGCCCGATGCCAATGGTGCAAAGAGCGAGGAGTGGGACTTAGTAAGCTATTCGCTGAAATAACCCACTATTGCGAACGTTACACGGAAGCTCCAGCTTCCATATCTTACTCAGTATCTTCAAATGAATAGCACAAAATGCGACCGCATGGCTGCATCATGGCAGCACGAACTTCACCACGTTCGATGCGGGCCGAGGCCAGTGAAGATGGTTTTAAGGGTATCGCCGGAGTAATAGTTGTACATATTCATGCCATTGCAGGTGCTTGCATACGCGACCATATACAGAGTATCACCGGAATGATTTTTGGGGGGTCCGACTTGCAGGTAAGCGCCATTGCTTCCAGAGTTATACGTAAACCAGGAATTCCGGTCTGCATAATTGACGGTCGGCTCTCGGCCAATATAATAGTAGAGTGCAACGTTTCTCGATCGATCGATTCCCGAGGAGTCCACCACGGTAGGCGTATCGACACACCAAAACGTTGTATCCGGTTCAGATGGGCTGATGAGGATATTCCGCGTTACCGTAACAGATGGAAGGGTTATTTTCCAATTGCGTATTCGCGCAATTTCCAGACCCTTTGAATAAATATCAGTTCCAGCCCCGATAAAGGGGAACGGGCCATCATAGTATTCTTCAAATCCCGGTTTTGAGAAGTGAATAGTATAGTACCCAGCCGGAATGCTGTCGAGGATAAAGTCGCCAACGCTATCCGTTATGGCCGAATACGTGGTTCCCAGCAGATTAACCGTAACACCAGCGGAAGATGCCGAGGGCGTGCAGTCCATCTCTTCCAGTTGCACCGAGCCTTCGATCTTTCCGGTACTTGGCGGTTGAACTTCGACAATCGTCGTCGTTTTGGTGCAGCCAGCAAACACTGCGGAATAAGAAACCAAAATCGCGAGAATCGAACGACGTATTTTAGTCATGCGTTTTATGGCAGCACAATTTTCACCACATTGGAGCGCTGGCCGAGGCCGGTGAAGAAGTATTTCATGGTGTCACCGGAGTAGTAAAAACAAAACGGAGAAGTGCCAGATGTCGGATATGCAGCAAGATACACGGTATCGCTTTTTGTCGACCCGCTGTAAATGCTCATGAAATTCGTGTTATTATATTGCCTCGCGAAGAAACGAGAGAAGAAGGTGCTGGTATCGTGATAGTCAATGTTCGGCGTTTGGCCAAGAAAAAAGGTAAGCGTGGGAGGCTGGCCGTTCGCATAGAAGGTTTTGCCATTGGAATCTAATACGGTAAATGAGGAGGCTCCAGACTTGAGATAAAAAATCGTATCTGGCGGATTGCCAGGCTGCACCAGAGAAGTAACCTGAATTGAATCGATTGTCACTTTCCAATTATTAATTCGATACAGCGTGCCCTCTTGGCGAAGCCACAGGGTATCGGATCCTACAAATGGCTCTGGGAGATCTGTAATGTACGTCGAAAAGCCGGGCTTTGTAAATTCCATCTGATAGTAACCGGCGGGAAGCGAATCGAACACGAAATGGCCGGTGCTATCCGTTGTGGCATGACGGTTCGTTCCCAGAATTGCCACATCCACACCTGCGGAGGAGGCGGAGGGAGTTCCATCCATCTCATACAGCGAAACGATCCCAATCATCGTTCCGGTACTTGCACCCTGCACTTCCGTAATCTGCGTGGTCTTGTTGCACCCAGCGGACCACCCAAGCGATAAAACCAAAATCGCGAGAACCGAACGATGCATTTTACTCATAGTCTTGAACCGAAAGAGTTAGTGAAATTCAGAAATTACAACACGTCCTAATGAATGGTTAACGCCTTTGTGGAGGAAATTAATTCAGCTTTTTAGATCTGGAACAATGCTTTCATTTTGTGTGGTTACCGCACCTTCCTTAAATAATAGGTCGTCCAGGAAAACAGCCGGTATAAGCCAATAGTTATCGAATCGCTCGTGATTGTAACAGGTGTCACGTACTTAAATGGAGGTGGAAAAGTATCGGTTACGTACCTCCGATCTTTTGGGGAGAGGTGCCAACCGGAATCATTCCGTACGAGATACACTGTGTCGGTTAAAAGCGTATCGATTGGAGTTGAGCCGTGATAGGTGGTTCCATTTACGCCAATTTGTAAGGTAGCCCATGAGGAATCGGTCGGCTCGAACCAGAACGCGTATTGCGTCTGAGCGTCCCAAACTGGTCCAGCTTCACCTTCATAGTGTTCGTGTCCGGCGCAGGAAATCGCACCGGGCGGCGGATTGGGCACACCCGGTTCGCCTGGATTGTGGCACGCCGCAAGACTGAGCAACAAGGTTCCCAAACCGATCTGTAATCGACGATTATTCATATTATTCGTGTTGGATTAATAACCCACGAACAGCCTGAAAGTTACAGCTCCCCAAACGAATTATGAATTAAAAATCCGTCCCGGTCCCCGGATCCCGGTCCCCGGCCCCCGGACCAGTAATTGCACTTATACAGGCTATTGCCGCCCGCGTTTTTGCGGTTTCCGTGGATGAGCAATCATCCCGTCCGCTTCCCAGGAGAACCGCTCAAACAGGAAGCGGACCGGGCGGCTTTATTATTCTGCTTTCTTCAGCCCCAGTTTTACCGCAATATGGCGGAGTTCGGCCTGGATGCCGGAAAGAAGAGGATGCAGCACTTTGCCGGTCTCGCTGGCCGCTTCATGCGCTGCTTTGAGCGCCTCGGAAACGATAGCCGCTTCCTCATGCGAAAGTTCCAGTGTCAGTTTTTGGAGTTCAGGGTTGTTTTGGATAATCATGGTTGGTAGTGGATAGTTGAGAAGTTGGTAGTGGATAGTTGAGAGTGGGTAGTGGATAGTTGAGAGTGGATAGTGAAAAAATTCTCTTAATTCGTAACTTTTGCACTATTTCAAGTGTCATGCAAGAAAGGAGATCGACTTTGGCTAAGTATGTAGCAATTTTTGTAATTATGATTATTTTACCCACGAGCGCCTTCGCACAGTGGGTGAGAGTCGATTCGGGACTTCCCGGTAAGGTGTATACCCTTCTTGCTGAAGGCAATAATCTCTATGCCGGTAGCGATAGCGGGTTATTTCGTTCTTCTGATTTTGGGGTGAACTGGGCGCCTGCTGGATTTCACGATACCACAATTTGGGTTCTTGCCGGTGGTGATTCAAATCTATTTGCCGGTAGCAGCGCCGACCTCTTCAAAGGTTCAATCCAAGGCACTAACTGGAATGCAATTCCATCTCTGCATCGGGTATACACAGGCAATCCTATTCTCATAAGCGGTAATACAATTCTCGTT
>JAKAIL010000128.1 GCA_021825235.1 Bacteroidota bacterium | reverse complement strand
TCTGAAGCGGCTTCGGGGTACGACCTTTCCACCGGCGGAACGACGAACGATCCGGTGGGTACCGGAATCTTCCAAACGACGAACCGGACGGCCTCGTATATTCCGGTAATGCTGGGCTTGAATGTCCGCTCGAATTTTGGCGGTGGGCTGCCATCGGTTTATATTGGCGTGGGCGGCGGCGTATGGATTATCGGCGATTACGAGGAGGATGTGAGCTACTCGAATAATCCCTCGTCCGGCTTTACACGTAAGATGAACCCGCCGATACCGTTTGGATTGTATGGAGCGATCGGCGTCGAGTTCCCGTTACTGTATGACCCCGACGCAGGCAATAGCATGTTCGACCTCTTTGTCGAAGCGCGGCTCACCGAAATGACGACGTATATTTACACCTACGACGTGACCTCGAACACTACCAGCACTTCGGTATCGCAGGACGTGTTGCAGGACCCAACGATGCTCTACCCCAAGGACTATGCACGTTCCGCCTCGAACGTAGCGCTTTCGATTGGATTCAAGTATAATATGTATTAAGGGATGCGCCATGAAGAAGAGAGTTCCAGTTTGGATTTTGGGAGCGATTATTCTGGCGGTGGGAATTTCTTCCTGCCGGACCACGCGCTCGACGCGCTATGCCAATCGCACTCGCGCGGCGGCTCCCCCAGCGCCAGCGACACCCGCACCGAGCGCACAAGCGGTGTTAACCCATGCCGATAGCGCGCTTTCGCGCATAAGCCAGCTTTCGGCGGAAGATCAAGCGCCGCCCCCACCAGCCGAATCCGTAACCGCGCCGAATTTCCGACCGATGCGGATGCCCTGGGGCGCGCCTTACGTGCCGCGCCCCAACCTCACCGATTACGGCCTGTACGAAGCGGCGCTGGGTGCATATAACGGGCGGCGGTATGAAGAGGCGCTGGCGCTGTTTTCGCAAATCGTTACCAAAGGCCGCCCGCCGGAACTCGTTCCGAATGCGTATTACTGGATGGGCGAATCCTTCTACGCGATGGGCAACTACGCGGAATGTATGCCATACTTCGAATACGTTACACGCGTCGGACCGGAATATAAGCGAACGATTTCGCTCTACAAGCTGGCACGTGCCGCGCTTTTCCTGGGCAACCGCCAGCAGGCCAATATGTATTACGAACGCCTGCGCAATGAATATCCGCACAGCATGTACATCCGGCCGCTCATTCGGCTCGGAGCACGATAATCTTCCGGCATTCTGAGGGCAGCGGTGCAATCGCGGCCAAAAAACATCCGCCGCACCTGAATTTAATCGTATTTTTGTGGCGTAGTAACAGCGCACGCTGTTAGCTTGCTTATTTCAACACAACGGACATGAAATCTTACCCGATTTTAAAAACTGCACTTTCTTTAGCCTTGTCCACGCTGCTTTTTTCGAGTTGCAAAACGGCAGGCGGGCCTTCGAATACCATTCCCATCGGAGAATTTGCTTCGCTGACCGGTGGCACGGCAACCTTCGGGCAGTCGGTCCACAATGGTGACGTTCTGGCGGTCGATGAAATTAATGCGGCCGGCGGTATTCTGGGCAAGCAAATAGACTTAATAACGGAAGACGATCAATCGAAGACCGAGGACGCGGTTGCAAGCGTGCAAAAGTTGGTCAATGCCGATCATGTGATTGCCGTGTTGGGCGAAGTCGCTTCCAGCCGCTCGATGGCCGGGGCGCCGATTTGCCAGGCGGCGCACGTTCCGATGATTACGCCCGCTTCGACGAATATCGATGTCACCAAGAAGGGCGATTATATCTTTCGCATTTGTTATACCGATCCCTTTCAGGGCCAAACCATGGCGCAATTTGCGTATAACACGCTCGGCAAACGACGGGCTGCTATTCTGCTGGACGTGAAGCAGGATTATTCCGTCGGATTGGACGCGGCGTTCAAGAATACGTTCACTTTCCTGGGCGGAACGATTGTAAGCGAGCAGTCCTACTCCACGGGCGACAAAGATTTTCGCGCGGCACTTACCAGCATCAAAGGCGCAAACCCCGATGTGATTTTCGTTCCAGGCTATTATACGGAAGTTTCGCTTATCGTGCGGCAGGCGCGGGAGCTTGGTATCACGGTCCCCATTCTGGGCGGCGATGGCTGGGATTCGCCGGAACTTACCAAAGGCGCAGAAGCGCAGTTCAATAACACCTATTTCTCCAATCACTTCTCGACGGAAGATCCCGATACGACGGTCCAGCTTTTTATCAAAAAGTATCAGGACCGCTATCACACCGTGCCAGATGCAATGGCCGCGCTGGGCTATGACGCCACTCGCCTGCTCGCCGATGCGATTACCCGCGCCGGCAGCACGGATTCCGTAAAGCTCCGCCGCGCCATTGCCAGTACCAAGAACTTTCCGGGTGTAACGGGCAACATCACTATCGATGCAGAACGCAATGCCTCCAAACCGATTACGATCATCAAGATCGTCAACGGTGCGTTCCACTTTGCCCAGCGTATTGGCCCGAACGGCGAGCCGATGACGCCATTCCAACCATAACCGGGATTACGCAGATGATGCGGATATTCTGGATTGGACTTTCGGCTACGACGAAAGTCCAAAATTTTATAGCTTGGTTCAAGAATGACGCTACCTAATCGAGAGGATCAATTTGAGGATGGACCGTTCACCCGGCGAATTATTGGGTGCGCCATGCGCGTTCATTCGTGTTTAGGATGTGGATTTCAGGAAATTATTTATCTGAACTCTTTGGGAATCGAATTAGCTAAAGCGAAAATAAAGTATGCTCGTGAATATGACATGCCAATATACAATGACTCCACTCAGGTAGGTTCTCGACGCGTCGATTTTTTAGTCGAGCATAGAATAGCGGTCGAATTAAAAGCGGCGGTTGATATAGAAAATTCTCATTTAGCACAAGCGAACAATTATTTAGAAGCATATCGGCTTCGAATCGGACTTCTAATAAATTTTGGTGTGGAGAGTTTGCAGTTCAAGCGATTGATCAATTCCAGGGTGCCTCGGCGGGTTTAGGTACTACGAATTCGCTTCGCTGTTTCTATAGACGTTTATTAGCATCATCTGCGTAATCCAGGTTCAGGCTTGCTCCAGCAACTCATCAACGGTATTTCTCTCGGTGCGATCTATGCGCTCATTGCGCTGGGTTACACCATGATTTATGGTGTCCTGCGCTTTATCAACTTCGCGCATGGCGATGTATTCATGGTCGGCTCGTATGTGGGCTATTACACGGCCACGCAGTGGGTGCGGCAGTTTTTCCCGATCGGCAGTTGGGAATCCACGGTCCTCGTCTTCTTGATTTCGATGCTCGCGTGCGCAGCCCTGGGGGCAACGATAGAGTTCCTTGCCTACCGTCCGTTACGCGCGAGACCAAAGCTGACCGTGCTGATAACCGCGATTGGAGTGTCGCTCTTTCTGGAATACACCGGGCAACTGGTGTTTACCCCGAATCCGCGGGTTTTTCCTCCGATTATCGCCAATCATCCGATCATTCAGACGCGGTCGCTTACGCTCGATACGGTGGAGGTAGTCGTCATTGGCGTTTCGCTCGTGCTCATGCTGCTGTTGCGAATTATCGTAATGCGTACGAAAATCGGCACGGCCATGCGTGCCGTGAGCTACAACATGCAAGCGGCCAGTTTGATGGGAATTAATATTTCGAGGGTAATAACCTTTACCTTTTTGGTAGGCAGCGCGCTGGCCGGCGCCGGTGGTGTGTTGTATGGTCGGGAATATCCAAGCATCGATCCGCTGATGGGAATTCTTCCCGGACTCAAGGCCTTCGTGGCCGCGGTATTGGGTGGTATTGGGAATATTCCTGGCGCGGCGCTCGGCGGCCTTATTATCGGACTGGTCGAGACCTTCATTGGCGGCACCGCGCTTTCAACATACCGCGATGCGATAGCATTTGGGATTCTCATCGCGATCCTGGTCTTTAAGCCGAGCGGGCTCTTGGGCAAGCGCGAGGTAGAGAAGGTATAGAATGAAATCCTACCCCGCGCTACTCATCTCTATCGTCGTCATCATTGGCGCGTCATACCTGACGCCGATGCTGAATGATTATATCCTGGGCCGGATCATTTACATCGGCATTATGATCTCGCTGGCGGTTAGCCTGAATCTCATCAATGGCTTTACCGGGCAGTTCTCGCTCGGCCATGCGGGGTTCATGGCGGTCGGCGCCTACACTTCGGCCGTCATTACGACCTATCTCAGCACGCATGGTTTCGCGATGAGCGGACTCACCGGCGTCTTCGGGTTTTTAATTGCGCTCGTTGTGGGCGGCCTGCTTGCCGCATTGGCCGGTTTGGGCGTGGGGATTCCCAGCTTGCGCCTGCGCGGCGATTATTTAGCCATCGTTACGCTCGGTTTCAACGAAATCATTCGCGTCATTTTGCAAAATGTCGATTTTACCATTGGTGGAGCGGATTATGTGGGCGGCGCTCGTGGAATGAGCGTCCTGCCGCTTACCACGTTTACCTGGGTCTTTATCATCGCTGCGGTAACCATTTTTTGCGTCGAAAATCTGGTGAACTCGACCTATGGCCGCGGGTTCCTGGCCGTGCGGGACGATGAGATCGCCGCCGAAGCCATGGGCGTGGATACCACGAAGTTCAAAGTGCGCGCATTTGTTGTCGGAGCCTTTTTTGCCGGCATGGGCGGCGGGCTCTTTGCGCATTCCAACTTTCTTATCACGCCGCTGGACTTCACGTTCCTCACCTCGGTCGATATTGTTGTGATTGTCATCTTAGGCGGTATGGGATCCACGATTGGAGTGGTGCTGGCGGCAATTCTACTGACGACGCTTTCGGAGTTGCTCCGTTCGGTCCCGGAGTTTCGAATGATCATCTATTCGCTGCTGCTCATCATTTTGATGATCTCGCGGCCGCAAGGTTTGTTCGGAACGAACACGATGGACCGCCTGCTCCGCCGCTGGAAGCGTGAGAAACCACTTACGGCTCCGATGGAGGGATAAGCCATGCAAAAACTTTTTTCACCCTGGCGTAGCCAATACATTGCATCGTTCCTCGAAGGAGCATCTGGGAAGGAGGCCGGTGGCGCGAACTGTGCGTTTTGCGAGGCATTCGCTTCCGGGGATAATCCGGAATCGCTCGTAATCTATCGCGGTACATTGGCGTTTGTGATCATGAACAAGTTCCCTTACAATAGCGGGCATTTGATGGTGCTGCCGGTCCGCCATACGGGCGAGTTTGGATCGCTTACGGCAAGCGAACATGCGGAAATGATGCAACTCCTTGCAGCGTCGGAGTGGGCACTGCAGGAACTGTCCCGTCCACATGGGTTCAATCTTGGCATGAATCTTGGCCGCACCGCCGGCGCCGGGATCGAGGGACACCTGCACTGGCATCTCGTGCCCCGCTGGAATGGCGACACGAACTTCATGCCGGTCCTGAACGACGTGAAAGTAATCAGCGAGGATATGATCGAACAATGGAAGCGGTTGCGTGAGATTTTTAGGAGGGTGACCCAGCGGTAAGCTGCCAAACCATGAACGCATTCCAAAGCCGCAGTTAAAAACTTTCGTAACTTTGCAACGATTTCCGGGTTATTCATTACGTGCAAACTGACAAAACGATTATGAAATACCTCTTAGCAGTTTTGACGATCGCGTTCCTTGGTTTTTCAAGGGATGCTTTGGCGCAAATAACGCACTATGACTCTGTCTCGCTAAACTCACCCTTAATTTTTGCGTCCGGTGTCACGGATACGTCATTCCTCTTTGGTAATCCAGACGGTAGTTCCGCTCATTTTGGTAATGGCGGTGAGATTGCGGATCGCTTTCGTGTCGGATCCACGGTCGTCCCGATGCAGAAGGGTGACACCATCCATGTGTTCTGGAATATTCCGAGCATCGCGCCGGCGGATTCCAATGTCGGACGCATTCATTTGCAGCGGCTTTCGGACGATTTCAAGTTAACGGGTGAAGCCACGTATGATATTGTGGAGCCTCGTACGATAAATACGGAAGAGATGGCAACAATTATAGTCCCCGATACGGGCTATAATGCAATCGCAGTGGAAATGGCGAGCGATACCGGCGGTAATTCGTTTTGGTTGGATGCCATTACGATGCGTCAATCGGGCGTAGCGGCGGTTAATGCTCCTTCGGCACTCTCCGGAGCTATTCTTACCAGCTACCCGAACCCCATCGAGCACGGTTCGCGCGCAATGGTGCATATTGTTTCGCCGGAAGCAGGCAAAGGAGAGCTTGTTATCTACGATGCGCTGGGCCAGGAAGTGGAGCGGGTGCCGGTTGGGGAACTGAGCTCTGGTAGCGCGGAGGATGTGCCAGTGCTGCTCGATCGTAGCGGCATTTTTATCGCGCGGCTGTATGTGGATGGCGCGCCGGCCGAGAACGTACTAAAGCTCATCGCAGAGTAAACGATGGCGCAAACATTGCTCCCGAGGGTCGTACTTGTGCTGCTCATCGCATTTGGCGGTGCGCTTCTATTTTTCGAAAGTGTTTATTTGCGCGATCAGGCTGGGGAATTTCGTGAACCCCGCATTGCTGGATGGATGTGGGCGTTTCGCGGTCTGACCATTCTAAGCGCATTTCTGATCGTCGCGGTAATTATTTTGTGAAGGCGTGGAATTCGGCCGGCCCGCAGGTGAACCAAATTCGGAGCTAATGTTCGCGAGTTCTTACAACGTACGGTGTTTTAGATTGTCGAAAAGTAGGGGAAGGGGCCGTATTTTTTGATGCATGAAAAATGGGATTTTCTTGCATAGGCCATTTTTTTTTCATATATTCGTAGTAATGGAATGGTACAGACTCGGCAAAACTCATGAGTAATGAGTGTAGTCTGAGTGAAAAAACTTGCGTTTTTAGCCTGATTTCGCAAATTTTTAGTGAATTCCTTGTCATCGAGCAGAGCCCTTCAAGGGGTTTGGCTCGGCGGCATCCGACCCATATCGGGTCCAAACAACCAGGTTTTTTGAAATTTTTTTTCTTGCCGGGCTGGTGCTGCTTTTTTTCGAAGACGCGCCGGTCCGTGGGGAGGGCGCTTTTGCCATGCAGGGGTGCGGGTTTACCCGCGTTCGCTCGTGCATTCGATTCCTTCGCCACATTGGCAACCAGTGTTTTTTAACTTACCGCTAGCGTTTTACAACTTATTTTAATCTCAAGGAGATAGTATGAAATCACGTCGTTCGTGGTTAGTAGGTCTTGCTCTTGGAGCCGCGCTCTTCTTTGGCACACCGTCGGCTAAAGCGTCGGTTCCTCGGGGGATCACATATCAGGGACTGCTCGAAGAGAACGGTAATCCCGTCAACACGACAGTGCAGATGGTCATTACCATTGCCGATAAGTCCGGCAATACGCTTTTCACGCAAACCTTGTCCAACGTTTCGGTCACGCAGGGAGTCTTCAACGTCATCATTGGAGGGACGGGAAGCCCGTTCCCTGCCACGATGCTGTTCGATCAGCAGTATTCGATGACGGTCGTGGTGACCGATCAGTCAACGAATACCACGGTAACGCTGGGGCCGACGGCGTTGTGGTCCGCACCGTATGCATTGAATGCGGACCGCGCCGGTGGCATTGCGGTATCGAATACGCCCGTTGCAGGCGATCTCTTCCCATTGCCATTGGATACGGCTACCGGCAGGATCGATACGTCGATCTTACCGATGATTCCGAATAGTTTGCTCCAGTCTTCGTACATCGAGACGATCAATAATATCGGCCCGAATGCGAACGGGAACTTCACAATAAGCGGCAGCGGTGGCGTAACGGTCACGCCGGCCGCGAATGGTGTCGTCATTAATGGCCCTTCGGGCGGCCTCATCACGAGCGTGACTGGCACTAATGGCATTACAGGCGGAGGTACCTCGGGTAATATCGTGCTCGGTATTGGCTCGGGTGCAATCACAGCCCAGATGCTCGCTCCGGGTGCTATCTCCGGACAAAAGATTACCGGCATCGCCGGCCAGGGGCTTTCGCAAGACCAATTCGGATTGCTGAATGTCAACGTCGATAATTCCACGATTGGAATTACCAGCAACACGAACGGTAACTATCTCGAAGTGCTTCCCGGCGGCATTGGCACCCTGCAACTTGCCAATGGCTCGGTAACGAATGCCAAGCTGGCCAATCCCTATATCAACTTTACGAGCGCGGCCAATTCCCTGCTCGTTTCTACGCCGCAACCGACGCAACTCGGCGGCACGCAGAACTACGACCTCAATCTTGGCCACTCCAACGATTGGACCGTCCTGCAATCGTTCCACAACGTAGCAGATACTGGTTCGATCACGAACCTGGGTTCCCTTACGAACACCGGTAATGTGACGCAGTTGGGTGGTAACGTCTCGCTCGCTGGCAGCACTGGTAATACGGTAACAATTGGTAGCGGCGATAACGGTAACGCCACCACGATTTACGGTAACCTGTCGCAGTCCTGGGGCAACGTTAACCTGGCTACGAATTCCGGCGATAACACGAACATTGGTAATACCAATAGCACAACAGCGATCACTGGAAATCTGACGCAGGCGACGGGTAACGTGAGCTTCACGCCGGGAACGACGAACACCTTCACGGTGACGAACCCGACGGGCACGAACACCATCACGGGTGCGACGAATATTAACACCACGGGCGGTGCAGCTACCAATATTGGCGCGGCAGGTTCCGGCAGCACGAATACCATTGGCGGCCCGACGAACATCAACACAACGGGCACCGATCTGACGACCATCGGTTCTACAACCGCCGGCAGCACGACGACCATTCAGGGTGATGTAAACGCTGGAACCACGGCGAACTCGACCGTCAATAACTTCGGGACGGCAAATAATGCTGCTTCGCCGACGAACACCTTTGGCAGCTACTTCAACACGAATCCCGCAGGCAGTGCAAGTTCGAGTTCCAACACGTTCTACGGCACCTCCTATTTCGATCTGAACCAGGCAGGTAACCAAAATGGCCCGATTGTCCGCATCAACGGCCAGGCAACACCAAATCCGGGTCCGAACGACTTCGAACTTTATGTGACGGGCGATGCAAACATCACCGGAACCCTCGAAGCTGGAACGATTACGGCCGGTGTTCTTGGAGCTCCGCTCGGTGAATTTGACCAGCTCACCACGTTTACCCCGGCTCGACCGGCGATCAATTTCCTCAAGCCGATCAGTGCGGACAATGGCATTCAGTCCCAGACGGGAACCGTGGCCATCACTGGCAACGCGTCGGTGAGTGGAAACACGACGCTCGCAGGAACGCTGAACGTCACCGGTAATACGACGCTTACCACGCTTTCAACCTCCGGTGCCATTACAGACAATGCCAATAGCTTAACCGTCGGCGCGGGTGCGGGTACTGCGCAAGGCCAGCAGATTGTCCGGCAGACGACGGCAGGCAACTATCAATACATTTGGCCGGATTCCAGTGGTACCGTCGCGTTGTTGCAAAACATCGCGCAGATTTCGCAAGGTACCGCGCCGGGTCAGACCTTATGGTGGACAGGTACGGTTGCAACACCGAATAACACCTGGCAGCCGACAAACCTCATCCTGAGCCGTCCGGACCTGAATACAATTACGGTCGGTTCGGGTGCCACGATCAATGCTACGAGTGGTTCCCAGAACTGGGGCGGCGCAAGCAACTTTACGGCCGGCGGCACCGTCACGATCAATAGTACCTCGGTTAATATTGGCTCCGGTATGATGACGAGCAGCGATGTCTTCAACGAAGGCGTTACCGGTAGCGATCAAACGTGGATGACGATCAAGGGCGTTGACACCCGAGGTGTCGGACCGGCGCCTGCCGTGCCCGGTATTGCGAGCAATACCCTGTACGAACTCATCGTCAATGGTGACGAGCAAGTTAATGGCACCCTGGCTGCAACGCAAGTCTGGACTGGCCTGCTTGCATCGCAGAACATCAAGTTCGACAATGCCTCCGCATACACGACGGGTGGCACAATGAGCTTTAACTCGACGGGTACGACTAACCCGACAATCACCGTAAATGGCGCGAGCACACAGTATGCCGAGCAAGTAAATGCTCCGGCTGGCGCGCTTGGCGGTATCAAAGTCTCCGGTGCGGGTGCGGGTGCGGGCATCAATGTGGATCCGTTCCCAACCGGCATCGAGGTTACGGCGGGCACAACCGGTGCGACCCTCAATATGGCAGCGGCGAATACCGGAACGGGTCTGGCAATTGGTGGAACGACCCCGCCGCAAACGGGTCTGACCATCGTAGCCGGAACAACGGGTGCAACGCTTAATGCGGCCACCAGCGGTTCCGGAACTGGTATGACGATCGGTGCTACGACGATGCCGCAGATCGGTGAGACGATCAATGCGACTTCCTCCGGCTTGACGACCATTGCTCCGACATCCCTCACGGCACTCGGAACCGCAAACATTAACGTGACCGGCGGTGCCTCGACGAACATTGGAACGGTCGCTGCTTCCACGACTAACATTGGTGTAACCGGCGGAACGAATAATGTCCTCGGTACAACCAACATAAACCTATCGGGTGGTAATGGAACAAATATTGGCAATAGTGGCAGCACGACGACCGTCGTAGGTCCGACCAATATCAACAATACCGGCGGTGCCACAACGAACATCGCTGCCGGCGCGGCCGCCACGACGAATATCGGTATCACGGGTGGGACCAATAATATCTTAGGTACGACCGGCATTAACACCTCGGGTAACAGTGCCACCAATATTGGCAATGCCTCGAGCACAACGACCGTTGTTGGACCGACGAACATCAACCAGACCGGCAACGCCACGACCAATGTCGGTACGGGTACCGGTATTAACAACCTCGGTAATACGGCGGCCGCGACGAATATCCTCGGTAACCAACTCAACATGAACGTGGGGACCGGGCTTACCACCAATATCGGCACGGGCACCGGCGGTAATATCAACATCGGTAATACCACCAGCACAACGACGATCTATGGCGCGCTCAATTCGAATGGCCAATCGACCTTTACCAGCAATTTGAGCCCGATCATGACCGTCCAAACGGCGGGTGGCGCGGTGAACACCGGGATTCAGGTAGGACTGAACGGTGGTACCCTCACCAAAGGCGTGGACATCTCTGCCACCGGCACTGGCCTGGCAGTCGGCGATCTCTCCGCTCCGACGACGGGCGCCTCGCTGAATGCCACGACGACTGGCCTTGCCATTGGCTCGGTCACCGCTCCGGCTACGGGTGAGACAATCACCTCGACCGGCAATGGTCTGAATATCACCAGCGGTACGGTTTCCGTTTCCGCCAATGGCCAGATCAATACGACCGGGCAGGGTTCTACCTTCGGCTCGGGCGGCAATGCCAATAGCGCGCTAACGCTCAACAGCAACGGAACGGGAACCCCGACCTTGCAGGTGAACGGAACCGCGACGACGACGGGTAATTCGAACATTGCCACGACCGCCGGAACGACGAACACCTTCGGTAATGGCGGCGCAGGCACGAACAATACCATTGGTAACCTCGCAGCCCAAAACACGATCGGCCAAGGCGCGACCATGAACATTTTCGGTCACGCCGCGGGAACGAACGACTTTGGTGGAAATGCCACGACGAATG
>JAKAIL010000127.1 GCA_021825235.1 Bacteroidota bacterium | reverse complement strand
CAACCGCCTCCTCTTCCAGAGGACGGGGAGAAGCAGATATGTTCCTGGAGGAGATTGGCTTTCCCGGCGAGTTCCCTTATACACGCGGGATTCATCCGAATGGGTACCGCGGCAAGATATGGACGATGCGGCAGTTCGCCGGGTTTGGAACGCCGGAAGACACGAACGAGCGGTTCAAGTACCTGCTGGCCCACGGCCAGACGGGCCTTTCGACCGCCTTCGACCTGCCGACGCTCATGGGCCGCGATGCGGACGATCCGTGGAGCGAGGGCGAAGTCGGCATTTGCGGCGTCGCGATTAGTTCTTTGAAAGATATGGAAACGCTCTTCAGCGGCATCCCGCTGGGAGACGTTTCGACCTCGATGACGATCAACTCGCCGGCGGCGATGATCTTCGCCTTCTACCTTTGCGTGGCCGAGAAGCAAGGCGTGCCGTTTACGAAGCTCCGGGGAACCCTCCAAAACGACATCCTGAAAGAGTACATCGCGCAGAAGGAGTTTATCTATCCGCCGGAACCTTCCATGCGGATCATCACCGATATGATCGAGTTCACGACACGGGAAGTACCGCAATGGAACCCGGTTTCGGTTTCCGGTTATCACATCCGCGAGGCGGGTTCCACCGCGGCGCAGGAACTGGCCTTCACCTTAGCCGACGGCTTTAGTTACGTCGAGCATTGCCTCGCCCGTGGGATGGACGTGGACGAATTCGCTCCCCGGCTGTCCTTCTTCTTTAATTCCCACATCGACTTTTTCGAAGAGATCGCGAAGCTCCGGGCTGCCCGCCGAATCTATGCGCGGCGGATGAAGGAGAAGTACGGAGCGAAATCGGAGAAATCGCTGAAACTCCGGTTCCACACGCAGACGGCGGGATGTTCTTTGACAGCGCAGCAGCCGGAGAATAATATCGTTCGGACGGCCTACGAGGCCCTGGCCGGTGTGCTGGGTGGAACCCAATCCCTCCACACCAACTCGATGGACGAAACGCTGGCCCTGCCAAGCGAAAAAGCGGTGAAGATTGCTCTCCGCACGCAGCAGATTTTGGCGTACGAAACGGGCGTCATCAACACGATCGACCCGCTCGGCGGCTCCTACTTCATCGAAGCCGAGACGGACCGGCTTGAACGCGAAGCCAATGAGTACTTCGATCAGATCGATGCGCTGGGCGGCGTGATTCCTGCCATCGAGGCCGGATTCTTCCAGCGCGAAATTGCGGATGCAGCGTATCGCTATCAATTGGAACTCGATAAGAAAGAGAAATTTATCGTTGGGGTAAATGAATTTGTGGAATCGGAAGAGAAGATCGATATTCCGATCCTTACGATTTCTCCGGAAGTGGAGCGAGCGCAGAAGCAGAAGCTGGCGGAAGTCCGTGCGAACCGTTCCCAGGTGGCGGTCGAGGAATCGATCGAGGAAATCCGGGCGGCAGGATTTGGCCACACGAACCTGATGCCCGTGCTAATCAAAGCGGCGCGAAATTATGTAACGTTAGGAGAAATGATCACTACACTCAAAGTTCCATTCGGGGAATATCAGGAGGCCGTGGTATTTTAAAGAATTCTGACGCTACACCCGGATCGGGCAATAGCTCGTTCCGGCTCCCCAAAGCGCTTGCGGTGTTGCTCACGCTCGTCGTCTTGCTTGAACTTATCGCGCCGTTCGTTTCCACGACGTACGGCGTAGATGCTGGTTATCACGTGAGGTGGATTGCGGAATTCGCCACCCTCTTATCTCATGGCGATTATGTTCCGCGATGGGTCTCGACAGCGTATTCCGGCTTTGGAGCGCCATCCTTTTACTTCTATCCACCGCTGACCTATTACGTGGCGTACGCACTTCGACTCTTGACGGGCGTTATCGATCCTAAGACGCTATTTAACCTGACGGGCCTCCTCGCGACGATCGGAAGTTTTTTCTCGGTTCGAATGCTATTCAATTCGCTTGGCGCGGAAGTGTACCGAAAGAACGTTGCGGCCTTGCTTTATGCGTTTGCACCGCTAAGAATTGCAGAGATGTATTCTCGCTCAAACCTTTCGGTCGACCTCGGATATGTATTTCTCCCGCTGGTGTGGCTTGGGGTGGTTCTTCTTTTCAGAACCGCACCCTCGCGACGCCACCGCGGGGTGTTCACACTCGCGATCTCGGCGAGCCTGCTTGCAATTACCAATCTCCCTTTGTTTTTGACAACGACCACCTGCCTGATCGTAGGAGCAATCGTATGTCACAAGCAGTTAACCAGGCGAGTGATTCTAAATGCTGGTCTCGCTAGCTTGTTGGTGATTGGCCTCACTGCGTTTCATTATTTCACGGTCCTGTCCTTCATGGATGACTCCCGCTTATCGGGTTTATTGGTCCTTCATCCTGACTATCTGGTTACGGATCTCCTCCATGGACACAATACTCCCGCCGCGTATCATATCTTCCTAATCTTAATCGGTTTTGCATTGATCGGGCTCGCAGCGCGCTCGAGATTGCGGTTGAACCGCTCGATAGATCCGACGCAGCGCGCCATTCTCGGGATAGGACTGGCGTGTGCAGCATTTGTCGCTTTCCTCGGAATTCCGATCATCAGCGTACCCGTCTGGCGATTTTTGCCCCCGTTACCGCTGATTCAGGATAGCTGGCGATTCTATTCGTGCGGCCTGCTTTTCGTGGTCACCTTACTCGCCATCGCCGATTGGCCATCAATGCGGAAAGCCTATCTCGCAATCGGATGGCTCTGGACGCTCGGTGCAATCGTTCCAATTGTGCTAGTCGTATTTCATCTTCACTTCTATAAACACTTCGAACGTTCGCCTGACGTTGCCACAGAATATCTGACAACCAGTGGCGTTTCCCGATATTCTATCGTGGAAACGATGGCACGACACAAGAATGATGCCGCTGCCCTAGCAACCCTATCGCCTAATGAGTCAGTGGTACTCTGGGACAAGTATCCTACTTTCGAACGCTTCAATTTCATCCTCGACAGCTCTCGGGAAGTCACCTTCCATCGGTTTTACTGGCCAGCCTGGCATCTTTACGTTAACGGCACAGCGATCACGACAAGGCCCGATTCTCTTGGACGCGCCGTAGCGAGCATGCCTGCGGGGGATTACGTGGCGACATGGAGACTTGAAGCGTCGCCTTTAGAGCGAGCAGGCATGGGCATTTCCGAGATAAGTTTTGTCGGGATTTTCGCAGTAGGTGGCGTCGAGTTCTTTCGCAGTCGCAGAAGAGGAAAGAAGGTGATCGATTGAAAGCATCCTCTATGCTGCAGCAACCAAATTCGCACGATCTTAGGCTTCCCCGCCTGCTGGAAGCGACATTTGTGGTCGTCATTGGGCTTGAACTGATTGCACCTTACGTAACCCACACCTTGGGCGTTGATGGCCGGCTGCAGATGAAAATGATACTGGAGTATAACCACCTCATTTCATCTGGTATATTCATACCGACTTGGACACCGGAAGGTTTTTATCATTTTGGTGCCACGACCTTCTATTTCTATCCACCACTTACTTTTTATCTCTCCGCAATAATTTATCGAGTTGGCGTGCAGAATCCCATGGTTCTCTTCCAAACTGTGTGTCTCCTCATGACTATCGCCAGTTTTTTCTCGGCGCGCTGGCTACTTTGGAAACTGGGATCTTCGCAGTACCGAGCGAATCTCGCGGCAGCTCTATATGCCTTTGCGCCACTTCGAATCGCGGAACTCTACATGCGGTCTTCTATTGCAACGCATATTACGTATGTGTTTCTACCATTGATTTGTGGAGCACTCATCATAATCTTTCAGGAGGCAAAATCTTTTTCTTTAAAACGGGCTCTCCTGCTGGGGCTTACATGCAGCCTCACTGCATTAACAGACGTGCCAATCGCAGTGATGGTCGCAATCGGAGGAGCCTTAGCTGCTATAGTGATCTGGAAGAAACTGAAGTGGACATCAACCTTCGAAGTACTGATTGGTTTAGGAATTGCCGGTGCTCTCGCGGCGTATCATTTTGTTTCGTCTGTAACTGCTCAATCGTTCTCCCGATTGCAGGATCTGCACTTCCCTCATCGACCTTCTGATATTCTTGTGTACTTTCACCTTGGTCCGGGAACTTACTATATGGCGCTCCTATATGCCGCAGCCGGAATAATTGCGCTGGCGTATGTTTGGCTTAAATGGAAAAAAATTGCAATTACCCACACGGAAGCAATGCTTGGGAAAGTGGGATTGACAATTGCAGCCTTCATCTTGTACCTGGATCTGTTTCCAATCAGTTCCATAGTCTGGAATCACTTCCCTCCACTCGATCTCGTACAATTTCCGTGGAGATTTTATCCTTTACTCCTGCTGCTTGGCGTGCTGCTAGTCGGCCTTGCTCAGTCTCCGATACTGGTACGCACTGCACGCTGGGTTTCGACAGTCTGGATACTTGGCGCCATTTTACCGATAGTTCTCGTCGTCTTCAGCCTTCACATCTTCCATCCGTTCGAGAGGCCATTAGAAGATGCCACGGAATATCTGCCAATTTACTTCAATCCATCAATCTATGCCAACGATGACAGAACGGCTGTCGAACGCGCGCTTGCTCCTCATAAAGATGACGCCCCGGCACTTGGAGACCTCAGCTCAAATGAGAATATTCAGCGCGCAACAAATGCTCCATATCTGGAGACCTATGCGGTTTCGTTCCGTGCTCCCCAACCGATAGTTTTCCATCGCTTTTACTGGCCATTCTGGCACCTCTATATTGGGGACTATGAAATACCTTCGCATCCCGATACCCTAGGCCGAGCCGTGGCCACGCTCCCTGCGGGAACTTACACGGCTACTTGGAAACTTGAACGCACCCCTCTCGAAACTGCCGGCCTTTGGATTTCCGGAGTGGGATGGGTCGGAGTACTGCTTTTTTACGGAATAGGTCTGGTGCGAAAACGTGTTAGAAAGCGTGTAACCTCATCGCCGTGATTTCACCCAAATCCATCCTTCGCCTTGCGCGCCCCAAGCAGTGGGCGAAGAACGTTTTCGTCTTCGCGGCACTGGTTTTTTCGAAGCAGCTCACAAACCCGGCGTCCGCACTACTTTCGCTTCGGGCGTTTTTTGCATTTGGATTTATGGCGAGTTTCGTTTACGTAATGAACGATATTGCCGACCGCGAGCGCGACCGCCAACACCCACACAAACGGTTTCGTCCCATTGCTTCGGGTGAAATTTCTCCGGGAGCAGCTTATAGTATCGCTTTGGTCTTGCTCCTCTTTGTTGCGGCATTGGCCATTGGACTGGACTGGCGGTTCATCGCGTGTCTTGTCGTCTATCTCGTGATGAACCTTGCCTATAGCTTTTATCTGAAAGATGTGGTACTCATCGATGTGTTCGTGATTGCCATCGGCTTCATGCTGCGAGTCGTTGGCGGCGCCTTTGTGCTCGATGTTCCGCGCAGTTCCTGGCTGATTCTGACGACGATGTTTCTCTCGCTATTCCTTGCCATTGCCAAACGGCGTGGAGAATTAGTGGCGCTCGCGGCGGCGGATAACGAACGTCCTTCGAACGGCGAGATCCCACCGTATCATACCAGAAAAGTTCTCGAACATTACTCCGTCGAATTTGCCGAACAAATGACCACCATTTGCGCCGCCGGATTTGTCTTCAGCTATGCCCTCTACACCGTTTCGGAACGGACTGTAAAGATGTTTGGAACCGAGGACCTTATCTTCACAACCCCGTTCGTTCTCTACGGCGTTTTCCGTTATCTTTACTTATTACACAAGAAGCGGCTTGGCGAAAGCCCCACCGATGTTGTTCTTACCGATATTCCGATGCTGATCAATTTCGCTGCCTACGCGGCGGCCATGCTCGCTATTATCTATCTGCTATGACGGTCGAAGGTTCCGGCCACGGCACACAGCGGCGTAAGCCCATTGCGTTCGAAGTTTGGCTCGTGGCGATGGGAATGGCGCTACTCATTCTCTTCGCCATTGTGCAGCGGATGTTATTGGGGAGCGCGGTTTCGAGTTATCTGCATTTCCTTGGAGTTCCGTTGGATGATATATATATCCACACTCGTTTTGCAGAAAACCTTGCGCATGGATTTTCGTACTCTTTCAATCCCGGCCAAACACTAACCGCGGACACTTCCCCGCTGTGGGTTGCACTCCTTGCAGTGGGTGGAATCTTTACATCGCACCTGGAACTCGTTGCCATCGTGATTTCGATGCTCGCGTATCTTACGCTCGGTCCCGGTGTGTACCGGGCTTCGCGCGATGTCTTCCATCTTACCGAAGCTCATGCTCAAATTGCAGGCGTTGCTACCGTAATTTCCTCGCGACTCGTTTGGAGCGGAATGAGCGGCATGGAAACCGCGCTCGCTGCCTTGCTCGCGCTGCTCGTAGTGGAAGAACATATCCGCTCGCGGCAGCGAATATGTCCCCGCGGGCGCGAGGCAATCTGGCTGGGACTGGGAATTCTGGTGCGCCCGGAGTTCATGTTCTTTGCGGTCGTGCTAATTGCGGACTGGGTAATTATGGGAATCCACCAGAGTTCCCAGTGGGGCGGCAGGAAGTATATTCGCACACTGCTCCTGCTTCTTGCGGTAATAGCATCACCCGCATTTTTACTTCCGCTCATTACACGGAATAGTTTAATTTCTCATTCGAGTGTCGTACAGGGTGCGCACATTACGCTCGTTCCCAACTTCCGGTACCTCTGGTTTGCAGCCCGGATTCTCGCAAGCAACAATCTCATTGTGTTCGCACTGCTTCTTGCCGGCATCTGGCTTCTGCGAACGGATGGGAACTTCCGGATGCTCTATCTCATCGCGCTGGGACTTCCGATTCTCCAAGCCTTTGTAGCTCCGCAATTTCGCCAAAGCGGAAGGTACTTTTTCCCGGTCATCCCACTCCTCATCATCGTAGCCGTTGCCGCATGGGAACGAACGGCGAGGCTTCCACGGCTGATTCCAGTACTCATTATGCTTGCGGGACTTATCGAAACAGGACGCTGGTCCCGTATTGCGGCGGAATCCGTGCGCAATATCAACGACCAGCACCTTGCAGTCGTGAGTTGGCTCAACGCGAATATGCAACCCACCGATACTTTAGCGGTGGATGATGTCGGTGCAATCGGATACTTTCTCAACAAGCCGGTGATTGACTTGACCGGACTTATGACTCCGCCCCTCTGGCCACTCCAGCACGAACAGGATTCCGTTTGGCGCGCGGCTCGTGCGAGGGGAGCAAATCTCTTTGTCCTTTACCGCAGGCTTAACCCATCGTTCTTCGCCGAGCACCAGGACTCGCTCGTGCTGCAACAGGATTTCCCGGTCCGGTTGCCGCTTGCTTCGGCAGCGGATACTACCATGAGCATTTATCGCCTGAAAGGAACTCATGGATCGTAGGGAACGAAGACTCCGGATCGGGTTTGGGATTTTCCTGCTCCTCGTGACGGTGGCAACGCGGCTTGCGTTCCGTTCCCATACGCTGTTCGAATTCGATTCGATCAACTTCGTTGTGGGTCTGTTCCGGTTCAACCTGGCACAGGTAACTCCGCAAATGCCGGGGTACATTCTGCACGTACTCCTTGGAAGATTGCTGTATGCATTGGTAGGAAACCCAAATCAAGCGTATGTCTGGCTCAGCATGTTACTTTCGGTCGGATCGGTCCTGTTTCTCTGGCGGGCCGCGTTCGTATTGCGCGGAGAGCGCGTTGGCGTTATCGCGGCGCTCCTCTGGCTTACGATGCCCCTTTTCTGGTTCCACGGCGAGGTGAATGCCATCTATGCGGAGGAAGCCTTTTACACGAGTCTGCTGCTCTATCTCGGAGGAAAGTGGCTTCGCAGTGCGGACCCTGCATGGGAACCCATCCTCTATTTGCTCGCGCTTTCACTGGCGACCGGCGCACGCCAGACCAGCATTCTCTTCTTCCTTCCTGCGACGATCTTCCTGTTCCTGAAACGACGCCCATCCGCGAGAATCGTTCTTTCTGCAATCGCGGTATTTGTCATTGCAAGTGCCATGTGGCTTGGCGAACTGCTTCGCGAAGCCGACGGACTCTCGCATTATCTTGCGCTTGCGGCCGTCGAACGTAATTTCAAGACGCAATCGGTACTCTTCGGCAATAGCTGGCAAAGCCAGTTCGATCTTATCGGAAAGGTAATCTTCTATTGCGTCGTGGCAATCGGTCCCATCTGGCTACTCGTGTTAACCCTCGTTCTCACATTTGCAAAGCGTTCCCTTGCTTTTGTTCGAGAATACACCAGAAACAACATCGCGCAGTTCGTCTTCCTGCTTGCCGCCATGCCACTGGCATTCTACCTCATCGTCTTCTTTATGAAGGCGGGGTATTTGCTCAATGTGCTGCCCAGCGTAATTCTAACGGGCGCGGTACTGCTCGACCAGGAAGCAATCTGGATTGCCGAGCATCAAAAGCGCCGGAACCCAACCGTATTAACACGTCGGCTTATAACAAGGAATGTTACTGTGCTCACTTCTGCCTTCGTCATACTAAATGTCGCCTGGTTTCTCGTGCCCTGGCCCGGAACGGAACAGCGGATCTACAATAACGAGGACACGCGTAATTCCTTCATCCATGGAGCTGTTAACCGCTACGAACATTCTCAATCACCGGCGCTGACGCTTGCAAATCGGGCCTTCGAATACACGAATGTCTCCGGCATTCGAGCGGTCGATAGCTTGAATGATGAGACGCTCCGTGCGTTGCGGGCGAATGGTGGGAATGATTCCGGTACGGTCATCCTTGCTTCGTGGTGGTATCGTTGGTGCTATGAACTGCTCCCGAACGCGATCACCTACGATTTAGAGCTAAACCCACAGCATCTGGATTCGCTCTGGGTGGGACGCTCGCAGCACTGGTATCGGAGCTTTCTGGACGCCCCCGGTGACTCCATCATCCGCTTCCACTCCACTCACCCAGTACTCCTGCTACTTCGGCACGACCGCCCGGATTTCGAGGAAGTTACGCGGCAGGTCCACCTCGAACAACTCGCGATGCCAGAATACCTGGACCTGTATAGGATTCTCGATACGACCTTCGTACTCCAGTGGCACGGTAGAACGTTTGTTGGAACGGTAGAGTAGTCCTACCCGAAAAGCCGATTGGAAAGCTGGCTTTCGAGAATGTTGTCTGGATCGAACCGATGCTTAAGGGAACGGAATTTAGCGAGCGTTTCCTCGCCCAGATATTTGCGAAAGGCTTCGGCCGTGAGCGTCGCGTCCTTCGCCATGTAGAACCTTCCTCCCACATCGAGCACAATCTGGTTAAGCTTCTCAGTCAGCTTCCAAAGTTGTGCGCGGTTCTTCGCCGTCACTTTGAAATCGAGCGCGAGTGAAAAGCCATCAACCGCATGGGTCATCAGGAAGCGATCCGGTTTATGCTGCTTGAAGACGGCGAGCAGCGGCACCATCCCTTCCTTCTGGCAAAGTTCCAGTTGCTTTCGAAACGTTGCTTCCGCACGCTCCTTCGGAATGAAGGATTGGAACTGAATCAGCCCACCTTCGCCGTAGGAACGTTTCCAGTCCGGCACATAATCGAGCAGGAATGCGAATGCCGCATGTGCTTGGCGAAGCTGTTTCCGTGGGCTCACTTTCGCCGACCAGAACTTTGCCCAATTGACGAATGCCATGCCGGGTGCATTCGTAAACGGACGCAGGAATCGCCAGACAATGGACTTTGGAATAAGCCCCATTATGGTGTCCGGCAAGTTCTGGTGACTTAGTCGAAGCGTTTGTACCGGCGTTGGATCCACGCCGGGCGGAAGGTAGTTCGCCCTATGCACGACGGCGCGTCCTAATGCCTTGCCGCTTGCGAATGCATCGATCCAGCCCACAAGGTAATCGGAATTTGGTATCTCCCGCTCGTACACTGCGAACAACTCGTGCAAATCCTTTGTGACGTACACGCGCACGTCCAGATCGCCGGAATACACGCGCTTCATCTGGAGCGTGATCGAAGTGAAACAGCCTAACATTCCAAAGCTGCCGATGATCGAATGGAACAGCTCATCGTCCCGCTCGCGCTCGACGTGGAACGCTTCGCCGCTCGCCGCAAGGAAATCGAACGCCAGCACGTGGTCGCCTATCGTTCCAGCATGAAACGCATTTTTCCCGTGTATATTCATCCCCAATACCCCGCCAAGCGTCGGAAACATGGTCCCGGGTACAACGGGCGGCCAATACCCGTCCTCGATTGTATAATTCCAGAGCTGCTGGATCGTCACCCCCGGCTCGCATGTGATGACGCCCGCCTTCGCATCCCACGCCAGTATCCGGTTCATCCGCGTGAAGTCAATGACCACATTTTCCCGGCCCAACGCCGCATCCCCGTAGCTCCGGCCCGCACCCCGTAGCGTGACGGTTCCGCCAAGGGCGCTCCGGCCCGCCGCACGCGCCGCCCGAAACGCCTCCCCTACCTGCTCGACCGAGGAAGGCCGATATACATACGCCGTCGATTCCACCGCACCGCCCCAACCCTTCAGTACCTCCAACCGGTCTGCCGGAAGCGAAGTCCGGGGACCGGGGTCCGAAGTCCGGGATCCGAGATCCGGGGGCCGGGAATCGGATGCTTGGGAACCCACCGGCGCATCGGCTGTGCCGTTCGCGTGCGCTGACGAGACCGTACGCGCACCATCACCCGATGCGCCGTTCCGCACCTCGTTCGATACTCCGACCTCTACTGTGCCGTCACTCATGCTATGCTAAGACCCTTCGCATTCGCTGTTCGCCGTTCACCCCTTTCTGATCGCCATTCTCCACTCTCCACTATCCACTCTCCACTACCCGTCCCTACGAATTCCCCACCAGCAGCGCATCGATTGCCATTTGACCCTCCAGCACAAGGTCCGCGCTCTTCGGGTCCGACTCCCGGTCGATCCACTCCTTCAAGTGCGACCGAATATCCTTCAACACCTCCTGACGCCGGTACAGCGGGACACTCCGCTCCTGAAAATCCTTCTGCGCCAGCGCGATCGTCCGGCGAACATCCCGCCGCGACTCGCAATGCAGCAATTCCGCGCGTACATCCTTCTTAATTGACTCTGCTATCATAAAAACACGAACGCCAACCGACCGATAATCATCCCATCCTCAATCGTAGCGCGGGATGTCGTCAACTATCCACTCTCAACTATCCACGCTCAACTATCCACGCTCAACTATCCACTCTCAACTATCCACTCTCAACTATCCACTCTCAACTATCCACGCTCAACTATCCACTCTCAACTATCCACGCTCAACTATCCACTCTCAACTATCCACGCTCAACTATCCACTCTCAACTATCCACTCTCAACTATCCACTCTCAACTATCCACTCTCAACTATCCACTCTCAACTATCCACTCTCAACTATCCGCTCTCAACTACCCCCTCACACCGGAACATGCTTAAACAACCACGACGGCACCAGCTTCAGCAGGCCCGCAACCAACCGCCAACGAGCAGGAATATACGCCGTTTGCTTCCCGCGGCGGATCGCCCGAACGATTAGCTCCGCTGCCCGCTCTGCGCTCACCATCATCACAAGACCCGGCTTACCCGCGACCATCGCCGTATCGACAAAACCCGGCTTGATCGTGAGCACCCGCACCCCGTAGCGGCCCAGACGGTTCCGAGATCGG
>JAKAIL010000126.1 GCA_021825235.1 Bacteroidota bacterium | reverse complement strand
GCCTACGGCCTCCGGAACTTAGCCGGAACCCTGGAACTCCAAAAGACCACTACCCTGACATTTCTATCTTGGTGTTACACGAGCCCGCCCTATAGTACATGCCACGTTGTCTAAATGATAATCATGGAAGGATGGCGGGAATCTGTAAGGAGTGTATTGTAACCTTATTTCGCTCCGAGCCGCGGCAATGCCCCCACCGCTTCAATACTAAGGACGGGATGTATCTCGATGTGATTCGAATCGTCGCCAGCAACATGGTTAGGATGTTGCTCATCTAAAAATAGTAAGCCGGTAACCATCACCTCTGTTGGCCCGGCAGGTTTGCGCCAGTTTCTTCCGAGCCCTTCATTTTTCCTATGATGATGCCAGACTAAGCGAATCACGTTGTTCCTGGCAATCGTAAATTGCTGTTGATAATGGCTGAGAAGTTCAGAGGTATCAGGAATTTCTGCAACGATTGATCTGCCGTCCGCATCACTCAGTACGATATGAAGGTCGCTGTCGGATTCACATTTGACGCTGTCAAATCGTGCTCGAAGTTGAATGACTTGTTTTTCGAAATCATAACGCGGGTATGGATTGATTTCCGAAATAGACGCAATCGTTGTTCGATGTGGCTGACACTGAATGGAATCAGCATAGGGATCTGTCAGGGTCTTTACAGGCCATCGATAATGGTCGTGCCGCTCCTGTGCGTACAACGAGGCGCACCCACCCACACTATCCGCCAAGCGGACAATGAGCAGGTAAGCGTGAATGTGTGCCTTAACGTTCCTATGCAGGTAAATCAGCAGCCAAATTTCGCGCTTTCCCTTGCATTTGCGCATTTTAGGTGTTATATTGCAACTCTTATGCACCTGCTATTTGACGGTTACACCGAGGAAGAGTACGAAGCCGGAACGGTCTTCTGCGTTGGTCGGAACTATGTGGAACACGCCGAGGAACTCGGGCAGGAAGTCCCGCAGGACCCGATCGTCTTCGTCAAGCCGGCGAATGCGCTTCGCCACGGCTCGTATAATCTCATCGAGTATCCTCCGATGACGAAAGACCTTCATTATGAAGGGGAACTCGTCCTGTTGCTCCGTGGCGGCGGGCGGAATATCCATGCCTACGGTCCGGCGGACGTCGTCGCGGGGTATGCCATTGGTCTTGACCTCACGATGCGTGACGTGCAATCGGAAGCCAAGCGCAAAGGCTTACCGTGGACGATCTGCAAGGGCTTCGATGGTGCGGCGCAGGTGAGCCATTTTATTCCGTTCGAATCCGCGCCACCGTTCGAGGAACTCGGCTTTTCGCTTTGGGTCAATGACGAGCTGCGCCAGCGCGCCTCTACGAACCAAATGATCTTTTCTCCGGAGATGGTCGTGCCGTATATGTCGCGCGTGTTCTCCATTCGCGCAGGGGATCTGCTCTTTACCGGTACGCCGCGCGGCGTCGGTTCCTTGAAAGTCGAGGATAAGATTATCATGCAACTCCACACGACGAATCCCGATGAGGTGCTGCTGGACTTCCATGCGCAAGTGACGGAGTGGGGATGAGACCACAGGTTTTCGGAAATCGCGAGACGGAATTTCAGCCTAAATTGTTGGGTGTATTTTCAGGGACGGTATGGACTCGCAAGGGCCGAAAGACACTGCATCCATGATAATTCTGAAGATCGCCACCCGATATTCGATTCCTCAATGACCAGTTACGAACTATCGGGGCTTTTTCTTCTCATCGTTCTACTCTACTTTGCGGAGCACGCAATCTATCTGATTGGCGCGTTCCGTGGTATTCGCTCTCCGGGTGGGGCCGCGCCGTTAGAAGATGAAGCACCGGAACCCGTTATGGGCGCGGAGGCGGAGTTACCGCTCTGCACCGTCCTCGTCTGCGCGCGCGATGAGGAAGAAAACATTGGTCGGTGCCTGGAATCGCTCGAAGCCATCAATTATCCCAAAGAGCGACTCGAAGTATTGATGGTGGACGATAAGTCCACGGATAAAACCCCGGAAATTCTCGAAGCCTGGAAAGCACGGATGCCGAACTTGCGCGTGTTCCGCACGGGCGAGGAAGTGTTGCACCTGCGCGGGAAAGTGAACGCGCTTACGCAAGGTATGGATGCCGCGCACGGCGAATTCGTAATGATCACCGATGCCGATTCGCGCGTACGCCCGAATTGGATCCGGGAATACCTGAAATATTACGACCAGAACACGGGCATGGTTGCCGGCATCACACTTTTGGAACGAAAGCATTTTTTGGACGGCATTCAGTCCATCGACTGGTCGTATTTGCTGGGACTTGCCATGGCGAGCGCGAATATCAATTTGCCGCTCTCCGTAATTGGGAACAATCTTTCGATTCGCCGCACGGCGTATGAAGACGTGGGTGGCTACCGGAATATCCCATTCAGTGTGACGGAAGATTATGCGTTATTCCAGGCGATTTGGCGAAAACCGCCCTGGAAGGTCCGGTTCCCGCTCCACCGCGATTTGCTGGTCATGAGCGAACCCTGCCCCAACTTCCGCGCCTGGTGGCGGCAGAAACACCGATGGGTCAAGGGCGGAGAGGGACTAAAGGCCGTGGGCTATCTCATCTTCCTGCTTGGCTTGCTCGCGAATCTTGCAATGGTGCTGGCGTTCTTTTTTCTGCCGATTATTGCCGCGATCGCAGTCATCGTAATCAAATGGTCGGCGGACTTGCTGATTATCCTGCCAGTGCTTGCCCGCACCAGAATGCAGGCGCTCTTAAAATACTTCCCAGTTTATGAGGTGTATCTCGCCCTCTTCGTTTTTTCCATGCCGATTATGATCGCGCAAAAGAATGTGAAATGGAAGGGGCGTGTATATAAACATTGAATGTACGAATTACGAATTACGAATTGCGAATTGCGCCTCGTACACTTGCTTCTTTAGGGTTTGTCACTGTGGTCCTTTGTGTGCTTTCTTCGGCCACGTTCGGGCAGGAAATACCCCGCGCTACGGTCTGGGTGCAAGACCCGACGATGTTTCTGGAACCGAATAATTTTACGATTGAAAAGGAATTACTCGACCGTTCGCTGTGGCTGCGAGTGGGATACGGACCAACCTTATACCAGTTCGGTCCTGTCAGTGTCGGAATGGAAGGAATGGCCTGGAGCCGGCTCGAGGCACTCTCGCAATTCCGGTTTCCCGTTCAGACGCTCGATTATTTCTTTGGAGTTTTTGGCGAATGGCAGGACCGAAATGCGTATTGGCGTTTTCGCATCAGCCATATTTCCTCGCACTGGGTCGATGGAACCGATAGTGCGGTTATCGGCGGTGCCAGCAGCAAATACAGCCGGGAATTCGTGGAATTGACTCGTGAAGTCCCACGCTATATGGGACCGTTTGGAGATATGCGTGGATTTTCCTGGTCCATTGGATTGCGAATTTATTTTCATCAGGTTACGAAGATCGAGCCGGTAATTGCTGTCCCCGCAAGCCTAACCTGGAGATTTGCAGATTTAAACGGTGCGTATGCCTGGAAGGATTATGCCCCAGAGTTCCCAGTTATGGAACCACTTTCCCTTTTTATTTCGAGTGGGGATGGCCCGGTGTGGCCTTCGGTTGCCGGGGGCCTACGCTATGAACGAATGGACCAGCAACATGCGGTGTTTGGTCTCGAACTCTATTATTATTATGGTGCTTCCTGGGCCGGCGTGGATGCCGGTGCAACCGTGAAGCAATTAAAACTACAACTGGATGTCCGTGGATTCTGAAGCAAACCCCCTTTCTCCCAAGGAGAGGGTTGGGGTGAGGGAAAGTCCGAGGCCGGAAGTGCGGCTGTTTGATCGCGTGCTCGGCAAGCAGCGTCTATGGCTGCACATTCTGCTATTTCTGCTGACCTACTTTACCACGACCGTCGCCGGCGAAATGTGGCGCGGCGTGGGGGACCTCGGCAATTTGGCAAACCTACGGCTTGGGTTCGAATATGCCACGCTCATCATGTTTTTCCTCTCTGCGCACGAGTTCGGCCACTTCATTGCATCGCGCATTCATGGTGTGGACGCGACGCTTCCGTTCTATATTCCGTTCCCGGGGTATCAATTTGGCTCTGCTAATTTCGGCACGTTTGGCGCCGTAATTCGTATGCGTTCGCGACCCCCTTCGAATAAGATCATGTTCGATATTGGCGTGGCCGGACCCCTTGCCGGATTCATTGCGTGCGTCGGAATCCTCGCCGTCGGATTTGCAACACTGCCCGGCATCAGCTATTTGCAGGCGATTCATCCGGGCTATCCTAACGCCGCGCCTACCCCGGGCACCGATTTATCGTTTGGTAATTCGCTGTTTTTTCTCTTCATGGAAAAGCTCTTTGCGAACCCGCATGGATACATTCCGCCCATGTCGGAAGTGTACCATTATCCAATGCTGTGCGCGGGATGGTTTGGCATCTTCGTTACCGCGCTCAACCTTCTTCCCATCGGGCAGTTGGATGGCGGCCACCTCACGTACACCCTGTTCGGTCCCAAACTTCACAAGCGGCTTGGACAACTCGTCGCTCTGGTGTTGTTTGTTCTTTCGGTTCCAGCGACGCTTGCGGATTTTCTCGCCAATCCACCACCATGGCTCCTTGCCCTTTCAATCCCCGGAGGAGAAACCTGGTTCTTCTGGGCGTTACTCGTTTCGTTCGTGATTCGATTTCGCCATCCTCCCTCCCAGGACGAAAGCCCCCTCGATCTTCGGCGAAAAGTGATCGGTTATGCTACGATCGTGATGTTTGTCGTGTGTTTCACACCTTCACCGCTCATCGTTCCATAAATGCAGCGCTGGCTCGGACGTGTTCTCTTGATCGCGGGGTGCATACTTCCGTTCCTTCGCCTGGGCATTGGAGAAATTCAGCCTTGGGATGAATCGCTTTATGTGGTCCGCGCAAAAGCGTGCCTCACGTTCGGCGCGTGGCTCGATCAGACACAGTATGCAATCGGACATCTTTATTCCGCCACACATCCACCGCTCGGAGTCTGGTTGATTGCGATTTCACAAGAACTTTTTGGACCGTCACCCTTTGCGCTCCGCCTGCCTGCGGCACTCACGGCCGCGGCCGCCGTACTATTACTCTGGCATCTTGTCCGCATGTTTGCCTCATGGCATGCCGCCATTGTTGCGGCACTTTCACTGGCGACCGCGGATGTTTTTCTCTACTTCAGCCATTTTGCGCAAATGGAAACGAGCCTTCTCTTCTTCGCAATGGCGTCTATCGAGGCGTTGGTTTATGCCATCAAGTGCGAGCGTTTTATATGGTGCCTGGTAAGCGCGGTGTTTCTGGCATGTGGCCTTCTTACAAAATTTGCAGAGGTACTGTTTATCGTGCCGATACTTCTGCTGCTACCGTGGGCATTCCATAAACAGAACTTGTTTCGCTTTCCAATAATCTCGCTTGCAGTGGCATTGGTACTTACTGCGCCGTGGTTTCTAATGATGACGGCACGTCATCCGGATTATTGGTCGCACGTTCTGGGTTCCCTCACGACGTTGAGCGAAGGCAAATACGATCCATCGGCGCTTGCGTGGTGGTATTATGTGAACCGGCTCATTGTAGGCTTACCCCTCATCGTCCTCATCCCATTCGTCAGGCGACCATCGCGCTTCTATTTTGCTTCGCTCGCATGGCTTATTGCAATGCTGATTGTCCTTCAAATCATCGACACCCGAAAGGCACATTTTGCTTTTCTGATGCTTGCTCCGGGCGCAATGCTTATTGGCGCCGCCTGGGACACTATTCTTGCGCTCCCACAAAAGTGGCGCGCGACATTGTTCGCAGTGACCTTGTGCGCCATGGCGTGGTCCATGAGCGAACAATTGCGACTATTTGTAACACATCGGGTGAACTGGAGTCAGGTCGTCTTCTTTCCTCAAGCGATCGTTTGCGCAATGCTCGGATTCGCTCTGGCAATCCTTCTCTGGAAGAAAGTGAAATCGCCGGCGCGATTTGCGTTAGCGTTTTCCGTGCTACTGCTTGGGCTTGCACTGGGGCACGTATTATCCGAACACGATTCGGTGTATGAAGATGGCGCGGGACAGGTAGCCGCGATTGCCGCGATCCAACCCGGCAAACCTAATCTTATCGTCGTCCATCACAATTTTCCACATGAGCAATATGCGCCGCAACTGGCATATTATACGAACGGCTGGACCTTAGGATGGTTGCCAGGCAACACTTCCCAATTTCTCACCTGGGACAGTGCTGCAAAATCCACTTATACGCCCGATACTGGACGCGACGTTGCCATTGTCATCCATTTCTGGGACCGATTCAACCTCCATCCGGCCCCGGACGAGCCATCGCTGGATTCCGTTGAGCGAAAGTTCCAGACGGATTTCCGGCACCATCAGGCATTCCGGTCTTATACTATTTATTATTAGGCCTCTATCTGTGCCGGCAAGTACTCTTTAAGAGCTTCCAGTACGGCATCAACAGAGATTGCGGAAGCCTTTTTCCCGTTTGATGCAAAGAGAACGCGCGCAAGCGCGGTAAATGGAAGGAATTCATTCGGTTCCATAAATAGTCCCACCAGTGGCACCTGCTGTGCTACCGCAATATGGATGACGGAAGTATCCGGGCTAACAACGGCGGCTGCGCCCCGGACCGCAGCACATAATTCTTCGAGCGAAGGCGTCGCTAAGTAGGATGCACGAGGCGAATGGATTGTGCGCAACGCGACGCGAGCCTCCTCTGCCCGAACTTCGGAGCTGGTCCAATAAATATTTATCGAAGGATAACGCTCCAGGATTCGCTTCGTTAACTCCCCGGAATTCGGGAGACCCCACTCTTTGTAATCCTGCGAAGCCTCGACATGGAGGATGATATACTTCCCAGTCGGGATATTGGAATCCGTAAACCCGCGAAGTCGCCGTGGTAAGGTGGGCACAATATCTTTTATAGCCGAACCGAGCGTAATCGCCTGTTCCAGCGCCATGCAATTCTGCGTTACCATCGGAGTAAGTTCCTTGGGACGGATCCCTGCTCGAGTATAAAGTAGTGCTACGGCGGCGTCTTTCACGGGATCGCGTACCATCGTAACACTCACCGCTCCCGGTGCCGCCAGGCGCGCGAAGAGGGCTCCGCGCGTTTTGTCGTGGAAGAATAAATTGATGACCACATCCCATTTCGTCCGCCGAGCGTTCCGCAGTTCCCGAAGGCTGCGGAAGATGCTTCGGGAGAGTGTAACGGTTTCGTCGATGTCTTCGTCCAGCTTTAGGAAAGCAATATTCCGGAGGCTTCCGGCCACGCCAATGTGAATCGCTGGATTCGCCGCCTTGAGAGCGCGCCAAACCGGCGTGGCCAGAATCGCATCGCCCAAGGCATCGTGCCGAAGAATGAGGACCGAACGAACGCTCCGAATATCGAGCGGAAGCTCTCGCTGGATGGGCCGCAGCATCCAACCCAACGTGCTAAGCAAGCCACGCTTCATGCCCGATTCCAACCCGCGTAAAAGCTTTCGCCAGGTAGGGTCGAGTGTGGAAACCGTCCGTTTTCGGCGGCGGCTTTCTTTACGGCGCGAAAGAATGCTCATTTTGTGTGTCGAGGCAAACTTCCCGCCCGGCACTGGCGTTCACTGAACGCTTCGCGCCGCTTGGCACGAGTGCCGGAACGCCACTGTGATTTCCCCGCAAACCCACGACACCATCTACGCCAAACGGCGGCGACATAAGGATTTCTTTTATGGTTACCCGCTTCACAAGCGCATCATTCGGCGTGTGGAGCAAGCGAATAAAATCTTGTGGACTGGCCTGCTCGGAAAGTTGCTTGGAGTACGCCCTATTGCGGCCCCGCTCGATCCTCGTGCCGTAAAGAGCATCCTATTTATCCGGAACGATGCCATTGGCGATATGGTCCTGACCACGCCATTGTGGCACGCCATCCGCAACCAGTTCCCGCACATACGCATTGGCGTCGCGGCGAGCTTCCGGAATCGCGCGGTGCTGGATCAGGACCCGAACGTGGACATCGTTTTCGATGCTACCGAAGGGGACCTGAAGGCACTGTGGCGAGCCAAACGGGAAATCGGAAAGGAACACTGGGACGTGGTAATGCCCATGATGTATTATCGGAAAACCAAGATGGCTGTGGTTACACGCTTTCTGGCCCCAGGAAGTATTTCCAGCACCCTCGTCAAACCGGGCGAAAGCGTTGAGAAACGCGGGAAACTTTTTTCGATTGTCGTCCAATCGCCGTATCGGACCGAGGACATCGAGATGGTCGAACAAATGCGGATTCACCTATGTGGTGTGCTCGATATGACGATCATGGACGAGGAATGGAAATTGCACCTCTATCCTGATCCCACTGCGTTGAAGCTCGTTGAAGAGCGCACCCATGCCATTATTGCCTCCGATGGGACGGTACGTTATTTCCACATCAATCTCGAAGCCAAAACAGCCTTCAAAGAATATGGAAACGAAGCTTCGCTTGACCTTTCTCGAAGGCTGCTCGAAGAATACCCGGATGCCTCCGTCCTTTGGACTTCCTCGCCCCAGGCTGCGACGGAAATCGGGGCATTTCTTTCAGCTCATCCAACGTCCAGGCTTCATTTTTTTAAAACCGGTTCACTCCATGAGCTTTTCGCGCTTGTAAAAGGAGCATCGCTCGTCGTAACGCCGGATACCTCCGTCGTGCATATTGCTTCGGCCTTCGAGCGGCCCGTGGTGGCGCTCTATCCCGTCCGGCATGAATGGCCACCCTACAAAACGCCGTACCGCCTCCTGCTGTCGGAACGCGAGCAACCGGTTTCACGCATTCCCGTAGCGATGGTGCTTGGCGCGTGCCGGGAATTATTAATGGCGCGCGTTGTTGCACCCTCCTGAATTATTGATTTTCCTCTGTTCTGACACGAAAGCCCACGATGCAAATCGCCTTCGATGCTACCCAACTCCTGGGATACTCGGGCATCAATGTCTATACACGTAATCTCGCGAGTCACCTGGCCCATTCCTTCCCGGAAGACACCTACTCGATGCTAACCACCTACCGCAAAATAGGGGCCGTCTCCGAATATTTCGATGAGCAGAGCCGGGGCCGGATGCAGTGGGATAATCCATTTCCGCATCGGTTAGCGCTGGGATATGCAGGAAAACCGTTGGTGGGATACTGGATCGGGAAACAATTCCGAAGAAAGTCGCGCGCGTTCGATCTGGTTCACTTCACCGATCCTTCCCAATTCCCACTTGGAATAACGCGTGCGGTCGTCACCATCCATGACCTGATACCGCTCTATTCGGTGGGCTGGGTAAGCCCGGAAACGAGAACTCGGATGCGCAAGAAGCTTAGTGCCATTGCGCGGCAAACGACCCTTATTTTCGTTCCGTCCGAATATGTTCGTCAGGAGTTGCTCGCATATTTCGATATTGACCCAGCTCGAATTCGCGTCACCTACGAATCCGCTGGCAGCGAATTTCGTGTTGGGAATCCGCGAGAAGATTTCCTTTCACACTTTGGACTTCCGGCCGATGCACGCTTCTTCCTTTCGGTTGGTCGTATCGACCCCCGGAAAAATCTGGATGGTATTTTATCCGCATACACTACGCTGCCTCGCGACCTTCAGGAACAAGTGTGGCTGCTCATAATCGCCAATGGATCGCAAGAGGAGGAAGCCCAGCTCGACGCGAAAATTGCGGGTCATGCACATATTCGACGCCGGCGTTCCGTCTCCAATGAAGAATTGGTAGGATTGCTGAATCGGGCGCTCGGGCTTCCGTTTGTTTCCTTCTCGGAAGGCTTCGGCATTCCCTTACTGGAGGCCATGGCGTGTGGGTGTCCGGTTATCACCTCGAACGTAAGTTCCATGCCCGAAATTGCGAAGGATGCGGCACTGTTGGTCGATCCCTCCGACACCGTTGCCATCCGCGATGCGATGTTGCGCCTTATCGAAGATCCGGAGACTCCCCGAAAGTTGCGGGAACAAGGCCTCCAGCGTGCCCAGCAATTTTCCTGGTCCAGATGCGCGGCGGAAACGCATGCGGGCTATGAATATGCACTTGGGCTATAAGTGGGCTCAAGCGCGCAGGTGAAGCATTCTTCCTACATTTTTTTTCAGCCGCCGGAAAAACACCCCGTGCTGTGGGAACCAATAGTTTAGCGGAAGATCCGGCACACCGCGCCGATTCGGACGGTCCAGAGCGGTGGGGCCGGGTACGCTCCATGGAACTGGAGTAATGCTGTTCGGGAGGAGGCTGCGATTGACGTACGTCAGCTCCAGGGTAATGGGAACATAGACGCCCTGCCGCGAAAAATGCACGGTGCTATCATGGTTATTACCGTGGACATGAATCGCCAGGAGATGCGGTTCGAGCTTGCGCAACAGCCTCGCATACCGGTGCCATTGGGTCTTGTCATTCAGTTGGTGAAACTCGATGACGAGGATGCTAACCCGTTTCCAGAAACTCTCGGAAGTCCCATCGAGTAATTCCCATTCCGCACCTTCGATATCCAACTTCAGCGCTATCGGTTGGTGCGGCTGTATTCCGGCACGCTCGGCTGCGCCTTCGAGAGTTAAAAATCCCGGCCGGCACCCCAGGCCCTCCTTGTACCACTTAGCCGATGACGGCGCGTGCTCTGGCAGCGAAGCCACCGTGTGATCGAACAGTGCAATATGGACCGATGGGACGCGCCGGGCAACTTCGGCCTCGAACTCCACGTTATCTCCGATGCCGCCTGTCAGAAGCGCCGATACCCCGCGCATTATGTGGGGCGGAACGACGTAGCCGCCATCGGCTTCCGAACCCCATCGTTCCATTTGTAGCCCCGGAATATGCTTCGGAGTAAGCAACTGGATAAGCATTCTGGAATCCGCTCCCTGCATGGCGTGGCTCGTAGGTAGTTGTGTTCAGACAGTAGGTGCTAATCCCGCAGCCGCTTCCGAATGGATCCTTTGAGCCGCGTGAGGAACGGGGTATGGATATGCCCGTCGTCCGAACCAATGACGGGCCATTCGATCCCGTCCTCCGGAATATTCGTCATGGTTTTCGGGCGCTGCGCGATGAACAGGATAGAGGAGATCGTATGCTTGCTGACCATGAGCACCGTGTGATTGGGCTTATACGGAGGATGGTCAACGACATAATTTTCCGGATGCGCTCCGCGCGCGAAATCCGTATCTTCTACATAATACCCTTTTTGGCGCAGAATATCCGAGAGTAGTTCAATATCCTTTTTTCGCCAAAAGACGGTCGAGCCTCGTTCGACGGTCCGCTCGTTCGAGCCGACGTTATACTCTGTCGTGTGGACGGCCCAGCCACCCGGTTTCAGACACCGGAGCGAATTCTCGATAAATTTCATTCCGTGCGTAATGGTGCCGAGATGATCGAGCGAGCACGCCGAATAGGTGAAATCGAACCGATTGTAATACCGCTCGGGAATAGCGTTCATATCGCAATTTTCGAACTCGACCCGTTCGTCGAAATCCTTGCGTCCGATGATCTCAGGAAAATACAGTTCCGATTTATTGGTCGAGAGTTGGTCGGTGTCCTGCCAGGCTTGGGAGGCCGGAGTAAGCACTTGATCGGTTGCAAGCACCGAACATCCATAGCTCGCGAAGAGCGCGGCCATCCGTTCCTTTCCTACGCCAAAGCCAATCGCCGACTTTCCCGGCTGAAGACATTC
>JAKAIL010000125.1 GCA_021825235.1 Bacteroidota bacterium | reverse complement strand
CTCCTGCCGATCATCTCTCGTGGTTATTTGATAGCCGATCTCATCGTCAGTTTAGGATCCATCGACATAGTGCTTGGTGAGGTAGACCGATGAGCTTTCGCATGAATTCGTAATCATTTGTTTTCACTCTCGTTAAAAATGAACGTTTGAGGGGTTATAGGAAGACCGGTAGATTATTATTCGAAAATTGAGGAAACTCTCGCGCCGTTCGCGTGTTTCCGCAGATCGAGCAGGATTCTCTCCGGATCCATTACCTCGGATTTTAGCCGCTTTTTCAATTTAACTATTCCACGCCATTGAAAACATCGTTACATCTTTTTATCCTTATTTGTGCCGGCAGTGCGTTTTTGTCAAGTACCGCCATGGCTCAGAAGGAGAAGCCAGCCTCGACTGAAATCCGCGAAGACCACGAGGCCGAAGCTTCGGCGTGGCTTGCTCATTTTACCAATCCGACGGGTGAAGCAAATTACGATAGCTTGCGGCTGGCCGGTTTTGCACAATTGCAGGAAATGAGCAATACGCCCGCAATGAAGGTTACTTCAAGTGCGGCGTGGGTGGAGGCTGGGACATCGCAGGAGGGATTGGTGAGCGGGCGCCCCTCGGCTATCGCGTTCGACCCCAATGGCCCAATGTATCTCGCGACGACCAATGGCGGGCTTTGGAAATCTGTCGATAACGGACAGCATTGGACCGGCCTTAGCAATAATTGGGAAACCTTGGCAACGGGTGGCGTTGCGGTCAATCCACAAAACCCGCAAATTGTATATGCCGGAACGGGAATCCACCTCTCCACGATCGGTGGCGGAGCTGATATCGGCGGTGTCGGAGTGTATAAATCTACGGATGGTGGTCTGAACTGGATACTGGAGGATAGCACCGTGAGTAATTTGGTGACATGCCAGATGGAAGTCAATCCGGCAGATCCCAATATCATCTATCGAGCAACCACGACTGGCCTCCGGCTTTCGACGGATGGTGGTGCGACGTGGTCGAATGTCGTTAGTCTTGGCGCGGCCACGAGCATCGTTCTCGATCCGAATAATCCCGCCATTATTTACGCAGCCGGCGGTGGCCAAATTCGGAAGTCGAACGATTCCGGCAGAACCTGGAGCAATTTGCCTGGTGGATATCCTTCGGGGCCACTGATGGTGCTTGCGATGTCGCAGGCCTCCTCGGATACGATTTATCTTAGCACCGGATATCAGGGGGTGCTGGCCCTTTCGACCGACGCGGGACAGACCTGGACGATCGAATCGAACAATACCGATTATTTAGGCCAGCAATCGTATTATGCGAATGCCGTGGCAGCCAATCCCTCGTATCCCAATATTGTGGTCGCCGGCGGGCTGGACATATATGCTTCGACCCACGCGGGACAATATTTGAGCAAAATGACGAATTGGCAGGGTGATCCCATGAGTTCCAATTACGCTCACGCGGATATTCATGTGCTCAAATACAATCCGTACACGAAGGTGCTCTTTGCGCTAACGGATGGTGGGATCTTTTATAGTGCCTCGAACGGTACTTCGTGGAAGCAGGATATGAATGCGACCCTGGGAACCATGCTGTTTGTTGGTGGCGATATGGCTGTTGACCCCAATAGTGGCAAGCCACTCTACTTTGTGGCCGGTGCTCAGGATAACGGGTTGAATAAGGACACGGCAGGGCATCCCTATTTCGCTTCCGTTCAGGGTGGCGATGGTGGGACCATGTACGTTTCGCCGACCGATAACCTTACCGTCTATGGGACCTATATTGACGCTACGCTTTATCGCTCACAGGATGGCGGATTGACCTGGCCGTATCCGGGACCGGCGCAGAATATCCTTGCGTCTTCTCCCATTCAAAATGAAGGCGCTCCGTTCTACATCGAGTATAGCGTCGCCGACCAGGATCCCAATGTCGTGGCAGTCTGTGGATATAGGAACCTCTTTCTCTCCACCGACGGCGGTCAAAATCCGGGGGGCGATTTCCCACAGGTGACGAATGTTGGGTCTGGCACAACCGTACTGGGGCAAGCGAGCGCGGTACATATTGCCACCGCGTACGATGCCTATATCTACCTGGGAACGCAGGTGGGATCGCAGGGGGCTCTTTATTATAGTACTGACGAGGGTCAGACATGGACACGCAGCCAGAGTCCGGTGAATTTTAGTGGTCCGATTACCTCTATCACGACGAATCCAAATGATCCTACACGGGTATATCTGACGGTTGGCAATACGAATTCAAAGCACTTCTACATTTCCACGGATAATGGTCAGACATGGACTGCCCCCGCGACGAATCTTCCGGCTCTCAATTACCGGCGGATAGCCGTTGATACCGCAGGAGTTATCTATATTGGGCACGATTACGGTGTGCTCCGTTCCGGCGATGGCGGTAAAACCTGGTATCCCGTTGCCGCTGGGCTTCCGATGACCATAGTAACTTCCCTGCATGTGCGGGAACCGTATCTCTGTGCCACTACCTACGGGCGCGGAATGTACTATGTTAATCTTTCGCAGCTTTCTCCGCTGCCTTCTTCCTCGGATGTTGTTTCCAGTTCCAGTTCGACTACTACTGGAATTGCAATTACGGCAGTTTATCCGAGCCTTGTGAATTCCGGTACCCCACAAACGACGGTTAATTATTCGCTTGCCACCGGCAGCCAAATGACGTTAGCCGTGTACGATATTCTGGGCCGCGAGGAACGAATGCTCGTCAATCAGTTCTCGATGGCAGGTACACATGAGATGAGCGCGAATTTGTCGGGGCTCCCCCCGGGCCAGCACTATATTGTGCTCACCTCCAACGGCGTCTCCGTGACGAAGCCGATTACGATTCAATAAGCGATTGGGAGCGTCAAAAGATTTGTTATAAGGGCCGGTGAAAAACTGGCCCTTGTCGTTTCCTGCATTACTTCAGTCCGTTGCTCGGGGCGGGCACGAAGCTCGATTGCATTTGGTGGAGTTTGTAAAGCGCCGTCCTCACCTTGTCCTGCCCCATATTGGCGAGTTAGCCGGGTTACTGGATTCGACGCGCGAGCCCGTTCAGCATGCTGCACTCGAAACGCTCGCTATTCTTTCGCACGCTGCACCGGGTGCGATGGCATTTCTGCTTCCCAGGTTACACGCATTCCTGGCAAACGATCCGCAGCATGCTTTGGCGGGTCATGCGATTGAAATACTTTTGAATTATGGCCGAACGAGTGCAGAAGCCGCTAAAAAGGTTATTCCAATCTTAGGAAGTTTGAAGGGTAAGCACGCGGATCATGCCACGAAGGCGATTGACGAGCTCCGGGCCGCTTAGCGCGTTGGTCTCCGAGATTCTTTGTCCAAAAACGAATCGAGCGCACGCCGCGCAAAAGCTTCAATTTCAACGATGGTGTGATCTGCGTCCGGAACGGTAAAGCGAAAAAACGTCGTATTTCCAAGCGCGAAATCTGACTCCAGTTGCAATTCCTGTTGCAACTGGAGTTCGAGGTCATCGCGCCATTCGCGAAGCAATTGATCGGAAATGAGCCCGGTAATGCCGTGCTTTCGAAGCCAGTCTGGTCCTAACGTTCCGGTTAGCATGGATGGAAAACATCTGGATTGCCTGCAACATTCGGTCAGTCATGTGCCTTTGAGAACATAATCCCGATGAGCCGAAGAAATATTTGGTATATTTGCCAGAGCATTCGGATCTCAAAATATTCAACCTGTTTTAATGTCTACCTTTTTTCGGCTCATCGTAGTGCTTCTCTTGCTTCTTACCGGCAGCGCAATCAATGCGCTTGCGCAACAACAATCCACGGGTGCAATTGCGGGTCTGATTACCACCTCGACTGGGTCTCCGCTGCCGGGTGTGACAGTGCGTATTGCACCGCAATCCGACACGGCCCATGCACGCTATACCTTCTCGAATGCTCAGGGAATTTTTCGATTGCATGCCGTAGCTCAAGGAACGTATAGGCTCCGATGCACTTTGCTTGGCTATCAGCCGGTGTCCGAAGATGTAACCGTTTCAGGAGCCACGGTTTCCCTGGACATTGTAATGCAGGAAGCCCCGATTCAATCGCAGGACATTATTGTAACCGCATCGCGACATGCGGAAAAGGCGACGAATGCTCCAGCATCGGTAAGCGTTGTAACGCCGCGTGCCATAGAAGAACATGTAAGTTCGACTCCTACAGATTTACTCTCGTCAGTCCCCGGCATCGACATTGCCCACGAAGGAATCGCGATGGCAACGTATTCGAGCCGGAGCTTTCATAGTGTTTTCGGCAGCGATATGTTGACGATGGATGACTACCACTCGCTCGAAGTGCCGGCCATTGGAGGCTTCTATGGTATTCTCATGCCGCAGATCCCAGCGGATATCGAGCGGGTAGAGATTGTTCGCGGCCCCGGGTCCGCACTGTATGGACCTGATGCGGCACCGGGCGTGATTCATTTTATTTCGAAGGATCCGTTTAGCTCGCAGGGTACCGATGTGTCGGTCGCCGGCGGAGAGCGGAATTACTTCGACGGAGCGCTGCGATTCGATCAGGCCCTGGGCGATAACTTTGCGTTTAATATTAGCGGGCACTTGCTCAAAGCGACTGATTGGTCGATTGCGGACGATCCCAAAGAAGATACCGCACGCAAATACGCACAGCAGGAACTGAATTCACCCTTCGGACCATCCGGCTCCAGTATGGTGCTGCCGCAACGCGAGATCGACAGCTTAAGCCGTATTGGCAACCGCGATTCTGCGCTCGAAGTCTATACGCTCGAAGCGCGCGCCGATGCCATCCTTGGCGATAACTCCACCGCAAATATTACTGGTGGTCTAACTCGCATCGTCGATGATGTAGCATTGACAGAAGATTTTGGCGGCGCACAAATCAAGAATTGGCAATACGAATATCTTCTCGGGCATGTCAACTATGGCGATCTGTTTCTTCAGGGATCGATTAATCACAACGATACCAGGGACTCGTATTTCCTGGTGACCGGCGCACCGATCGTTGATCGTTCCACAACGTATGATGCCCAAATTCAGGACCAGTATAATACGATACCCAACGAAAAGTTAACCTACGGCGCGGATTTCAAGGCCATTCATCCCGTAACCGATAGCACGCTCTATGGCCGGGACGATGGCCACGCGGACGTTTCGATTTTCGGCGCTTACTTACAATCCCAGACCGAGTCCTTCCAAAACAACTTGGAACTTGTTTTAGCCGCCCGGCTCGATAAACACAGCGCACTTACGAACCCTATTTTCTCTCCTCATGCTGCGCTCGTCTATCATCTTACGGATAATCAGCTCGTGCGGGCAATGTATAATGAGACGTATTTGTATCCCTCCATCACGGATTTGTATTCCGATATTTTGTTTGCCGCCGATCCCTTTGGATTTAACAAGCTCGGACTTGGTCCCGGACCGAATATTCGTTATGTTGCGCCATACGTCTCGGGGCTAAATTTTACGGCGAACGCGGATGGCTCGTACAACATGTACTCCACACTTGCGCCGGGCGCACCGATTCCTTCTAATACGGCACTCACTTCGCTCTGGCCGGCACTCCTCAAGCTGGCACAGGGCGCATTAAATGGAAAGAAACAGTTAAACGATTCGCTTGCCGCCTTAGTGATTGGAAACATGCCGGCACCGACTTCCCGGCAGGTAAATACCTACCTCGCCTATCTCAACCTGCATCCGAATGTAAATTTATCGAATGCGTTTCTTCCGGCTCCGAATAACCAACCGATTGACATTGCTCCCGTACAGGCGCAACATCAGCGCACGTACGAGGCCGATTATCAGGGAAGCGTTTCCAACTGGGCGCAGTTCGAACTCGATGCCTATCAGACTCATTATACTGCCATTCGCGCGAGCACCGTTGCTCTTACGCCCAACGTCTTTGCTAATGGTGATTCACTGCGGCAATACCTCTTTAATAAGTTGCGAGGGTCGCTCGGTGATAGCAATGCGACAATACTTGCGGATTCTCTTTCGGCGCAATTGGCGCAACTGCCGCTCGGCGTGGTTCAGGCTTCCGGTGGTGCCCCGAACGAAGCACATCCATACGACGTGCTCACCGGTACGCGTAGCTATCTCACCAACGCAGTGGAGTGGTACGGAATCGATTTTTTCACCACCATCCGAGCCAATGACGATTGGACCTTCGATGGATCGTTCTCATGGCTTAGCAAGAACTATTGGTATGCGAGCGAACTCAACTCCACCGCCGATTCAACCCAGCAAGCTCCGTTTTCGCTGAATATGCCCAGATATCGCTTTGAAGTTGGTGTCCGCTATAGCGGATTGCTGCAAGGGCTTAGCGTCGAGCTACGCGACCGATGGTCCGATGCCTTCCAGATGGAGGATAACTACTACGTGGGCAAAGTCGCCGCACGGCATGTGCTCGATCTCACGGCAAATTACCGCATTCACGACTGGAACAATTTGCTGGTCACGCTCTCCATTACGAATCTGCTGAATAACGTCCATCAGGAATTTGTCGGAGCGCCGTATATAGGCCGGCTGGCAGTGCTCCGGGCGGCTTATACGCTGCCGGCACTATAAACTCGTGTAGCACGGACTTACAATCCGTGCTCGGGCTTTCAGCCCGTATATTTGCGGGGCTGTCCCTCGGATTCGGGTAAAAATAAATCCCTGCTGGATGATTCGGTAACAGCAAGTGTTCTTGAGCTTCGATGAAGTCGGCAATTTCCATTTGGTGCGCGGCAATGCTTTCGCTCTTTGCGGCAAGGGCGAGAGCGCAAGTTGATTCGAGTGAAGTGAAATTGAAATTCCCTTCCATTTGTGGCAACTGCTCCATGAGAGTAATGGAAGGAATAGACACAACTTATGACAGTTACGATTTGAGTGCCTTTCTTTGTCTCTATATTCCTGATTCTTTTCGTATTGGACCAGATACCGGCGTAGATTACGAAGGCTACATTCATTTTTCAATTGATACGGTATCTGGAATGTTTCGTAATCTCGGGGTATCAGAAAAATGTTCTATCAATTCAGAATGCAAGATCTGTAGCTGGGGTGGTGCCGGTGATTACCTAAGTGTGCAACTTGACAGCCTTCCATATTATGATTCGGCAGGCATAAAGATCGCGAATGGTGTGATTCATGGTTATGACTTTTATGCGGGAGTTCAATGTACTAACGGTGGTCACTTTATGTGCTCGGGTAACTGTAACGGTAGCAATGATACGATCAAGATCCCAATTCAAATCATGATAATTCCCCATCCGAATAGCACAGTGTCTAATCAGACGGTAGGAGTTCCTCCTTTCGTCGTTACGGACAAGGGGATAGACCGAGTTCTCTGTTCCTTCCACAATTCTGGCGTTAATAGACTTGAAGTCTACGATTTCTTGGCACGCCTGGTCCAAACATTAGCAATATCAAAAGGACAGCAGTCTCTTGACTTAGAAACCACTTCGTTATCTCCCGGCCTCTACTTCGCCCGTCTGGGCGACCAAGTGGCGAAGTTCATCGTGCCGGCATGGTAGCGGCCGCGTGTGTACCCGCAAGCTCCAGCTTGCGGGTAAGTTGGAGCTTCCCCATACACAGCTAACGGAACCTTGTACTGCCCGATGTCCTTTGCTATCCGTATTTTGAAACTTGACTCATAGCCACTCGCCGATGCCGCGCCTCCGATCTCCCTGGTCTATTCCGCTTGCCTCCAGAATTATTTTGCTGTTTGCCGCAGGGCTGGTCCTTCTTCAGGCGCTCGATTATTTCAATTTTACGGTGGACGACGTTTTTATTCCTATCCGGTACGCCACCAACGCCGCTCGTGGAGAAGGATTAGTCTATAACAAAGGAGAATTTGTCGAGGGGTATTCTGACCCGATTTGGGTGTTCGGTCTTACGGCTGTTGCCGCGGCTACGGCAGGCAGTTCTCATCAACTCACCCTGCTTTTGGGAACTGCCAAAGCCGTGAGCTTTCTCTTCGGCATACTCACGCTTGTGCTCCTTTATAGATTTACTCTGAGATTGTTCGAAGAATCACCGCATGCTCGCCTGTATGCCGCACTTGCTGTACTAAGTGGAGCCATGTGTGCTCCATTTATCGCCTGGAGCATCGGAGGATTAGAGACCACGCTCCAGGCACTCCTGTATTTGGCACTCGCGACAATTGTTTACGCGGTGCTCAAAGAGCGGTCGTTCGGTAAGCCGGTTGCTGCGAAGCATTACCTTTCATTGCTGGCAATATCGCTTTTGCTGTTATTGGTCCACCCGGAACCAATAATGCTATGCATTATCACCTTTGTCTATCTCTACATCCTGCTATCAAAGCCGGAGAGGTGGCGGTTTTTGCGTTTCTCGGTAATCCCATTTCTGCTTGGGACTGCCATCTTCCTCGTCTGGCGCTGGGTCACCTATGGGAATTTAGTCCCCAACACGTTCTTTGCCAAAACCGGTGGTCTTTCGGTGTCGCCGTATGTCAATGGGGTCAAGTATGTTCTGTCTTCATTTGGGCTCCTCATTGCACCATTGCTCCTGATTATTCCATTTGCATACACTGGATCTCGAAAACGTGACCCGTTTATCGTCTTCCTTACCATCGCCATTCTGTTTCAATGCGCCTTTGCCATCGGAGCGAAAGGGGACTGGATGCCCGGCGCGCGGTTTCTCATTTCGATTGAGCCATTGCTCGTACTGCTTGGAATGTTCGGGCTGGTAACGTTATTGGAGTCAATTCCACACTTTACGGTCCCCGGATTTCCGGCGCGAGCAATGGCGCTCATCGCGATTGTGATTGCGACTACCTTTGCTATGGCGGGCCGGACTGCCTTCCGCGGCGAATCGCGAGGGCTTATCAGTGGATTCGCACGGCTTAAAGGCTATTCCCTTCTCGGGCATGAACAAGTCGCACTGTGGCTACGGCCGCGCGTCAACGACCATACTACGGTGGCTTTAACGGAAGCTGGCTTGATTAGCGCGATGCTTCCCGATACCAGAATACTCGATCTTAACGGACTTATGAATGCGGGCATTGCGCATGAACGGCAGCACGGTGAGGCTGTGAATGTTGAATCGTTTCTTAGCCAGCACCCTGAATATGTGGTATTCCACAATGATGTGGCTTCTCCAATCCTAACCACGCTCGCAACGGATCCCCGGAAGGCCCTGGAGCAGGACAGTCTCTTCCATCAGGCTTATCAATTAATCCAGAAGCTCCCCAATTTCGATATCTATGCTCGGATCTCGAAATAGCATTTCTATCAGAATAATCTTGAATGCTCTAAGCGGAGCGGCTCGGGAATCTTCGTAATTTTGTACCGGGTTCAGGAACGTCCTGAAAATTGACCTGTTTTCGTGCGTTCTAAATCCTGGATTACGCCGATTTTTGATGATTCCACTGATTTGAAACTCAGTGCGTTATCAGCCCAAAGAGCTGGCGAAACTCAGGATAAATTCAGCAAAATTAGCAAAAATCAACGTAATCCAGGTTAATATTCAGCGTAATCCAGGTTCTTAATGGCGACGACAAACGACTTTAGAGTAGGCGCAGTGCTCCGGATGGACGGAGAGCTTTACCAGATCGAGGAATACACGCACCGGACTCCCGGAAATCTCCGCGCTTTTGTGCAGGCGAAAATGCGGAATATGAAGTCGGGCAACCTGAAGGAGGTCCGCTTTCGCTCCGGCGAGGAGGTGGAGATGGTGCGCATGGAGCAGAAGCCCATGCAATTCCTCTATCGCGATGGCTCGGACTTCGTCTTCATGGACAATGAGACCTACGAGCAAATGAACGTGCCCGAGCGCCTCGTCGGCTCTGGGTCGAAATTCCTGAAGGAATCCGATAGCTGCGATATCCTCTTTGCAGAGGATGGATCGATCGTGGCTATCGAGCCGCCGAACTTTGCGATTTTGAGCATTTCACACACAGAACCCGGCGTTCGAGGCGACACAGCTACCGGAGCAACAAAGCCTGCCACACTCGAAACTGGCGCGATCGTTAATGTGCCGCTTTTCCTCAACGAAGGCGATAAAGTGCGCATCGATACGCGCAGCGGGCAATATTTGGAACGAGTAAAGAATTAACAATGGCAAATCACACTTGGATGATGGAGGACCCGATTTGGAATCTTTATCTTCATCATTCATAATTCATCATTCATCATTGCCAGCATGGATTTATCCTATCTCGAAAACCTCATCAAGCTCTTCGAATCGAGCACGCTGACCGAGCTTGAAATCGATGAAGAAGGCTCACGTGTAACGCTCTCGCGCGCCAAGGAGCAACCGATGTTCGCGGCTATGCCGCAGCAAATGGCGTATCCGATGCCTATGCCGGGCGCGCCATCGGCACCTGCTCCCGCACATGGCGAGGTTGTCGCCGCGGGAGACCACCACGCCGCTAAGACGCATGAAGTAAAATCACCGATTGTCGGAACGTTCTACCGTTCGCCGGCGCCGGATGCCGATCCCTACGTGCAGGTAGGGCAGGAAGTAGAAAACGGCACGACCCTCTGTATCATCGAAGCCATGAAGCTGATGAATGAAATTGAAAGCGACGCCAAAGGCAAGGTCGTGAAGATACTCATCGAGAATGGCCAGCCGGTCGAATATGGGCAGGCGCTGTTTGTATTGGAAATAGCATAAGCATTGTTCTCAAAAATCCTTATAGCCAATCGTGGTGAGATCGCCTTGCGCATCATTCGCACCTGCCGCGAGATGGGCATCAAAACTGTCGCCGTTTATTCCGAGGCCGACCGCCACTCGCTCCACGTCCGCTTTGCGGATGAGGCGGTGTGCATCGGTCCGCCCGCCGGAAAAGAGAGTTATCTCAATATTCCGCGCATTATCAGCGCCGCCGATCTGACCGGCGCGGAGGCAATCCATCCCGGCTATGGCTTCCTTGCGGAGAATGCGGAGTTTTCGGATATCTGCGAGGCCTCCGGTTTTACCTTTATTGGTCCCAAGCCCGAAATGATTGAAGCCATGGGCGACAAAGCTCGCGCAAAGGAGACGATGAAAGCTGCCGGAGTTCCGGTCGTCATGGGTTCCGATGGCGTAATAAAAGATCTGGACGAAGCACGGCAAGTCGCCGAAAGCATTGGCTTCCCGGTCATTATCAAAGCGGTCGCGGGTGGTGGTGGAAAGGGAATGCGTATCGTTCATAAAAGCGAAGACTTGGCACAGCAGGTCATGATGGCGCAGACCGAAGCAGCCGCGGCATTCAATAATGGCGATGTCTATATCGAAAAATATGTCGATAAGCCGCGGCACGTTGAAATTCAGGTCTTTGGCGATACGCATGGAACGGTGGTGCATTATAATGAGCGCGAGTGTTCCATCCAGCGGCGGCATCAAAAATTAGTGGAGGAATCGCCTTCGCCGGTTGTGACGGAAGAGATTCGCAATGCGATGGGCGCGGCGGCTGTGAAAGGCTCCGCGAGCGTTGGCTACATCGGTGCAGGAACGATCGAGTTCCTGCTCGATAAGGACAATAACTTCTACTTCATGGAGATGAATACGCGTATCCAGGTCGAGCACCCCGTGACCGAGCAGGTGATTGGACTGGACTTGATTCGCCAGCAAATCCATGTGGCGAATGGTGGAAGAATTTCGCGCCGCCCACGCCGTCCCGAAGGCCATGCGATCGAATGCCGCATTAATGCGGAAGATCCCGA
>JAKAIL010000124.1 GCA_021825235.1 Bacteroidota bacterium | reverse complement strand
GGCCAATCTCGCGAATCGCACTGCCGCGTAGCAGCATCAGACACCCGGAGGCATACGGAATTTCCCGTGGCTCCTCGAATTTGCCGATGTCTTTCTCTTCCACGCCATAGTGGTGATATCCCATGTGCCACTTGCGGTAACAGCCGGCATACCAGATAACATGGTCCTCACCGCCCCGCGTTTGTGGGGCATAATAAATTTTTCCCGTTGCCGCCGCAATTTTGGGGTCGGATTCCAGCCGCGCGACAAGCGGTTCCAGGAACCCCGGCAGAACGAACGTATCGTTGTTTAGCAGGAGTACGTGGTCGCAGCCCGCATCGAGCGCGTGTTCCATGCCCAGATTATTCCCGCCCGTAAAACCGGTATTTTCTGCCGAATGGATATAGGTTACGTCCGGAAAATCGTTGTGGAGCCGTGTGAGCGAGTCGTCCTTCGAGCCATTATCTACCACAATGATTTCGACGTTGGGATAGGTGACGAGCTCGAGTGATTTTAAGCAGGCCGCAGTGTCATCGTAACTATTCCAGTTCACGAGCACGATACCCACGCGAGAGTAGGGGATAGTGGTAAGTAGATGGTGGATAGTTGCCAACGTCGTGCTGTATTCAGTCAAAATTGGTAATTACTAAGCTTCAAATGGAACGGAGCTATTGCCTTAGCCCTCCCCAAATGGGTTCCCAATGATCATTTTCCACTATTCGCTATTCGTTATTCGCTATTCGCTATCCACTATCCACTATCCACTATCCACTATCCACTATCCACTATCCGTTATCCACTATCCGTTATCCACTATATACTGCTTAGAATGTCCACGGCCATTTGATATTTCTTAAATGGAGGCATGAGGTAAACGCCGTCCACGAACGTCTTCGCCTCTTTAAGAAATTCGACGCAAATTGCCACGCCCTCCGCGCTTTGTTCGTCCACGGTTGCTTTGCTCGCAATGCGTTTGTGAATCCAATCGGGGATAGACATGCCGGGAACCTCGTAATGTAGAAATTCCGCGTGTCGCTTGCTGCGCAAAGGCAAAATGCCAAGCATCAATTTGGTATTTCCCTGAAACGGTCGAATAGTTTCAAGGAATTGTTCCAGCGCCTTCATCTCAAAAAGCGGCTGGGTAAAGATGACTTCGCAGCCTTCCTGAATCTTACGTTCCAGCCGCGATGCTTCGCGTTCCATATCGTCAGCCAGGGGATTCGAACCGCAGGCAATTAAAAAGTGTGTGCAGTTGATATCGCCACCTGCGATGGGATTGCCGAGCAGATCGCGTCCATCATTCATGGATTTCACCGCGCGAATAAGCCCGATGGAATCGATATCATACACGCTGGTAGCGTAGGGGTAATCGCCAATCTGGGCGGGATCCCCGGTGACGCACAGGATATTTCGAACGCCCAATGCGTCCGCTCCCAGCAATTCGGATTGGAGGCCGACCATGTTCCGGTCCCGGCAGGCGAGGTGCGTAATCGCTTCCAAGCCGCACTGCGATTGCACGATGTGACCGAGCGTGAGCGAACTCATACGCAACCGCGCGCGTGCGCCGTCGGAGATGTTTACCGCATCGATACCATGCTGGGCAAGAAAGGCTGCACCTTGGGTGACGCTGGACATATCCAGACCGCGTGGAACATCGAGTTCCACCGTGGCAAGGAATTTCTTCCCCAGGTTCCGTTTGAACTTCGAAAACTTTTCTTCGCTGGCTTTGCCGTTGCGCTGCTCGGATTTTACGGTGATCTTCTGTACCTTAATTTCTCCAGCCGGAACGCCGTGAATCGCATCGCGGATTGCCCGAATGTGTTCCGGCCTTGCCCCGCCGCAGGCGCCGATGATCGATACCCCGGCTTCGACCAACCGCCGGGTGCTTTCGCCAAGATATTCCGGCGTGGCATGGTAAATCGCATGGCCCTCCACCAGCGTGGGGATTCCAATATCCGGCTGTGCGCCGATGGGAACGCCCGGAAGCGCGAAGGCTTCGATAATGGAGAGCATCCGGTTTGGGCCGACGGTCCCATTCGTTCCAATGGCCGCAACGCCGTGGGCCACGAGTCGCTGTGCGACCTTTTGCGCGAAGTCCGTGGCTAAGAGCGCGCCGTCTTCCGGGAATGTTTTTTGCGCTATAATCGGAAGGTGCGGAGCAACCGATTGTGCTTCCTCGATTGCGATTTCCAGTTCCTCGAGATCGATAAAGCTTTTGAGAATAATCGCGTCCGGATCGCCATCGGCCAGCGCCAGGATTTGCTCGCGAAAGGCAAGCCGGACATCCTCCGGCCTCAGCGGCCCTACGGGCGCAAGGAACTTTCCAACCGGTCCGACGGCCGCGGCTACGAGCGAACCGTGGTCCCCGGCAACTGCCCGCGCAAGCCAGACGCCTTTTCGGTTGATCTCGTAGGTCTTTTCCGCAATATGGTGCCGGGCAAGCGTGAGCGGATTCGCGTGCTCCGTATTCGTCATGAGCAGCTCCGCGCCGGCTTCGGCAAAGCTGCGATGCGCGTGCTCCACCGCTATGGGTTGCGTAAGATTATACCGCTCGACCAGCGCATCGGTAAGGCCCTCGGCATGAAGCGTAGCCACCATGGAGCCGTCCGTCAGGATGGGACGAGCCTGCGCCGTTCGAAGGCGTTCGAGAAAGCGCCGGGTAGTCATCTGAGCAGCGAAATTTGGCATTTGAACTTGCTGCAACGCAGAAGAAGACACCTTTGTCCCGAATGGGCTGATTAGGCAGGAATTTTTGCCCGCTCTACATGATGAAGTGGTAATAGCTGATTGGAACGAAGTTCCAATAGGGCATAGGTCTGGCCAAGATTGTCGGAAAACTCCACCAGATAAACACCATCGCCGAAATCAAACACGATGGTACCGGTTTCGCCTTGCGTCAGACCATTTGACGGTATGTCTTCGAGTATGGCAACAACATCCAATTCTTTAATCTGGCCAGTCATTTCAGGAATAACCGCACGATCTCCATTCGGTATTTTCAGGTTACGGCGTCAACATAGCCACCGAAGGGCCGCCGGCATTTGGCTTTTGGAGCAGGAGGAAGTCCTTGAACGATTGCACGTCCCGCGTGAAGCCGGGGAAGGTGGCCAGCGGTTTGTCATCGGGAGAGACGATGACATAGAAGGGGAGCGCGATGGTATTGAACCGGTTCTCTTCCAAATCGCGGTTCGAATCGTTAAGTGGAGTATTGTTATCCGTGTAGAGCTGCGCCAGTACAAAATTCTGAAGGAGATTCTTTACGTCCTCTCTCCGGAAGACGGTTGATTCCATCGCGCGGCAGTTCGTGCAGGTATAGCCCGTAAAATCAATGAAGATATTCTTGCCGGTCCGTTTGGCCTCCGCCAGTGCCGCGGGATACGAAGGTATCCAATCCTCGGCTTTTTGCAGGACCGCCGTGCCAGCGACGGTTCCGGAACCCGATGGTCCAAGCGAAGCCGTTTCAATTAAGCTTGCACCGTTGCTCGCCGGGGGAAGGAACCCGTCCAATTGTCCCAAAGGATGCCCGTTAAGTCCCGTATAAAGATAAATTCCAATCGCAAGAAATGCGACGGCCATGAGCACCCGTAGCCCTCCAATACTCTCGATCGGGGTATCGTGCGAAAGCTGGAAGCGGCCCAGCAGGTAAATGGTAGTAATAATTGCAATGGCGATCCATGCCGCAAGCACCAAGTCCCGCGTGAAGAAATGCCACTGCCAGATAAGATCGACATTCGAGAAGAATTTGAGCGATGCCGCCACCTCGAGGAAGCCCATCACGACCTTCACGTTATTCATCCACGTTCCGGAGCGGGGGAGCGACTTCATCAAATTCGGGAAGAGTGCCAAGAGGAAAAATGGTGCCGCAAAAATCGTGGCGAATACCACCATCCCCAGCAGGGGCACGAACCACGTTCCACGCGTGAACGCGACCATGAGCGTCCCAACGAACGGCACCGTGCAGGTAAAGCTTGTGAGCGAGAAAACGAAGCCCATAAGCACCACCGAAAACACCCGGTTTTGGGAGCGCTGGGCCGTCATGTTCAGCTTCGAAAGGACGGACGATGGAATCCCTATCTCGAAGAGACCGAATAGGTTAAGCGCAAATGCTACAAAGATTGCCGCGATGACTATATTCGCCCAGGGATTGGCCGCAAATTCATTGATTCCTGCCGGACCTGCAATAAGCGAAAGCAGAAAACCCAGGATTACGAACGTAACAACAATACCGCCCGCATAAAGGAATGCGTCCTTCGCAGCTTCTTTCTTGGAACCGGCATTGCGCTTCGTAAAGAAGCTGATGGTGATCGGCACCATCGGGAAAACACAAGGGGTCAGCAACGCGAGCAGGCCGAACCCTGCGGCGGCAAGGATAAATTGCCAGAGCGAGCCTTCGGCGATTGTCGCAACATTGGCGCTTGCCTTTGGTGCTGCAGGAGTTCCACCGGAGGGTGGCTGGCTCGGGGCACCGCCGGTGGATTGCCCGGCACTGAGGGATGAATCCTTGCGAAGTGATGCATTCCCAAAGGTATCAGCCGCCATTGTGTTGCTGGAGGTGTCGGGGACGCCATAGGCAATGGGCAGCATCAGAGGCTTTACGCTTACCATGCTATCGTTAAGGCGGAGCATGGGAACATCAAACGTTCGAGGCGGCATGCAAATCGATGAGTCATTGCATGTTGTATAATTGAGGCGGACAAAAAACGGTACTGGAATTGACGAATTCTTCTTTACTTTGACTTGCGCAATAATATCGAATGGAGAGAAGTGAGCCTTTGCTACCTGGTCGAAGTTCGAATCATACCAAACTCTCATTTTCCCTGCTTCGCTGATTCCCACGATTTGAAAATACTGCGAAAGAGAATCAGGGAAGGACAATGTCAATGGCATTAAACCGCCTTCGTTTGACATCTGGGAACTGTAAATATGCCAGCCATGGCCGGGAATAGCATGAATCTTAATGGTGAATACCTTCCCTGCCGTCGGCACTTGATTAGGCATTAACGACAGAGAGAAGATTGACGTGTCCATGTTGAGCTTTTTTTCAACACGAACATCATTCTTAGCATAGCCTCCACTGGCAAGGCTCAAAAGCACTGCTGAAAACAATAACCAAGATTTAACCTCAGACTTCATGCCAAAGGAAAAACCTACGATTGGACCTCGTCGTTCCAAAAAATAGAACGTGCTGGAGCCCCCAAATGGAAGGCCCCAGCGTGGTATGGCTGAACTAGTTATCCCCAGTCACCGAGATCCTCCCAATTACCAATAGGATCTGGATCCCCGAATGGATTAAGACCCGTGCAAATCTGATATCCTTGGGTACTACCAGCGTTGGTGACGTCTCCGTAGTCTGGAAGTAACGTCCACATTTCACCAACAGCGTTATCAGGTCCCAAACCTTGCTCACCATTCATGTATCTGCTTCCGCCCAGTGCGTTGCAACCACCGCAGTCCGAAGCATATCCTTTAAATATCATTCCTTGGGAACCTGTTGACAAGGGCCTCCTACCTTTATTTTCGCGGGCATAAGCTTGCGCTATTACCCTAGCCCTTTTGATATTGAAATGATTTGTAGAATGACCTGAGCCTGTGTCAAGTTTCACATGTGCTGTTGACGCGCTGGCATATGTCGGAGTGGCGAGCGCTACCGCCGTTCCGTTACCCAGGTTTACTAAATGCTCTGAGAAAACTATATCTTGGAATTGCTCAACCTCTACGAACAATGGTTCTTGCGGTAGGGCATTTAAATTGAGAGTAACTGCATTCAGCCCTTGGTCGAGGTCTAAACTTCTACTTTCAACAGTTCTGCCTAACTCATCAAAAATCTTGAGGGTAGCGCTTGATTTAGAAGCAGAAGAGACGGTTATTTCTCCCGGTTTACTTATGATGGCTTCGTCGGGTGAAGATCCTGCCTGCGCTGATGAACGTTTTAGCGCAATATATGCATATTTACAAGAATCCTGAAATGCAAAATAATGCAGGCTGTCCCCATAGGGGTTATTGTGGCCTTCTACTACGTAATCGTCTGCAATAATATGAGAGCCCTGGGGCAAACTTGAGTATCTTTCGACATTAAGATAGACATTAGTTCCATTTGGGATCCCATATAGGGAACAGAGCCTTTTTTGTCGATCTCCGAGTGCGCAATATCGGAGCCGACCCGAATCATTTAAAAAGCATTCAAGGGTGTCCAAATTTTCCAAGATAGAATCATTGGATGCATTGCGAAGCTCCACTACATACAGAATGATTGAAGTCGCGGAAAATGAGCTTGGGGCTGGGTGGATATAAAACCCGGTGTCAATATACCTGCTGAGGGATGCATTAATGAGGGCCGATAGCGCGGAATCCATCGGATTCGTCGTCGTATCGGGAACTAATCCATCGACAACATATTGATTGTCGAAAGAAGCGAACCGGAAAAAGGAGACAGAATCATTCGTTCCGTTGATAGTGAAATTGTTCGAGCGCCAAGTCGTTGCGAAATTGGAACCAAATGTGTCTGCGAACCCAATGTAGGTCGTAGCTCCCCCTCCATAGTGGCAAATCGATCCCAGCTCATACCTTATCATTGAAGAATCTGGGAGCCAACTTTGGACTAGGCGGTATTTGACAGTGTCAGAACTTGCAAAAGCAAGCGTACTACTTAAGAGTGACACAAGTAGTATCATTGAAGTCAACAAGTGTTTCATATCAAATAATATTAATAATGAACAGCAAACTACTGTTCACACGCAAAAATAATACAATTTTACTCAGACATTTTAAAAAAACATATCGCTAAAAGTAATAATGCTTTTTGGCGATAGTGTGATAATTTCGTTCCGTGAGGATCGAGCAGGTTATCGCGCGAAATTTAAGAGAGATTAGGCTTAAGAGAGGTTTAACTCAGGAAGCGGTTGCCGGGCGAGCTTATCTTCAATCGAATTATTATGCCTGTGTCGAAAGGGCTACAAAGATGCTAAGTATTGCCGCCCTTACTAAGATAGCAAAGGTTCTCAACGTTCAACCTTATATTTTGCTCAAACCGGAAGGTTCAACCGAAGTCCAATGAGTCTCTGCAGTAATTCCCCGATAAGTTTATTTTTATCGGCTGCTGCCCGATGACCGTCATGGGTATCGTGAATGTTCGTGGCGGCATGCACATGGTCTCGGTGCAGGTCTGGTAATGCACGAGGAGATAAAAAGGGAGTGGTTGCGCCGATTTCTTGAGCGCCTTAACCGTTACGATGAGGTCGAACGGTGTGTAATGCGCTATGGTGATGGCCATAAAATTGGAATCGTAGCTGGTGCGGACTTTGCCCGTTTCCGCAATGTGCGTAATCGCAAAATATTGGGAAAGCTCCGGTGGAACTTTGAGCATAAGCGGGGTCAGTCCGCCTTCGCTGGTCATTTTCGAACTATAGACATGCCAGTGTCCGCCCGGTGCCACATGAATGGTAACTTTGAAGGTTTGGCCGGGTTTCGGTGGCTTTTGGGAATCGAGCTTCATCGTGAAGATGGTCGAGTCCATTCCAAGCTTTTTCGCGAGGTTCGCCTTGTTGAATTGGGCGTAGGAGGGCTGGGCGCAAAGGAGCGCGCACAATGCGATCGCGAAGAGTAATTTGATGGTGAACAAAGCCGTAAATCCTTCTCTAGATAAAACTATAGGTTGTGCCTGCCCGTTCCGGGAGCAGCCCTCAGGAATTTGTCATTCTGATTAGTCGGTCGGTGCTTCCAGTCCGACCAATGGGGCTATGTTGTCCGGGATTCCTCGACTTCGCAACTCTTCGCAAGCTCCGATTTGCTACACTTGGAATGACTATAAATTAAGCGCGATCATGCCTTGAGCGTGTCGAAGGAGCGGTGCTTCTATACAGAACTGCGCTTAATGGAACATCTCTTTGATCATCCCCCAGGTCCGGCGAACGCCGCTCGAAGGCTTGGTTACGCTGACCGTTTGGGAGTAACTGATGTCCCCACTCGAGAGATTGATTTCTAAGCGGTACCGGAAGGCATCGGAAAGGATGTGCGCGCCGCCGCTTTGCCCTGCAAGCCCGGCCGCGCTCGGATTGCTGTCGTGGAACTTATAGTAGCTGTAGTTCCCGGTCGCGGTTACGGTGCCAACGTTTTCGAAATTATCGGGCGTCTGGGCATTCGACCGCTGAACCATATAATTCGTAATGCCGGTTTCGACTTCGGAGTGCCATTCGAGCGTGATTCCATCGCCATCGGGCCGTGCCGTAAAGGTATCGACTCCCGCGGCGTAATCGAAGCCCGCGATTACGCCAAGCGCGACGATTGCTGCAACAATGAGGAGGCTTTTCATTTATTTAGCACAAATATACGAAATTTGGCGCTCCAACCTATCAAAACGATGAAATTTAGCGATGTGAAACGCTACCGCTTGATGCGCTCGCCGCCTTCCTCGAAACTGAAAATCCATGCGGCCAGGCGGCCTTCGTTCAGCGATTCGAAATTATCCCAATACGCCGGCGACCGGTCTGGTTCCGAGCCGGAAATATTTCCATGGCCTTCCGCCTCGGTACGAATGCTTTCGAGCCGAGACTGCCAGTGTGCCATATTCTCCGCACGGAGGTCCACCCATCCGTCCCGTGTCCAGGCATCGCGCCGTTCATCGTTTAGCTCGACCGTGTGGTCCTGCGAAAGGTCCCATCGCCGGGCTGGAATTTTTATCTGCGTTCCACGAACAAGTCTCTTGCCATCCGAGAGTAAAATGGGAATTCCGATCGAAATAATATTGCTGCGCAGATGAGCATCTTCGGTGAGGATCATCTCCGCTTTGCTTGCCAGGTCTTCCGGAGTGTGACTCAGCACTCCGCCGAAATCTCTGCCGATACGTTTAAGGAGATGAGCTTCAAAGAGGAGCTTGGCCAATCGCGGCGGCCCCAACATTTCGAAAGCCACGCTCTCGGTGTGGGTTTCTTCTTCCAGCGCCGACATCATCTGTAGTGCCGACTCACGCAAATATCCGGCCCGGTAACTCGGTCCCATAGTGGAAGCATCGAGCGCGGAAATGATGTCCTTGCCAGTGCTCGCGCCGGCGAGCTCTCGGAAGACATTTTCCGCAATTTCTTCGGGTGTAACCATTTCCATTTGCCCAAGCGCGCTGATGGTCTCGAACTCGCCTTTGGAAAAAATTCCATTCTCACCCGTATCGATATAGACCGACTCGAGGAATTTTTCTTTGGCCGGAGTTGCAGAGGGTTTCGATAGCTGGAGTTCCGAGCCAAGCACTTCGGCATCTTCCATGGCTGCCTCTTCCAGCAGAATCGGTTTGCCACCTTTGCGGACCGGACCGTAGTTAATTTCCTTCCAGGCAATCGTTGCCGTCGGCTTAATTTCCTTTACGATTTCGGCCGTCCGTGGGGTTCGGGCCATAAGAAAGAGCAGGAGAGAATGTGCTCCGGCCAGCGAGGACTTCGCCAGCAGCATTCTCGATGGCCGTTCTTCGGAATGGGTGAACGGAATATTCAGCCCCATGCCGCCCGTACCGCTGGTGCCGACTTTAAGATAGGCATGTACCTCGAAGGCGATTAGAGCGCGATGAAGAATCTGCACGTGGCGAATGAGCTGGGGAATATAGAGGCTCGCCAGCAGCCGCTCGACGAGTTCCGCAGAATTTCCGGCAGTTGTTCCCAGGCTGCCCCGTACCTGTTGGCTCAGGCTGAAGAGGTCCTGATACGCAAAGGCGGTGGATGTATTGATGCAATCCACGATTGCATCTGGCCGCGCCCATTCGATCGCAGAGTAGAGCGTGTTCGAGGAAACGACGCTCTCGGTAAGATCCCCTAAAATATCGTTGATAAGAAGGTCGCGTTTCTCGGCATCGCGAAGGATGGATTCCCGAGGGAGGTCCTTCCACGCTTCGCGAACGAAAAGGTTACCCCAGAACGGTTCGAATGTGGTATCGTCATCTTTATAGAGCTTCCGGAAATGATCGACGGCCGCTTCGGCTTCCGACTGCCCGAGTGAGGTGATAACGATGTGCGAAGGTCGCTCCTCTTTCGAGCGCATCATTCGCTTAATTACTGCCTGACCAACGAGGCCGAAGCCTCCTAACACGAGAATACTTTTATCTTTGATATCCATTTTGCCGCGTTATGTGCGGCCCTCAAACACCGGCGAACGCGAGACCATTTCGGAATTTATTTCGCCGTGTAGGCCGTAATCCACTGCGACTGTCCGTCCTGTCCGCTCGCCGGATCGGGTTCGACGACCATTCGCGCGATGATACCCAGGGAAGGAATCAGCGTGTAGTGAAACTGCGTCGTTTGTCCTCCGATGGATTGTTCCACGGTCGCGCTGTCCGTCGCATACGGGGTGCCATTGAGGGTGTAGGAGTTTCCCGGCCCATTGTGGATTTCGGTCAGGTTCACCGTCTCGCCGGCATCGTTGTAGGACGAGGTGATCGGAGCGGTAGAGGCGAACGGAATCGTATAAAATGTTCCCGCCACGCCCCAGTCCTGATTGTTGACTGCTACGTCTCCATCCGACCGATAGGATTGGAAAATGGAATCCACATTGCCTTCCTGGTCCACTTCCACGAATTTTAACACCGTAGCGGTGCTCTCGCCGGGATCGTGCAGTCCTGTGGCATTCACGGTGATGGTCGAAGTAACTTCGTATCCGCTGCCATTCCAGACTTGCGTCATCGTGGTTCCCAGCGGTGGAATGCTGGCGGTTTGCTGCGAAGGTGGCGCAGAGGTATTACTCGAACATCCGGCGAGATAGAAAGTCATCGTCGCAACGATAGATAGGTATGCAATGGGAGAACAAAGATTTTTCATGGTGCGAAAGATTCAGTGAGTGCAGATTGGCTTTAACTAAACGTACTGGCCAAACGAGGATGAAGGAACTATCATTCCCGGCTATCCAGTGGGCCTCCACCCGGAAACTACCTTTCAATTCAGCCGTTAATCGGAGCGTGGAATCGGGCGAACGGAAGCGTGAGCGGATATACCGGTGGTGGAAGCAGTCCGCCCTGGTGTGGGACTATATTGTCCGGGAGGCGGTAGGGCCATTTGTCATGGCGCTTTCGGTCATTATGTTTGTCTTCCTGCTGCAATTCCTGATGCGTTTTATTGACCGCATCGTCGGCAAAGGGCTGACCCTGTGGACGATTGTGGAACTCATCGTCTTCAACCTTTCGTGGATGGTCGTCCTTGCGGTGCCCATGGCCGTGCTGGTAGCCGGGGTAATGGCGTTCGGTTCGATGGCATCCAACAACGAGTTGACGGCCATGAAAGCGGCCGGCGTGAGCCTGGGCCGAATGATTTTTCCGATGATTGTCCTAAGCGTCCTCATTGCCGTCTTCGACCTCCAATTCAATAACATTATTTTGCCGGACGCGAACCATCGCGCGAAGGACCTGATGATGGACATCAACCAGAAGAAGCCGTCTCTTATCATCGAACCCGGCACTTTCACAACGGACGATGAAATTCCCGGCTATGCGATTCTTGCCCGGACGGCAAACCCCAGGACGAACGATCTGGGAAATATTACGATCTATGACCATTCCTCGCCGGATGCCTCCCGCATTCTAACGGCGGAAACGGGCCACGTAGCCTTCACTCCGGATTTTCGGAATATTATTCTCACGCTGCACAACGGCGAGATGCACGAAGTCCTGGCCGCACGTCCGCTCGATTACCGGC
>JAKAIL010000123.1 GCA_021825235.1 Bacteroidota bacterium | reverse complement strand
GAGACTTGCCCCTACGGTATTTCCATATTCGTCACCAATCCTTATAAAATAGCTTCCATCGGGCAGGGTTTGGAGTGGCAGCGGCACCTCATAGTGGCCTGGGACGAAATATCCGAGGGAGCGGCCGGTCACGATATGCCCAGCGGCATCCAACAGGCTGAGCGAAATTCCGGAGGAACGCTCCACACCAATATGGAGCAAGACCATATTCCTCGCTGGGTTTGGCGAAAGCGATAGTACAAATGGGGCGTTCGCAGCCATCCCCGATACTCCCGCACTCACACCGGCCCCTTGCAGGTAGGCGGTTACAGAAGTTCCATCTCCCAACAGGAAGCGCGCCATACCCTGATACGCCTCGGCGACAGAAGGTGTAAAGAGAAGATCGAGCTTGGCCGAATCGCCGGCGGAAATCGTCATGGGTGTGGTAAACAGCGAATCGGTGAAGGCACCAGCTCCCGGACCGGTGAACGTAAGAGAACTGACGCTCAAACTTGCCTGGCCAACATTTCGAAGCGTAAGCGGTGCCGATGCACTCTGACCAAGCTGCACATTCCCGAAATCAACGGTCGCGGGCAATACACTAAGCGAACCTTTGACTCCAATTCCGGAAAGGCTTACTGTCCGCGTGGGTGAGCTCGCATCATCCGTTACGATGGTCAGCATCCCCGAGAAACTTCCCGCGCTATCCGGTTGGAACCGGATCGCCACTCGGACGGGTGCCACAGAGGTGACCTGATGGCCGGAGGAATCTATGATTGCGAATGCGCCGCCTGCCGGACTAATTTTATAATCCAAAATATTCAAGGTTGCCGCACCCGAATTACTCAGGGTAACGGTATCCACCGCGGTGCTCGAAACCGGGACCGATCCAAACAAGAGGCTCGCCGGCGTTATGGAAAGCGAACTATTGATGCCTTCGCCGGTAAGATACACCGTATCCGAAGCATTATTCGGATCATCTCCCTGAATCACCGCCATGCCATGGAAGCCACCCGTCGAGGTGGGTGAGAAACTTATGGCTATATACGATGTCACTTCCGAAGCAACCACACTCGGACTCGAGACCAGTGCAAACGGCGATGGACCCGCCGTTACGCTTACGAGGTTCAAATCGGCGGAGCCTGTATTGGTTACGGCAATATCCTGGGTATCGCTCGAATTTATTCGCACCTGCCCCAGGTCAATGGTATCCCCCTTCTGCGCTATGGCCATGTGCGGCAAAATACCGGAACCCATTACAACCAGCGAAACCCCGGAATCGGTAGGATCATCTGAGGAGAAGTGTAATGTAGCGGTATCCGTCCTCTCGCTATCAGGTGTATAAGAAATATGGAATGTTCCCGATCCATTCGGCTCAACCGAAGCAGTGTAGGCTCCCAATGTGAAGCGAGTGGATGGTTGAGTAAGCCGCGCATTGGAAATATGCAGAGTATCATTACCCGTATTATTGAAAGTAACGATTCCTTGTAATGTTTGTCCTACCCGAATCAATCCGATATCCTGAGGGGCCGAAATCTGAAGCTGTGGCAAAATGCCATTGCCAGTGAGGCTTATAGTCGGCGTGGAAACTCCGTTCGAAGCACTAAACGTTAGCGATCCGCTGTAGGATTGCTTAGCGGTTGGTGAAAATGCGATCCCTACACTGGCGGACTGGTTCGGCGGGAGCGTTACGCTGGAATTCCCCGAATCAGCACTAAAGGCACTTCCCGAAACAGAAGGCGCGGAAAGGAAAAGCGTATCATCGCCGGTGTTCGAGTATTGGAAACTCAGATGAGCCGTATTTCCCGCGCGTAGGTTCCCAAAAGCGAGTGAGTTACCATTGCTCGCACTGAAGATCGCCTCGATTCCCTCTCCGGACACCGCAATACCGGTCCGCTGCTCAGGAGCCGTATCCGAATTGGTGTTGAAAATCAGCGAATCGCTGAAGGAACCTCGCGCCGCCGGCGAAAAGCTTACACTGTCCATCTCTGTAGAGCCGGAATTAATGGTCCGATTGGAAGTCGTTGGATAGCTGGAGAACGGCGTCCCGGATTTCATTCCACTGGAAGAAATCGTAATATTCCCGGTACCAACGGAAGAGACTAACAAAGAATCGGCAACACGATGTCCAACTCGAACCTGTCCAAGCGAGATCGAGGAGCGGCCAAACGCAATGCGTTTGGTCGGCGATGGGATCACATGGATGATGTATTTCGGAGCAAAGTTCCACTTGTCCGTACAATTGCCTCCATCATTACTTCCATCCCCGTTAACGGCATTGCCCGTGGCAAAGATCGTATCATATTCGGAGGTGGAAGGTGCGGTCCAATCAAAATTCCAGCTTGCGGCTAATGCTTTCGGAGCACTATGGGTCAGTTCCCCACTGGAAAGATAAAGCCCCTGCCCACTGATTGCACTAAGCGTTCCAAATTCCGTAGAGATATCGATGCCACCGTCGGCCTCGGAACTATTGGATACCGACGCAGTAAATTCATACGTTTGACCCGTATAGAAGGTAGTGCTGGTGGTGGAAATAGTAACCGTCGTTGCACTATTCGCCGTAGAACAGTGGCAATAGCACCCGACATTCGTGGTCTTTTGAGTGTAGTTCGTAATACCGGCGGAGTGTGCATTCGTGTCGAGCACGGCATAACCTCCGATGCCCAGCAGGAATACACCGGTAAGGATCGATCCCATCCAAAGGTGAGATGCATGAAACGACGAAATGAATTGTTTTAAGGCGGGCGTGCGCCCTCCAAACGTATCAAGGCTCATAGCAGCGACAACAAAAATGATAAATGACGACTTGCTTGCGGTGAGGCGTTAGCGAATATAAAGACACATTTGAAAGCCAGATTGTTACAGAGAATTCACATTGTTCTCTTTTCCTAAGAAAGCTAATCCAAAATTCCCCGGGATGAACGCTATTGCAACTTTCGTAAGTATTCTCGCAATTCTTGCTGTTCTAACTTTCGTAGCGATTATCCTTTGGTATTATCGCTACCGATTTATCTCCTTCATCCGGCACGAACATACACCGGACATGGATTCCCGAATTCCTGAAGGCTATACCGACAGGGCCTTTTACTATCGAAACCGCCTCTCCCTGCGGAGGATGAGCGGACCCTTTCAGTATGAGGAAGTATACAGCATGTCCTTCGGTCGCGAAGAGCAAAGCGTTCCCACCACGGCCTCCGAACAAGGCTGCAATTGGAAGCTAAGCCTCACCGTGACGATCGGGAATGATTTCAAAAGCGGCTACTACCAGGCCCTGATCACCGACGAGGTAACGCTCAAGACATTTCCAATGTATCTCATCATCGGGGTGAGAAATCCGGCCTCGATGGTGATCGTCGCGCCGGTCTCGACCTGGACGGCGTATAATGCGTGGGGCGGCAAATCGCTCTACCAAAATCAGTTCCAGAACAAAACGGTCTATTTTGTATCGACGCAACGACCGAACACCGCCTTCGAGGTGAACCATTCCATCGACGTGGAAGCCAATACCTTCAATTGGTTTTCCGAGACGTACCCGAATGTTTCGGTAATTCCGGATTACTTGCTTGAGTCGCCAAAAAGCCTTGAACACTGCGAACTACTCGTCTTGTCATACCATTGCGAGTATATCACTGCGGAGATGCACGCCGCGGTGCGCCGCGTCGCAGACCGAGGCGCCTCCATCATTTCGCTTGGCGCGAACCAATTGTATTGGGTAGTTCGATGGAACCCAAATCGGACACGCATGGAATGCCATAAAGATGTCACGTTATTCGAACATTCGCTCGCATACGGAGGCATGTGGAAGCATCATTTCCATCCGCAGCAGGAGTATCTTGCCGGTCGATATAATGGCCTGGGGATGCATACCTTCGCACCATACCGGGTCCTTGCGGCGAAGGAGCACTGGATTCTCGCCGGACTCGGCGTGGAACCGGGTGACATCTTCGGCATGGAAGGCATCGATGGCAAACCAATTTGCGGCTCGGAAACCGACAAGGTCACAATGAGCAATCCGAACGCTGAAATTATCGCACGAGGCATGAATTGCGAGGACGAAAGCATTGGCATCCTCTACGATCCGGCTGACAAACGTTGGGATGGTACCGGCGGCGGCGAAATGGCCCTCGCCTACCGCAAGAACGGTTCCGCCGTGCTAAACACCGCAGCGATCCACAGCGGCGCGGGGCTCGGCGTGGACACGGTCTTTACCGGTATCGTCCAGAACTTCGTCAAGCGGTTCGGGCCGAAAGCAGAGCACGGAAAGAATGTGCGGGAACGACCTGCGGAGCAAATGTCCGTCGAGCATCGGACGTCGGCAGAAGCACCATAAGCCGGGAGCTTCCCGATCGTTGCATACACTGCACCGATGCCAAAGGATGATGCGCAGCAACCGGACCAACGTGGCACTTAGGCTACAAACAGATCGAGAAAAAGCCGAAAGCCGAGTAATTGGGCGATCGCATCGCCACGTCCCATGTTGCCACGCTTCAACTCCGTTATAGTCTGTTCCAGGATTGGTCTATCGACCAGTTTATCAAATTCTGGATGATGGGACAATAAGATTTCTTCAGCCAGCTTAATGCCCGGAAGCAAGAGGTGCTCCAAGTCGATGGTCGGCCGGCGCAGTTGTATGGTAAATGCTGGGAAGTTAGCATGGACTCGGTCCAGTATTCTTTCTGCAACCATTTTGGCGTAGCGCAACGTCGAAAATCCGCGATACGGCGTTGAAAAGCCAACGTTATCCAGCGAAAATCGCTCTAATAATGGGAACGAAGCGTGGACTACGTATTTATGCACTGCATTGCGTCGGCGCACTGCAACAGGAAGGGTCGTGGCGAGTTCAATCGCCCGCAATCGCAAGAGCGGATGTCCAAGTCCGATGTAATTCAGTTGTGCGTTGCCCATCGCAGCATCCTTCATGGGGCCCACCTCCTCCAAATGATAGCGATCCAATTTATCGCCAAGAAGCGAAGTATCTTCGATCGAAGCGTAGTATTCGGCAAGCGAATTCAGTGCGCACGATTCCATCGCCTTGTGAACTTCTGGACGGAGAATGTTGGATTCGAGAAGCGACGACCGTTCAAACCGAAATAGCTGAGACATCAAATTTTTGCTCGGATTAATCAATCGTTCGGCAACCTTCATACGCTGCCTTCGGTAGAAGGCCCCTCCAAAACTATCGAGGAGCACCGGGTACTTGCCGCAAAGCATTTGCAAGTATTTTAAGGCCGCTCCGTACCGGATAGAAAGCCCACCTTCTCCAAGGCGTACAGTGTCCCGCCACGATTCGGGAAGCGCGCTGATAAAAGCTCCATCGAAGTGGATTTCTGTGTGTGGAATTTGCAGCTGACTGGCAATTTTTCGGACGATTAAGATATCGCTCGAATCCGGAAGGCCATGGGTTACGGATTGCATCTCGATGTGCTTTCCAAGAATAATCGACCACGTCGCGCGGCTATCGAATCCACCTGTAAATGCGGCAATGGGCTCCGAATATCGAGCACGGAGTACAACCGACTCTTCGAGTTCCGCTTGGATTCTATTTAGGGTAGATACGACAGGCTCGACACTTTCGCCGTAGCAAGGTACGAAATATTTCTTCAAAGCAATGCCGTCACGCGACGCGCGGAGGTATGATGCCCCAGGCACCCTCGACACTCCTTCGAACAACGTTCGACCAGCGAGGCACATGCCTAAACCAAGAGTTTGAAATACACCTTTTTCGTCCAGAGCCGTCGAGGAGAGTGCGCTCCCCACTCCCTGCATCTGAGAAGAAAAAATGAAACCGGACGGCAGGGCGCCATAATGTAACGCAAAGGTTCCAAATGGATCATTCACGAGCAGGCATTCCTCTTGACTCATCAGAGCAAAGCAAAAGGCACCGTCCAAGGTGAGCAGAAATCTGTCCGGCGATGCGAGGAGTGGCGCAATGAACCTTTCTTCAAAATTATACTCGCGCACCGCTTCCCCACTTGCCAGGTATATTTCCCCGAAGACGACGAGTGCAAATCTTCCATCGTGTGTGACGAGCGGCCAGTTCGTACCTGAATAGAAATGCGGAAGCGCGCTTCCAATAGCCGAAGAGGCGAAGTGGTGAATTCCCGATGGGTGCTGGAACCCTTGTTGCGCGATATGGAGCAATTGTTTCGCTTGCTGTTCCACGCCGAGCGAACCTGCATAGGACTGTATCCCAAAAATTCCAGCCATAGGGCGTCCTAACACGAAATCCACGGCAATGTTCGGCGCGGCGCGATTTTCCAGTTTCGTGCGTTATCCTTGTCGACCAATGACCCTCAACGAAATAGCGACGATCCGCGAGAAGCTGCTGGGCGATCTCGATGCGATAACCAGCATGAGTGATCTCGAAGCGTTCAAGCTCGCGCATCTCACCCGCAAGGGCACCATTGCCGCCCTGTTCGACGACCTGCGCACGGTCTCTCGTGAAGAGAAGCCGCAGTTCGGCAAAGAGCTGAATCTGCTGCGGCACTCGGTCGAGAGTCGTTTCGGTGAGCAGGAGGCCGCGATCGGTCAAAGCGCAGGCATCGCCAAGACGATCGACCTCACAATGCCAGCGCGGACCGTACCGGTTGCTTCATCAGGCCACGCTCATCCCATCATGCAAACGCTGAATGAGATGGTAGCGATTTTCGAGCACATGGGGTTTGCCGTGGAATATGGTCCTGAAATCGAGGACGATGAGCATAATTTCGGCAAACTGAATTTCCCGCCCGAACATCCGGCGCGGGACATGCAGGACACCTTTTTTGTGAAACCAGATGCTGGCTGGAGTGGGACTGGAACTTCGCCTCTGCTCCTGCGAACTCATACTTCCCCCGTGCAGATTCGATTGATGGAACGGCAAAAGCCGCCTATTCGAGCCATCATGCCGGGAAGAGTGTATCGTAATGAAGCTGCAAGCGCCCGGGCCGGCGTTGCATTTTTTATGATGGAAGGCCTGGTCGTGGATAAAGGTGTAAGCATGGCCGACCTCAAAGGCGTGCTCCTATCCTTCGCTCGACAATTTTTTGGAAACGATGCAAAAATTCAGCTTCGCCCCAGCTTTTTTCCCTTTACGGAGCCGAGCGCGGAAGTGGACGTGAGCTGCTATATTTGCGGTGGCAAGGGCTGCCGTGTGTGCAAATATTCCGGCTGGCTGGAAATTCTGGGGTCCGGCATGGTACATCCTAACGTGCTTTCAGCCTGCGGAATCGATCCGGAGAAGTATTCCGGATACGCGTTCGGCATTGGCATCGACCGGACGGCAATGATGCGCTATGGTGTTTCCGATATACGCAATTTTTATGAGAACGATTACCGATTCCTGGAGCAATTTTGAGTGCGAGGATTGAAACTATTCCGCACTATTCATTGCTCACAAATGGTGAAGTGGGGCAAAGTGGGGATTTTGCCCAACAACCTGGTTAACTACCATTTTACTGCATGACACGAATACTGCTGGTTTTCCTTGCTGCCGCTGCCATTGCCGGCTGTTCTTCTTCTACCGCTCCGATCTCGAATGGAGGTTCCGGCGGGGGACTGGTCCTCGTTCCCCATGCCCTTGATTTTGGTTCTGTTCCATCCGGGCAAACCAAAGATACCACGATCGGACTGTTCGATGAGGGCATCGATACGGCAACTATTACGAGCAATGGGGTCTCCTCCGGCGCGGTACGGGATACCAATTTTTCCCATCCTCTGACGCTGGGACCAGATGGTTCCCGCACCATACATATCGAGTTCACTCCGTCTTCGCAAACCGCGAGCGGGACCGATACGCTTTATTATACCTCCGGAGGGATCCCCTATAATGCGGTACTATCTATTAATTCCTCCCCGACCGGCGGCGGTTCCACGGGAGGAGGTTCCGGCGGTGTATACGCACCCACCGTTATCGATTTTGGTAGTCTGCCCATCGGTCAGATGCACGATACTTCGATCGTGCTCGTCAACACCGGCACCGCATCGATTACGATGCTCTCGAGCGCGGTAAACTCTTCCGAAGCACAGGACACGAATTTTTCGACTCCACTGACGATCAATGCCGGTGGGTATATCATGGTCCACCTGCAATTCGATCCCGCTCAAGCAGGATTTCGTACGGCCGTGGACTCGCTGCACTATCTCGCCGGTGGTAGTTTGCACTCACTCGGCATTACCATGATTGCAAATGGCGTTTCGACGGTCACCTCCCCGGGTGCAGGAAGTACCTTTACCTATGCCGTCGATACCAATGGAGTGCTGATCGGCACCACCACAGAAACAATTATCAGCAATACGCTTACCTATCAGGGGAAATCGGATGTCATCGAAGTTCGGGACGATACCGGCACCATTAACTATTACCATGTCGAAGCCAACGGCGATGTTTCGGTCTATATCGACTTTAGCCAGGCCGCAGGCTCTTCCTTACCCGTCCCGTTGCCCTCTGGCTGGTTTACGATACCGATTGGCAGCAAAATTCCCATTTCCCAAACCCTGTTCGATTCAACCGTATCGTATCAGGGTATTCCGATAACGATCCAGGCTACTTCGCAGGCCACCTATATTGGTGCACCACTGGTTACTGCTGCGGGAAAAACGTTCGCTACCAGCGAAGGTTCGCTCGACATCAACGTAACGGGAAGCGCCTTAGGTGGAATCTATTCGTCGGGTGGGTCGTCGACGGTTACCATTTGGTATGCGAAAGAAATAGGGTTCTATCCGAAGCGACAGGATATGATTACGAAATCGCAGACTGGCGGCGCGACGCAAACAAGCACCACGCATTACCTGCTGAGCAGTTACAACATCGTACACTAAAGGGGGCTAACTCGTCGCAAGCGCTCCAACCGCACTGGGCGCTTTCGCATAAATTCCTTCCCGCACAATCTTCGCGAGAATATCTGCTGCTGTTTCTACTTCTTCCATCGTATTATACAAATAGAAGCTGAGACGGCAACTCGCCGGGATTTGGAGATTGTCATGAGCCAACCCGGCACAATGACAACCCGCACGGGATTCGACACCGAACTCGTTCAGCGCATCCGCAAGGTCGAAGGGACTACGGCCCTCGACATTAAATGCCACGAGCGAGGTACGGCGCGTTTCATTCAGCGGGCCATATATCTTGATCTTTGGGATTTCTGAAATAAGGTCCAGCGCGCGACGTGTAAGCGTTCTGGTATAACGTGTAATCTTGTCCATTGCATCCCGCACATCCTTACGCAATATCTCCTTCTCCGTCATAAAGTAGATTTCTTCTTCGGGATTGAGCGCTAAATCAAGGAGAATCCGAAAAGCCTGCGCGCTGACAATCGCTCCTAAAATATTCGGCGTCCCCGCGCTGAACTTCCATGGCAGCTCATTGTAATTCACCCGCTCCGGTTTAACCGAGCCAACCAGACCGGCTACCATATCGCCGCCATACAGGAATGGCCGCATCGCACGGCGCAGATGTTCCTTGGCATAGAGCACGCCGACTCCAAACGGCGCAAGGATTTTGTGGAATGAGAACGAAAGAAAGTCCACATCCATGGCTTGAACGTCCACATAGGTACTCGGCACCAATTGCGCACCATCGATTAACAGATACGAACGGCGTTCGCCGGTTGGCTGTACATACCCACTGGCGGACGCAATTTCGCGAATTTTCGAGATGGGATTTTTGGTACCAAAGAAATTGGAAGCACCACTGGCTGCCACCAACTTTGTCCGGTTATCGACCAGCGATGCCAGATGCTCCAGATCCAATTCTCCGGTCTCGGAATCGAAATTGACAATACGATATTCCACATGGATCCCAAAGCGCGGCAGGATTTCTCGGCACATCCCATACCAGGGAACATAATTCGAATTGTGCTCCATCATCGTAAGTACAATGTTATCGCCATCGCGAAATTCCGTCATGAGGGAATACATAACGGAGTTATGGGCTTCGGTCGTATTCCGGTGAAGCGATAGCTCCTGCCAGGATGGCGCTCCGATAAATTTCGCGATCGTTTCATAGGAATTCTCGAAGAGCCGCGTCATCGCGCGCGAAGCATTGGACTGCCCTCGATGTACATTCTCGTAATCCGGAAGGAGTTCGCGATACAGGTCCGCCAGCTTCCTTGGCGCCTGGGTACTCGCGGCATTATTGGTGACGATGCGGCCTTTCGTAATGGCTGGAAAGTGTTTACGAATTGCCGGAATATCGAGGGTACAGTCGGTTTCGACCATGGTGCGTTCGTTAAAATTTCGGAATCTTCACCAAAGAAGTCCAAGGGGGCAAACGTTCCTCAAACTTGTCCTTCGGGGGGTGCCCAAAAATTTTGGGCACTACGAAAGCCAATTGCGCGTAGTGTTATCCAATGCGAATTTCTCTCAATTGGCTCATGGAGTACATCTCCATCCCATTTCCGCCGGAAGAGCTGGCGCACCGGCTCACGATGCTCGGCCTCGAGATCGAATCCATTCACCGTTTAGGCGAACACTGGGACCGTATCGTCGTGGGTGAGGTGCTGGAAGTTGCGCCGCATCCGAACGCTGACAAATTACATCTTGCTAAAGTAAGTATCGGTAAAGGTGAGCTGCTCAATATTGTTTGCGGCGCGCCCAATGTCCGGGCTGGGCTGCGAGTGGCAGTCGCGCAGATTGGGGCAGACTTTGGAAATGGCTTCGTCATCAAAAAAGCTAAAATACGTGGCGAAGCGAGCGAAGGAATGCTCTGTTCCGAACGCGAGCTCGGAATTTCCGAACACCACGAAGGGATTTGGGAACTACCTCTCGAGCTGTCCGTTGGCGCACCGCTGGCCGATGCGCTCGGCATTCGAGATGTTGCCTTCGAGGTCGGCATTACACCCAACCGGGCGGATTGCCTGAGTCACATTGGCATTGCGCGCGAAATTCGGGCAATTACCGGCGAACGGCTGCGAATGCCGAAAGCCCCCATCGCCCCTGCAGGCGGCGCAATCTCCCAACAAGTTCGCGTTTCGCTTCCCCAACCGGAATTATGCCCGCGATACGTGGCGAAGCTTGTTCGCGGAGTAACAGTGAAGCCTTCACCCGATTGGCTCAGGCGCAAACTGGAAGCCGTGGGACTGAGACCAATCAACAATGTTGTCGATGTTACGAACTTCGTGCTGATGGAATTAGGTCATCCGCTGCACGCCTTCGACTTCGACGTTGTGAGTAATGGCGAAATCGTCGTTCGAACGGCCGGAGGATTTGCAGAGGAATACACCACGCTCGATGGCAAACTCCGTAAAATGCCACCGGACGCCCTCCTCATTACCGATGGCAAAAACCCGTTGGGAATCGCGGGCATTATGGGCGGAGAGAACTCCGCTATAAACGACTCAACGACTAATGTGCTGATCGAATCGGCCTATTTCAGTCCGGACTCGATTCGCAGGACGGCAAAGCAACTTGCCCTTTCGACGGATGCTTCCTATCGCTTCGAGCGCGGCACCGATTTCGACATACTTCCCTACGCCGCGGAACGCGCGGCCCAACTCATTCAGGAACTCGCCGGCGGCGAGAGTATCGAAGGAATGATTGACGAATATCCGAACCGGATCGAGTCGAAGACATTTTCTTTTCGGCCGGAACGATCGGACCTGCTCATGGGAATGAGCGTTCCCACCAAGCGGATGCTCGAAGTATTCGACCGGCTGGATATTCCTGTGAAGAATTCCCATTCCAACCACTGGACGCTCACTTCTCCTTCCTGGCGTATCGATTTGGAGCGC